>NZ_CANPVT010000008.1:0-300000 GCF_947581735.1 Candidatus Palauibacter soopunensis
GACTCGACTGGAAGACACGAGCGTTCTGTGGAATACAGCCCCGCGGGAACGTCGGGAGGCGCTTATTCAGAGCAGCCGGCCGCGGGGGACGGTGGCCGTCAGTTGGCGCACCAGCACGGACGTGTCAATCGCGTAGTACCGGGTCATGGGGCTGGGCGCCGAGCGATTCCAGTACTTCAGCCGGGAGCGTGATTCGGCCTCCTTCTTCGATCTTGAGCAGCATCGTGCCCTCCGTTTGAATGGGTTGCCGAGCATGCTCCCATGGCGAGGGGCTGTGCCGCGCGCGTGCTTGACGACCCTCGCCCTCAACAAAGATCATCCACGGGCCCGAGACAACGCAAACTTCAACCCCCTCGAACGCCTCCCATGTTCACACCGGCCCGGAAAAAGCTGCTGTTGGCCGTGCTGGTGCTCTCCTTCGGAGTCCAGACGGGGCTGGTGTATTCGGACGTGCGCAGCGAGCCGCTGTCGGAGGCGGCGCGCGAGGGGCGTGCGCTCTGGCAGGCGCATGCCTGTCAAACCTGTCACCAGTTCTACGGTCAGGGGGGATTCCTCGGGCCGGATCTGACGAACGCCGCGAGCCGGGTTGATTCGACCCGGCTCGTTTCGTTGTTGACGGTGGGGAGCGGGCAGATGCCGCCGCTCGGGTTCAGCGACGGGGAGTCGGCGGCGATGGCGGCCTTCCTGCGGGAGATGGATCGGCCGGAGATCGGCCGCGGCGAGCTGCGGATGGGGACGCCGGGGGAGGGCGCCGGGGCGCAGGCGGCGTTCGAGCGCGCGGTCGAGGCGGCGCTCGGGGCCGGGACGCCCGGTGGCGCGGGATCGGCCGGCGGGCCGGATCAGGATCTGGCCGCAGTCGCCGCCGGGTTCGAGGCCTACCGCATCCGGCCGTGCAGCGCGTGCCACTTCCCGTTCCGCGACTCGCCCGTCGGGGCGCCCGACCTGTCGCTCGTCGCCGGGTCGCTCGCGCCCGACTCGCTCGACCGGGTGCTCGCGGAGGGCCGTCCCCTGCTGGGCATGCCGCCGCCCGTGCCGCCGCTCGACGACGCCGACCGGGCCGCGCTCACCGCGTTCCTCGAGTTCCTGGCGGCCAACCGCGAGCAACTGGAGGCAGCGACGGAGGCGCTCGCGGCGGGCCGACGCCTCGACTGGGGCGCGCTGCCGTGGTGGGAGTACCCGTGAAGCCCTTCGGGGCCGGCCACCCGGCGCACCAGTTCGCCGTGCTGACGTTCCTCCGCGGCGGGCTCATCGCGATCGCGATCACGCTCGTGGGCGGCATCCTCGCGGCGTTCTACTCGGTGCCGTCGCTCGCCCCGTGGTTCCAGCAGATCGGCCTCGACCTGCGCCAACTGCGGCCGATCCACACGGTCTTCGCCTCCGCGTGGGTCTTCCTCGGCGGCGTCGCCGTCGTGTACCGCTTCCTCCAGGACGAGGGTCCGCCCACGATGGGCGACCGCTGGCGCCTCCGCATCCAGGTCCTGACCTGGGCGGCCGCCGGCCTCGGGATCCTCCTCACGCTCGGCCTCGGGATCGGATCGGGCCGCGAATACGTCGGCTTCCACCCCTTCTTCTCCCTCCTCATCCTCGCGGGCTGGATCTGCTACGCGTGGAACTTCTTCCGCCTCGCCGGGAAGCGGTTCTGGGAGCGGCCCGTCTACGTGACGATGTGGGGCGTGGGGATGCTCTTCTTCATCGTCACCTTCGTGGAACAGCACATGTGGCTGATCCCGGGGATCTTCGGGGATCCGGTGCAGGACATGCGGATCCAGTGGAAGGCGACGGGCACCCTCGTCGGCAGCTTCAACCTCTTCGTCTACGGCTCGGTGATCTACCTGGGCGAGCGGATCTCGGGGGATCCCTCCTACGGGCGCTCGACGACCGCCTACATGCTGTTCGCGGTGGGGCTGCTCAACTCGTTCACGAACTTCGCGCACCACACCTATCATCTGCCGGGGCGGGAGTCGGTGAAGTGGATCGCCTTCGTCGTGAGCATGATGGAGATCATCGTGCTCGCGCGGGCCATGTTCGACCTGTGGCGGGCGCTGCGGACGCCGAGCGACACGGCGTTCTGCGCGGCCCGCGGCTCGTTCGCGGCGGCGAAGTGGTGGACGT
Organism: Candidatus Palauibacter soopunensis; assembly: GCF_947581735.1. Classification (NCBI taxonomy): domain Bacteria; kingdom Pseudomonadati; phylum Gemmatimonadota; class Gemmatimonadia; order Candidatus Palauibacterales; family Candidatus Palauibacteraceae; genus Candidatus Palauibacter; species Candidatus Palauibacter soopunensis. The sequence continues at coordinate 2,113 of NZ_CANPVT010000008.1, forward strand.
GCGGGATCCTGTTCGGCGCGATCCTCATCTCGATTCCGCCGCTGAACGCGGTGATTCACGGGACGTACGTCGTCACGGGACACGCGATGGGGGCGATGATCGGCATCGACACGATGATCCTGCTGGGGGCGGCGATCTGGATCCTCAGCGAGCACTTCCAGGCCCGCGAGGGGGAGGACGCCTGGGACACGCTCCACACGCCGGCCATGCGCTGGAGTCTCATCGGGCTGAACGTCTCGGTGGCGGCGCTCGTGCTCTGGCTGCACGTCGTGGGGACGGCCGTCGGCGTGACGCGGGCGGTGCACGCGCCCGGCGAGACCTACGTGCCGCCGGACTGGGTGTCGGCCTGGAGCGGGATCGGGTTCGCGGTCTTCGGCACGCTGTCGCTGGTCTTCTTCGCGTGGCTCCTCTGGCAGCTCATGCCGACCGCCTTCCGGTACTGGCGGGTGTCGGAGGAACGGGCATGACGGCGTCGCGGGCGAGGAGTCAGCCGGGCGTGACGGGCGCGAGCGGGCCGCTATGGGCGCCGGATCCCGACTTCGCCGCGACGACGAACATGGCGCGCTTCACGCGCTACGCGAACGAGACGTGCGGGGCGGCGACCGACTCTCCGGAGGCGCTGTGGCGCTGGTCGATCCGCGAGCCCGAGGCGTTCTGGAACGCGGTGTGGGACTTCTGCGGCGTCATCGGCGAGCGGGGCGAGCGCGTGGTCGTCGACTTCGACCGCCTGCCGGGGGCGCGCTGGTATCCGGACGCGCGGCTGAACTACGCGGAGAACCTGCTGCGGCGCCGGGACGACGGCCCGGCCCTCCTCTTCCGGGCCGAGGACCGCGTCCGCCGCGACCTCTCCTGGGCTGAGCTGTACGACAAGACGTCGCGCCTCGCCCGGGCCCTGGACGCGCTCGGGATCGAGCCGGGCGACCGCGTGGCCGGCTACGTGCCCAACATGCCGGAGTCCATCGTCTACATGCTCGCCTCGGCGAGCCTCGGGGCCACGATCTCCACCGCCTCGCCCGATTTCGGCGTGCAGGGCGTGCTCGACCGCTTCGGGCAGATCGAACCGCGCGTCCTCCTCGCGGCCGACGGCTACTTCTGGCAAGGGAAGCGGTACTCGAGCCTCGACCGCCTGCCGGAGATCGTGCGGCGCCTCCCCTCCGTGGAGCGCGTCATCATCGTCCCCCACACCGAGCCGGATCCCGACGTCTCGGCGATCCCGGGCGGCGTCCTGTTCGACGACTTCATCGACCCGTGGAGCCCGCGGGAGATCGAGTTCCGGCGGCTCCCGTTCGACCATCCCCTCTACATCCTCTTCTCCTCCGGTACGACCGGCGTCCCGAAGTGCATCGTGCACGGGGCGGGCGGCATCCTCCTCACTCACCTGAAGGAGCACCGGCTGCACGCGGACATCCGGCCGGGCGACCGCGCCTTCTACTACACGACCTGCGGGTGGATGATGTGGAACTGGCTTTCGTCGACGCTCGCGAGCGAGGCGACGGCGGTCCTGTACGACGGCTCGCCCTTCCACCCCGGGCCGCACGTCCTGTTCGACTACGCGGACGAAGTGCGCATGACGCAGCTCGGCGTGTCCGCGAAGTTCATCGACGCGCTCGGGAAGGAGGGGCTCCGGCCGCGGGAGACGCACGATCTCTCCTCGGTGCGGACGATGCTCTCCACGGGTTCTCCCCTCGTCCCGGAGGGGTTCGACTACGTGTACCGGGACGTGAAGCCCGACGTCCACCTCGCCTCGATTTCGGGCGGGACGGACCTGTGCGCGGGGTTCGTGGTCGGGCACCCGCTCCTCCCTGTGTGGAGGGGCGAGATCCAGGCGCCGTCGCTGGGCATGGACGTGGATGTGTGGGATGAGGAGGGGCGGTCGATGCCGGCGGGGAAGGGGGAACTCGTCTGCAAGTCGCCCTTCCCGTCGGTGCCGACGGGGTTCTGGGGAGACGACGACGGGAGCCGCTTCCACGCGGCGTACTTCGACATGTATCCCAACGTCTGGCGGCACGGCGACTGGATGGAGTGGACGGAACACGGCGGCGCGGTGATCTACGGCCGCTCCGACGCGACGCTGAACGCGGGCGGCGTGCGGATCGGGACGGCGGAGATCTACCGGCTGGTGGACCGGATGCCGGAGGTGCTGGAATCCATCGTCATCGGGCAGCCGTGGGAGAACGACACGCGCGTCGTCCTCTTCGTGCGGCTCGCGGAGGGCCGGAGCCTGGACGAGGACCTGGAGTCGCGGATCCGGGGGGAGATCCGGGAGAACGCCTCGCCCCGCCACGTCCCGGCGCGGATACTGCAGGTGGCGGACATCCCGCGCACGAAGAGCGCCAAGATCTCGGAACTCGCCGTGCGCGCCGTCGTACTGGGAGAGTCCGTGAAGAACGTCGAGGCCCTCGCCAACCCCGAGGCCCTCGAAGACTACCGCAACCGCCCCGAACTCCGCGCTTAACGGCTGCGGCCACGGGCTGCCGAAGGGCTGCCTGAAGCTTCACCGCCGCACTCGTCCTCGAACACGACCGGCTTGTATCCGTAGCGAGAAGGCTCAGGCAACTCGACCCCGTACTCGGTCCCGAAGTACCTCTCGAAGACTTCCGAAGGTCTCGTCTCGTCGGCGGGGGTTCCACTCCTCGAAGCAGGTTGTCGACACGAAGAAGTTGGTCCTGGCTGATCATGCTTGCAAGCACTTGTGTTCTGCCCCGCTCCGCCGGCGAGTAGGGAATTACCGGCCGTGGCCGATCCGCCGCCGGGGGGGCGGTGCTACATTGCTCACATGACACTGTCGACTGCGGGTTTCTCGGCTTTTTCTGTTCGGGGGAGGGTCTCGGTTCCGCTACTGCTCGGACTCCTTGTCGTGCCGGGGTGCGGCGAGTCGGGGCTGGGGCCGGATGTGCCGGAGAACAACGTGGTTCTGGCGGGGAGCGGCGACTGGGGGGACGATCATTACGTCGCGAACTCGGCCTCGGTGGACGGACACGGGTTGACCGTCGAAGTCTCGTACGCGGGCGGTTTCCGGAGGCACATCTTCACGGTGGTGATCTCGGAATCGTTCATGGAGTCGGACCCGGTGCAGCTTGCCGCGGAACTCGTCCATGAGGCGAACGGCGATCCGTGCGAGCGCTGGGTGACCGACACTCGCGTCTTCGACCTCGACCTGGTCAGAACGCGCTACCAGCAGTTCTACGGACCCGGACCCGGCACGGTCGTGCTGCGAGTCGAGGGTCTACCCGGGGAGAGCCTCGTGTACGAGTTCGCCGGATAGCATGGCCGTCCGATGGCGGTGCGGATGAGACCGGAGCTTCCGGGGCCGCGCTCTGCGCGGGGCGTCGCGCTCGTGGCGGCCGGCGTGCTGGGCGGGTTTCTCGCGGCGGGAGGGTGTGTGGCGCAGGAGACAGCGGATTCGGCGGGGGGTGGGATCACGGCGATCGAGGGTCTCGCGCTGGGGCACTTCACGCTGGAGGAGCGGCCCACGGGCTGTACGGTCGTCCTCGCCGAGGGCGGCGCCGTGGCGGGCGTCGACGTGCGGGGCGGGGCGCCGGGGACGCGGGAGATCGCCCTCCTCGATCCGGTGAACAGCGTGCAGGAAGCCCACGCCATCGTGCTCTCGGGCGGGAGCGCGTTCGGGCTCGACGCGGCGTCGGGCGTGGTCCGCTATCTCGAGGAGCGCGGGATCGGGTATCGGGCGGGGGACCATGTCGTCCCGATCGTCGCGGCGGCGATCCTGTTCGATCTCGGCATCGGCGGCGGGTCCGTTCGGCCGGGGCCGGAATGCGGTTACGAGGCCGCCCGTGCGGCGAGCGCGGATCCCCCGGCCGAGGGCAGCGTCGGCGCGGGGGCCGGGGCGACGGTAGGGAAGCTCCGCGGCCGGGGCCGCGCGATGAAGGGCGGGATCGGCACCGCCTCGATCACCCTCGAGGACGGTCTCACGGTGGCCGCGGTCGTGGCGGTCAATGCGGTCGGAGACGTGATCGATCCGGCCACGGGCGAGGTCGTGGCCGGCGTCCGCACCGAGGACGGGACGGGTTTCGCGGACGCCCGCGCGCTGATCCGGGAGGGCGAGGCGCGGCCGCCGGGCGACGTGCCGGACGACGCTTCCGTCGAGAACACGACTATCGGCGTCGTGGCGACGAACGCGCGCCTCTCGAAAGCCGAGATCACGAAGGTCGCCCAGATGGCGCACGACGGGCTCGCCCGGGCCATCTACCCGGCGCACACTCCGAGCGACGGCGACACCCTGTTCGGCCTTGCCACCGGCACGCACACGGACGACGCAGGCGTGGCGCGGATCGGCGCGCTCGCCGCCGACATGGTCGCCGAAGCGATCCTGCGCGCCGTCCGCACCGCCACCGGCCTCACCGGCCTCCCCTCCGTGTCCGACCTGACGGACACCGGCAACTGATTGAACGCGGCCTGGTGAGCGCGTCGCCGGCGACCCCGTGACTACCGGCCTCTGGGTCCTTCTCGCGTATGCTGCGGGGCTCGTTGCGCTGGGGGCGTGGATCGGGCGCCGAGTCGCCGCGGCGGGGAGCTTCTTCGTGGCGGACCGCAAGCTCGGGCCGGTGCTGCTCTTCGCCACCGTGCTGGCCGCCAACCTCGGGGCGGGCACGACGGTGGGCGCGGCGGGGCTCGGCTACCGGGACGGGCTGAGCGCGTGGTGGTGGGTCGGCTCGGCCGGCATCGGGACGATCCTGCTCGCCCTCTGGGTCGGGCCGCGTATCTGGAAGGTGGCCGCGCGCCACGGGCTTCTCACGATGGGGGACTACCTGGACCTGCGGTACGGCCGCTCCGTGCGGCTGCTGATCGCCGTCCTGCTCTGGTTCGCCACCCTCACCATCGTGTCCGGGCAGCTCATCGCCATGGCCGAGATCGTCTCGGTCGTCGCCGGAACCCCCCGCTGGATCGGCGCGCTCCTGGGCGGGATCGTCGTCATCGTCTACTTCAGCGCCGGCGGCCTCGTGGCGTCGGCCTGGGTGAACCTGGTCCAGCTCGTCGTGCTGCTCGCCGGGTTCGCGGTCGCGATCCCGTGGGCGCTGTCCGACATCGGCGGCTGGGCCGCGATCGAGGCCACCGCCGCGCGCACGTCGCCGGACTACCTGAATCTGTGGCAGGGCGGGGGGTCCGGCTGGGTCTACATCGCCCTCCTGGCGCCCGCCTTCATCATCTCCCCGGGGCTCGTGCAGAAGGTCTACGGCGCGACGGGTCCCCGGGCGATCCGGATCGGACTCCTCGCCGCCGGCGTCGGGCTCGTGCTGTTCGCCTTCGCGCCGACGGTGCTCGGCATGATCGCCCGCGTCTACGACCCCGCGCTCGCGAGCCGCGAGCAGGCGCTGCCCATGCTCCTCGCCACCGCGCTGCCGCCCGCGCTGGGGCTCCTCGGCCTCGCCGCGGTGTTCTCCGCCGAGGTGAGTTCGGCCGACGCCGGGCTGTTCATGCTCTCGACCTCCCTCTCGAAGGACCTCTACAAGGGATTCCTGAGACCCGAGGCGACGAGCCGGCAGGTGCTGCGGGTGGCGCGGGGCGCCGCCATCGCCGGGGGGACGCTGGGCGTGCTGCTCGCACTCTGGCTCGAAAGCGTGATCGCCTCGCTCACGATCTTCTACTCGATCCTGAGCGTGAGCCTGTTCGTGCCCGTGGCCGCCGGCCTGCACTCGCGGCGCGCCGGCGTGCCCGAAGCGCTGGCCGCCATCGGCGCCGGCCTCGCCGCGCTGGGCGCCGTGCACATCTTCGCCCCCGCCGACGCGCCGGCCCTGCTCGACCGCACCCTCATCGGCCTCATCGTCTCCGCCGCCGCCTTCGCCCTCGTCGCCCTGGTCCGCGCGCGCCGAGGTGACGCCCGTCGCACGCTGGATATCGAGCGAGAGCAGGGCTAACCTCCCGGCCACTTGACGACGGAAGGGGCCGACCATGCCGGAAGGGGCCTTCAACAGAGCCGTACGCCCAGCCCTGATCTGCATCGCAGCGGCCGCCAGCGCCGTGGGTTGCGGGGGCGAGGGGCAGCGGACGCTCTCCATCGCCACGGGCAACACGAACGGCCTCTACTATCCGCTCGGGGGCGGCCTCGCCTCCATCTGGTCGCGGCACGTCGACGGCGTGAACATGAAGGCGGAGACGACCGCCGGTTCCGTGACGAACCTCATCCAGGTCGCCAAGGGGGAGAGCGAGGTCGGCTTCACGCAGGCGGACGCCCTCGCCGCGGCGCTGGCCGGTCGCGGGCGCTTCCCGGAGCCCATGCCGCTCGCCTCTCTCGGAAAGCTCTATCCCAACGTCGTGCACCTCGTGACGATCCGGAGCACGGGGATCGAATCCGTGCAGGACCTCCGCGGGCGCCGCGTGTCCGTCGGCCCGCCGGGCTCGGGGAACGCGGTCACCGCCTGGAACGTGCTCGAGGCGATGGGGATTGGGGAGTCCGACTTCACCGTCCGGCAGCTCAACTACGCGCAGATGTCGAACGGGCTCAAGGACGGGACGCTGGACGCCGGATTCATCGCGGGCGGCCTGGGGATGCCCGCCGTGGTCGAGATCGGCGTCTCCCGGGACATGGTCCTCGTCCCCTTCTCGGAGGATGAGATCGCGACGATCATCCGGTCCGAGCCCGCCTACAGCGGCTTCCGCGTGCCGCCCGGGGTCTACCGGGGCGTCGACCAGCCGGTGCTCACGCCGACGCTCTGGAACCTGATCGTCGTCCATCGCGCGATGGAGGCGGGACTCGCCTACGACCTCACGCGCACGATGCTCGAGCGCCGCGAGGATCTCGAGAACATCTCCGGAGTGGCGAGCTTCATCACGCCGCCCTCGGCGCGCGACGTGGGCGACTTCCCGCTCCACGCCGGCGCCCGGCGCTACTTCGACGAAGTTCTGGAACCCGCGGAGCGTTGACGACCGCGCGGCCGCCGTGGCGGCGCATCCTCTTCGCCCTCGCGGTGGGGCTCTCCCTCTTCCAGCTCTGGCAGAGCACGACCGGCACGCTCTCGGCCACGCTCGGACGGCCGATCCACCTCGCCTGGGTCGTCGTCCTCACCTTCCTCGCCAAGCCCTCGTGGACGGGCGAGGGGCCCGCGCCCCGCTGGAGCCTGTGGCTCGACGCCGCCCTGGCGCTCGTCGCCCTCTACTGCGGGTGGGTCATCGTGGGCTTCGACTATCGCGGGGTCGACCACATCCTGTACGGGCTCACGACGCACGACCTGGTCGCGGGCCTGGTGTTCGTCATCCTCCTCTTCGAGGCGACGCGCCGCGCCGTGGGCTGGGTGATGGTCGCCGTGGGTCTCGTCTTCCTCCTCTACGCGGGGTTCGGGGATCTGCTGCCGGACGTCATCGCGAATCGGGGCTTCACCCTCGAGCGCATCCTCCGCTTCCAGATCTTCACGGGGGCGGGCCTGTTCGGGACGCCGCTCGGGATCGCGGCGGGGACCGTGTTCATCTTCGTCCTCTTCGGCGCGTTCCTCGAGGTGACGGGCGCGGGGCGCTTCTTCATCGATCTCGCCTTCGCCGCCGCGGGCCGGTTCCGGGGCGGGCCGGCCAAGGCGAGCGTCATCGCCTCCGCGGCGATGGGGTCGATCTCCGGCTCGGCGATCGCGAACACGGTGACGACGGGCGCGCTCACGATCCCGATGATGAAGAAGCTCGGCTACCGTCCCGAACAGGCGGGCGGGATCGAGGCGGCCGCCTCCACGGGCGGCCAGATCATGCCGCCGATCATGGGTGCCGGCGCTTTCATCATGGCGGACTTCACGAACACGCCGTACCGGGAGATCGTGGCGCTCTCGATCGCGCCCGCGATCCTCTATTTCGGGTGCACGCTCCTCTTCGTCCACCTCATGGCCCTGAAACTGGGGCTGCGGGGGATGAAGAACCCGCCGCCGGTGCGGCGCACGCTGCGCGAGGGCGTCCACTTCCTGCTTCCGCTCGGGCTCGTGGTCGCGCTCCTCCTCCTCAACTACTCGCCGCCGCTCGTGGGGGCGGTGGGGTGCCTCGCGGTCGTCGTCACGGGGATGGCGCGGAAGCGGACGCGGGTCGGCTGGCGCACGATCCTCCAGGGGCTGCGGACGGGCGCCGTGCTGGCGCTGCCGATCTCGCTCGCCTGCGCGACCGCCGGGATCGTCGTGGGCGTGATCGGCCAGACCGGGATCGGCCTCCAGTTCACCGAGTCCGTCGTACAGGCGGCTGGCGGGCTGCTCTGGCTCGCGCTCATCTTCATCGCCATCGCGGCGCTCGTCCTCGGGATGGGACTGCCGGTGACTGCGGCTTACATCGTGATCTCGGTCATGGCCGCGCCGGCGCTCGAGGGGCTGGGGCTCTCCCTCCTCGTCGCGCACATGATCATCTTCTGGCTCTCGCAGACGTCGAATGTGACGCCGCCCATCGCGCTCGCCGCCTTCGCGGGGGCGGGGGTGGCGGGTTCGGCGCCCATGCGGACGGCGACCCAGGCCGTGAAACTCTCCCTCGGCTTCTTCATCGTGCCCGCGATGATGGCCTACTCGGCGCTGATCCTCGTGGAGGGCACCGCCGTGACGGACTTCGTCTTCGCCATCGTCTGCACGGTGGCGCTGGTGTCGGCCGTCGCATATGCGATCGAGGGTTTCGCGGTGGCCGCGTGTAGCGTCGCCGAACGCGCGCTGTTCGCGCTCGCGGGCGCCCTCATCCTGGTCCCGAACGCCGCGGCCAGGATCTCGGGGGTGCTGCTGGCAGCCGCGGTCCTCGCCCTCCACGCCCGGAACGCCCGGCAGGCACGAGGAACTACGTAGCCGCGGGCGTCAGTCGCCTCTCGCCTCCGCGGCGGCGCGGCGCATCGCCTTCTTGCGCTCGATCGGGTCGAGCCTGCGCTTGCGGAGGCGGATCGCGTCGGGCGTGACCTCGATCAACTCGTCGTCGTTGATGAACTCGAGGGCGAGTTCGAGCGTCAGTTCGCGCGGCGGCTCGAGGCGCACGTTCTCGTCCGCGGCGGCGGCGCGCATGTTCGTGAGCTTCTTGCCCTTCGACACGTTGACCTCGAGATCGCCGGAGCGGACGTGCTCGCCCACGATCATCCCGCTGTAGACCTCGACGCCCGGGCCGATCAGCATCTCGGCGCGCTCCTGCAGGTTGAAGAGGGCGAATGAGACCGACGTTCCCGGACGGTCCGCGACGAGCACCCCGCGGCGCCGGTGTTCGAGGTGTCCGGCCCGGGGGCCGTATTCGAGGAAGCGGTGGTGCAACTGGCCCTCGCCGCGTGTGTCGGTGAGGAACTCGGAGCGGTACCCGAACAGCCCGCGCGACGGGAGTTTGAAGTCGAGGCGCACCGGGCCCTGGTCCGTCGGCCGCATCGAAAGGAGTTCGGCCCGCCGGCTCCCCATCTTCTCCATCACCACGCCGACCATCCCGGACGGGACCTCGATCACGGCCTCCTCGTACGGCTCGAGGATCTCGCCGTCGGGTCCCTCGCGCAGAATGACGCGGGGGCGCGAGACGGAGAACTCGTACCCCTCCCGCCGCATCGTCTCCATGAGGATCGTGAGGTGGAGTTCCCCGCGGCCCGAGACGGAGAAGGTGTCGGGCGACTCCGTCGGCTCCACGCGAAGGGCGACGTTCCGCTCCAGTTCCCGGAAGAGGCGCTGGCGCAGTTGCCGGGTGGTGATGTACTTGCCCGTCCGTCCGGCGAAGGGGGCGTCGTTGACCCGGAAGTCCACCGCGAGCGTGGGCCGTTCGACGGCGATCCCCCGGAGGCGCTCCCGGTGGTCGGGGTCCGTGATCGTCTGGCCGATCTCCACGCCTTCGAGTCCCGCCAGCGCCACGATGTCGCCGGCGCTCGCGCGGGGCGTTTCGACCCGCTTCAGCCCGTCGAAGCCGTAGATCTTGAGCACCCGGGCCGGGAGCGCCTCGTCCGCGGGCACGGCCCCGGGCTCTCCGAGCGGAAGGAGCACGACCCCGTCCCCCTCGGCCACCACGCCCCGCTCGATGCGGCCGATCGCGATCCGCCCCACGTAGCTTGAGTGATCCAGCGTGGAGGCCAGCATCTGGAACGGTCCCTCGGGGTCGCCGGCGGGGGAGAAAACCGCCTCGACGATCGTCTCGAACAACGGCTTCAGGTCTCCGCCGCGCGCCTCGCTGTCCGGCGATGCCCAGCCCTCGCGCGCGCTCGCGTAGAGGAACGGGGCGTCGAGCTGGGCTTCGGTGGCGTCCAACTCCAGAAACAGTTCCAGCACATCGTCGTGCACTTCGGCGGCGCGCTGGTCGGGCCGGTCCACCTTGTTGATCACCACCACGGGCGCGAGCCCCAGCGCGAGGGCCTTCCGCGTGACGAAGCGCGTCTGCGGCATCGGCCCCTCGGCCGCGTCCACGAGGAGGAGCACGCCGTCCACCATCCGGAGGATGCGCTCGACCTCACCGCCGAAGTCCGCGTGGCCGGGCGTGTCGACGATGTTGATCCTCGTCTCGCCCCAGCGCACGGCCGTGTTCTTGGACAGGATCGTGATGCCGCGCTCGCGCTCCAGCGGGTTCGAGTCCATGACGCGTTCCTCGACCCGCTCATGCGACTGGAAGGCGCCCGCCTGCCGCAGCATGTGGTCGACGAGCGTCGTCTTCCCGTGATCGACGTGGGCGATGATCGCAATGTTCCGGATCTTCCCGGGCGGGGACGCCACGCAGGCCTCGACTTCCGCGTACTCGCGGTTGGGGGGAAACGGCGGGGAATCGCGGGGACATTCTACCGTCGCCGGCGCCGGACGACAAAACTGTGCGTGGCGGCAAGGGCGACACTAGGTTGCCGCGGCGATTCTGGCAGGGCCGGAGGTGCGAACTGAGGACAAAACGATGGATGGCGGTGGCCGGACTGTCGGTCGTCTTCGTCTGGGTCTCGATCTGGTTCCGATTCCGGGAGGTCGAGCCGCCGCCTCCTCCTCCCGAGCCTGCCGATCTCCGAATGTGGGATTTTCTCGGTTGCCGGCACCTCCAGTTCGATACCTGGCTCGCGGATGAGGGCGGCGAGCCTCCCGAAGCCGACCCGCCCGTGGTGCGGTCGCTCATGCTGTTCGCCGATTCCGTCGACGCGTACGGGAGGGAAATGACCGCCTACAAGGCCGTCCCTCTCCGGGGCGATGGGGATCTCTCCGGCATGGAGACGCGCTGGTTCACGCGCGCTGACACGCTGTGGGTCGTGTGGTCGAGTGCCGAGGTGCGGGGCGCCGTGGCGCTGCGCCGGGCTCGCGGGGAGATGACCGGACGGGCGGTGGCGCGGCTAAGGGGTCCGGCGGCCGCCGCATCCCTGACGGGGAACGCTCCGATTCAGGCCCGGGCAACGTCGTGGGAGGTGAACTGCCATTCCCTGCGCCCCAACCGGATCGGCCCCGTCAACCGCTAGTCCCGCCGAGCGCCGGCCCGCCGGACGGCCAGGTCGTGGCCGGCGGCTGCCTTTAGAGGAACGAGGGATCGAAGCCGTCGGAGGCGTCCTCGTCCTCCTCGCGGACGAGGGTGAGGATCGCGCCCTGCGGTGCGACGAGGTACTGGGTGCCCTCGAAGGTGATCTCCACCGCGGCCTTCCGGAAGAAGAGGGCGTAGTCCCCCGGTCGCGCCTGCATCGGAAGATAGCGGGCTTCGGTGGCGCCGATCTTCCAGGGTTCGTCCCCGAGTTCGGCGGGCGGACCGACCGGCGTGCCGGGGCCGACGGCCACGACCGTCCCCGCCTGCACGGCCTGCTTGTCGATCGCCGTGGGAGGGACGTAGAGGCCGACGTTCGTGCGGTCCTCGCCCTCCAGCGGCTCGATGAGCACGCGGTCGCCGACGACGATGAGTTTCTTTTCGCTCATGCGGCAGGATAGGGAAGCGGGGTGGCCCCGGACAGGTTCATCGGCCGTCGATCCGGGAACGTTCGCTGGTGATGAAGCTGTCGACGCTCTCGGGGACGAGCAGGTTGTCGGCGATGCGGGCGATCTCCTCCGCCTCGCGCCACCGCGCCTCCAGTTCCTTCAGTTCCCCCTCCAGCGCCTCTCGCTCCGCCTGCTCGTGCGTCGCCATCTCGATCGCGAGCCGCATGTCCACCTTGAGACCCGCGAGCGTTCCGGGAAGCGGCTTCATGAGATTCTCGATCTTCTTCGGGGGAAGATCCGCCTTGCCCGAACCGGAGAAGTCGCTCGTGGCGTTGCGAGCCGCCGCGGGGAGAAACGCCTCCGGGTGTCCGGCCTCCTCGATCCTCCCGACCGCGTCACGAACCGCCTTTCGTGCGCCCCCACGCCGGTTGGCGTGGGCCATGAGCTGTCCGGCCAAGCCGATCGCCTCACTGCCATGCACGATCATCGTATGTCGGCGGTTCTTGCGCTTCGGCGTCCGGTCCCACTTGCCCCAACCCGGGATGTGGTCGACGCGGAGGTCCCATCCCGAGGCATCTGCGCTCGGCACAAGACGGGAGGTGTAGAGGTGTTTTCGCTGGACGCGAATACGGTCGCCGTGCTCATCGCGGAGACGGAGAAGGACGCGATCCCGGTACCAGGCCTGAGCCCCCTGGAAGAGTCCCGGGAAGGCGCCGCCCATCGCGAACCCGGCGAACGTGCCGCCGACGACCACCGCGCCCGCCGCCGCCCCGACGGCCCCGGTCACGAGCATGGCCCGCCTGCGGCGCCGGCCGAACTGGTCGCCGTAGCGCCAGGCGGCGAACTCCTGCCGGACGGGATCGCCGACGCGGACGAGTTCGAGGCCCTCCTTGAGCTTCGCGAGGCCGATGTTGTCGGACGCGACCCGCATGCGGGTGGTCTCGAAGGCGCGCTCGCAGGCTTCGATCGCCTCCCAGCGCGTCTCCAACGGAGAGAGGTTCCAGCGCTCGCAGCGCCGGCATACGACCCACAGCCGTCCCTTGGCGCCGTCGAAGGCGAGACGGCGGCCGACCGGGAACTCCTCGATGGCCTCGTTCCGGGCGAGGTCGCCGTGGCAGAAGATGCAGGTCGTGTACATTCAGGCGTTCTTCGTCGCGTTTGCGGGGTCGAAGCCGGGACGCGCGGGGTCGCCGTCGGGAGGCGCGCGCTCCTCCTCGATGAAGTCTTCGACGCTGTCCGGAACGAAGAGGTTGTCGGCGATGCGGGCGATCTCCTCCGCCTCCCGCCACCGCGCCTCGAGTTCCTTCAGCTCCCCCTCGAGCGCCTCGCGCTCGGTCTCCTCGTGCGTCGCCATCTCGATTGCCAGCCGCAGACCCGGGTTCAGGCCGGCGAGGGAGCCCGGCAGGGGCTTCCGGAGCTTTTCGAGCTCTCTGGCCGCCAAGTCCGCCCTGCGGCCGTCCCCCCAGGAGGGAGACTCGCGGGCAACGGAGCCGGAACGCCGGAGAGCGCGTTGGGCCAGTTCCGCGGCCTCGGGAAGAAACGCCTCCGGATGGCCGGCGCGCTCGATGCGGCGCACGGCCCCGCGGATCTCGTCCTTCTTGCCCCCGCGGCGGTTGGCCTGCGCCATCAGTTGTCCGGCGAGCCCGAGCGCCTCGCGTCCGTGGACGATCATCGTCTTCCGCCTGTCCCCTCCGGCATGGCCGGGAACGTAGTCGACGCGAAGCCCCCAGCCGCGTCCGTCGTCGGCCGGCACGAGATGGGATGTGTACAGGTGCTTCCGCTGGACCCGGACCGGAAGCCCACGCGGATCCCGGGTCCGCAGGATCACGCGATTGCGGTACCACCTCTGCGACATCCTGGTCCCGATCCAGAGTCCGCCCAACGAGACGAAGCCGCCCGCCCACAGGGCCCCGACGGCGGCTGCCCCGGCCCCGGTGACGAGCATGGCCCGCTTGCGGCGCCGTCCGAACTGGTCGCCGTAGCGCCACGCGGCGAACTCCTGGCGGACGGGGTCGCCGACGCGGACGAGTTCGAGCCCCTCCTTGAGCTTCGCGAGGCCGATGTTGTCCGAGGCGACCCGCATCCGGGTGCTCTCGAACGCGCGCTCGCAGGCTTCGATCGCCTCCCAGCGCGTTTCGAGCGGGGAGAGGTTCCAGCGCTCGCAGCGCCGGCATACGACCCAGAGCCGCCCCCGGGCGCCGTCGAAAGCCAGGCGGCGGCCGACCGGAAACTCCTCGATCGCCTCGTTCCGTTTGAGGTCCGAGTGGCAGAAGATGCACGTCGTATACATTCGCCTCCAATGTCGTGGACGAGTCTGCCTGGGGATACCCGCGACCGCCGCCGCTTCATCGCCCCCCGTGACACCCGCCGCCATACCCCGCCCGGAGTCTTCTTCGTATACAGATTTGCGATATAAAGATGATCTTTATATCATGTTCCGACGACACCCGGGCGAGCCGGGCGCCGAGATGAACGTCGAACGGCTGAAACGAGGTGCCGCTTGCAGGCCACTCTCTCGAAGCGAATCAACGAGTTGCTCGTGCTCGCGGTCCTGGAGCGAGGGCCCGCGCACGGCTACCAGATCGCGCTCTCCGTGGAGGAACGGACGGGGGGCGCCTTTTCGTTTCAGCACGGGACGCTCTACCCGATCTTGCACCGGCTGGAGACGGACGGGCACGTGCGCGGCGAATGGGGCGGTGAGGGCCGGCGGCGGAAGACGTACGAACTCACCGACGCCGGCCGGGCCGAACTGACGGCGGGGGCGGCGCAACTGGAGCGGCAGTTTCGGGTGCTGCTGGAACTCTTCGGAGGAACCCATGCGGCCTGAACATCCGCTGGCCGGTGTCGAACGGAATCTGGCGGTGCCGCCGCGCCGCCGCCTCGACCTGCTGGAGGAAGTTGACGCCGACACCGAGGCCCTGCAGGCGGAACTGGAACGCCGCGGCTACGGACCGGCGCAGGCACGCCGCGCCGCCCTCCGCCAGACCGTGCCGGGCACGGAAACGCTCGCGCAACTCGAAGCGCAGCACGCGCCGCCCCTGGGCCGCTGGGCCCGGGCCGCAGGGTGGCTCGACCGCGTGGAACGTCTGGGTGTTGCCGTGGCCGCGATCCTGGCGGGCGGCATCGCGCTCCTCGCCATCCGTTGGCCCGGCACACCGGCGGTGACGGCCGAATTGGCCTGGCCCCAGATCATCGTCATCGCGCTCCTCGCCGCCAACGGGGCGCTGGCAGCCAAGCACCTCTGGATCGATGGCGACCTGCGACCGGAACTGCGGCGACAACTCTGGGAGCGCCAGATCGGCCTCATTGTCGCTGCGGTCGCCCTCGGGGCGCTGGGCGCCGCCTGGGAGAGCTACGGCGCGTATGAAGCCATTGAGGCCGAAGGCTTTGCCATGCCCGCCATCTGGGACGCGGTCCGCCGCATCGTCTCCTGCGCCGCCCTCGGGTTCGGAGCCGCCATCTTCGGGCTCTTCGGCTGGCTCGCGATCACCCCGCGCCTGATCAGCGATGAGACGATCGAGCGCCGCATTTCAGCGTTCTTCACCGGTTCACGGCTCACACCAACCTCATCGACCCGGAGGTAAGGATGTCCTTCTTCGACTCACTCGGACTCATCCAGTATCCGATCTGGCTCGTCCTCGTCCTCATGCTCGTGCAGATCGTGCGGGCGATCATCGACCTGGTTCGCCCCGGAGCCTCGGTGCCGAGCCTGCGCATCCATTCCGTCCTCGTCCTCGGCGCCCTCGCCGCCTGCCTCGGCGTCCTCGGGTCGCTGATCGGCGTGTGGATGGCGGCCGGTCTTATCTCGCAGGTCAGCGAGGTGAGCCCGAGCCTCGTATGGAGCGGGATCCAGGTGACAATGGGCTCGTCCGTCGTCGGCTTCGTGATCCTCGGCCTGGCGTCCGTCGCTTGGCTCGCCCTGCAATACGCGAGCGTACGCCGCGATCCGGCCTGAACGCTGATGCGGCTCTCGACGCTCGTCGCTGCCGGTTTCGTCCTCGCGATCGACGCCTGCGCCCCGGGGCTGGAGGAAGGCTTCGGAGGCCTGTCGCGGCGCGACTCGGCGGGGGTGGCGATTTCCGACAACGAGTCCGACGACGCTCCGTTCGCGGGCGGGGCGGTGCACCTCGCGGACCTCATGACGCCGGACAGCGCGCTCACGGCGCTCCCCTGGGGGGTGGTCGCGGATCCGGGGGCCCAGCGGGTCTACGTGGCGGACGCGACGGGTGCCCGCGTCGCCGTGTTCGACGGCGCGGGGGCCTTCGTGGAGGAGTTGGGACGGGCGGGAGAGGGTCCGGGCGAGTTTCGGGGCGTGTCGGCGCTGGCGCTCGCGCCGGAGGGGACGCTCGTCGCGCTGGATGCGAGGCGAGGCGTGCTGAGCCGCTGGTCTCGGGACGGAGAGTTCGAGGGGGAGGAACGGCTCCCCGCGAGCTACTGGGGCCCCGGGTTCGCGGTCGGCGGGGGCGCGGCGGCGGACTGGTTCGCGACCGTGGGGTCGGCCACGGCGGACATGTCGATGGACCAGACGCTGGCGGTTCACACGCCGCGCGGAGCCGAACCGGTCCACGTCGTGAGGCGGGAGCTGTCGCTCATGGAACTGCCGTGCGTGTCCATGCCCGCCCCGAAGGTGTTCGCGCCGGACGCGGTGTGGGCGAGCCGCGGCGACACGCTCTGGTTCGTGAACGGGGACGGGTTCCGGATCGACGGCTACGCGCGGGGAGCGGTCTTCGCCAGCGTGCGGCGTGCGGCGGCCCCGGCGATCCGGGTCACTCGGGCGATGGCGATGGCGTCGCTCTCGTTCGGCCCGGGCCCGTACGGGAGCCTCATGCGGCAGTGCGGGGTGACGGCCGGGGAAGTGGTCGACGCCACCGGGTACGAGGAGGTGCTGTCTCCCATCGTCGGGTTCACGCACGATCCGGCGGGCGGGCTGTGGGTGTCCAGGCGCACGGACGGCCTTATTCCCGAGGTCATCGACGTATTCGGGGCTGAGGGCGGATACCTGGGGACGCTCGACATCCCCGCCATCCCCGTCGGGTTCGCCTCGCCGTCTCGGCTGGTGGCCGTGCGGCCGGTGCTGGACACGGGGGAGATCCGAGTGTCGCTGTATGAAGTCGGGACGGATGCGTCGGTGGCCGGCGGATCGGGCGCCCGCGATGGCCGCGAGCTCGCCGGGGGAAGCCCGCCCCCTCGGATCGGGTCGGTACTGCGCGGCGGGTCCAGACAATCGTCCTCCGCCGCGGCGGAGGCCCCGCCCCGCCGTCCCCCGGAGCCCAACCCGGCGGGCCTGCGCGAGTTCAGGGACTGCGACCTCTGTCCGGTCGTGGTGGAAATGCCACCGGGAGGGTTCGTGATGGGGCGCGCCGAAGGCGAGGACCGGCGCCTGGGGCTCGACAGGGAGCCGGATCGGCCGGAGTTCAGCCGGGAGCGGGAGCGTCCCCGCGTGCGGATCGAGTTCGGACACCGGTTCGCCATCGGCAAGTACGAGGTGACGTTCGACGAGTGGGACCGCTGCGTGGTCGCGGGAGGCTGCGACTACCGGCCCGAGGACAGGGGGTGGGGGCGGGGAGACCGTCCCGTGATCCACGTCTCCTACCGCGACGCCGAGATGTACCTCGCCTGGCTGGCGGAGGAGACCGGCCGCCCGTACCGGCTGCCGAGTAGCGCCGAGTGGGAATACGCCGCCCGCGCCGGCACGACGACCGCCCGCTGGTGGGGAGACGAGGTCGGGAGCGGACACGCGGTGTGCGACGAGTGCGGGCTCGAGTGGGAGGTGGGATCCACCGCGCCCACGGGATCGCTGCCGCCGAATCCGTGGGGGTTGCACGACATGCTCGGCAACGTGTCCGAACTTGCGGCCGACTGCTGGACGTCCACCTACGACGAGGTGCCCACCGACGGCTCACCCGTCCGCGAAACGTCCCGTCACTGGCGCGAAGGCCGTTGCCTGCGCCCCACCTGGCGGGGCGGAGCCTTCAGCTACTTCCGTTGGACCGTGCGCTCGGCGTGGCGCAGCGGCGGCAGCATTCTGGCCACCGCCGAAGAGCGCCACGCCCACCCCCAGGTCGGCGGCGGGACCGGCTTCCGCGTCGCCCTCACCCTCGACGCGACACCGCCGGACGCTGTCCGCTAACCGCTCCCGCCGACTCCTGCACCCGGCCCTGTTGCCCCGGCCCCGCGGCCCGTTCTAGACTGAATCCCCCCGGCCGACGGGCGGCCGGATGAGTCCCGTTCCGGGAGCTCCGTCGGCGCTCCCGCCGGCACAGGATCAGGAGTGGCCGCATGAAGCGCATCTCCATGACCGTGAACGGGGTTCGGCACGAGGCGGACGTCGAACCCCGCACCCTCCTCGTTCATTTCATCCGCGAACAACTCGAACTGACCGGCACCAACGTGGGCTGCGACACGTCTTCGTGCGGCGCCTGCACGATTCTGATGAACGGTCAGTCGGTGAAGTCGTGTACCGTGCTCGCCGTCCAGGCGGACGGCGCGGACGTGACCACCGTCGAGGGGCTCGCGAGCAACGGCGACTGGCACCCCGTCCAGAAGGCGTTCCACGAGAACCACGGCCTGCAGTGCGGGTTCTGCACGCCGGGGATGATGATGGCCGCGGTGGGATACCTGGATGAGAACCCGTCACCGACGGAAGGCGAAGTCCGGCTCGCGCTGGAGGGCAACCTCTGCCGGTGCACCGGCTACCACAACATCGTCAAGGCGGTGCTCGCGGCCGCCGACGACATGGGCTCTTAGGCGAGGAGAGAGAACATGGCGACGGCTGAGAAATACGTTGGCGGCGGGGTCCCCAGGAAAGAGGATCCCAAGCTTCTCACGGGGCAGGGGACGTTCCTGGAAGGCCTCACGCTGCCCGGCATGCTGCATGCGGCGCTCGTGCGCAGCCCGCACGGTTCGGCGCGCATCAACTCGGTGGACGTTTCCGCCGCTGCGGCCGCGGAGGGCGTGGTGGCCGCGTACAGCGGGGCCGACCTGGCCGATGAATGGGCCGCGGGACTCCCCATGGCGTGGCCCGTGACCGACGACATCAAGATCCCCGATCACTGGCCGGTGGCGCAGGACGTGGCGCGCTACGTGGGCGACGCGGTGGCGGTCGTCGTCGCCACGAGCCGCAACGCGGCGCTCGACGCGGCGGAGTTGGTGGAGGTCGACTACGAGGTGCTGGAGGCGGTCGTGGACGTGGAGGCGGCGCTGGCCGACGACGCGCCGCGCGTGCACGAGTCGTTCGACGACAACAAGAGCTACACGTGGGCGCTGACGAACGGTGACGTGGACGGGGCCTTCGCGAAGGCGGACGTCGTGGTCAGCGAGCGCTACACGCAGCCGCGGCTGATCCCGAACGCAATGGAGCCGCGCGCCGTCGTCGCGCAGTCCGTCCCCTCGACGGGCGATTTCACCGTGTGGTCGACGACGCAGATCCCGCATGTGGCGAAAGTCCTGTTCGCGCTCACCCTCGGCATCCCCGAGGGCCAGATCCGGGTCATTGCGCCCTCCGACGTCGGCGGCGGCTTCGGCTCGAAGCTCAACGTCTATGCGGAGGAAGCGCTCTGCATCGCCCTCGCGCGCCGACTGGGGAAGCCGGTCAAGTGGGTCGCGGGCCGGAGCGAGGGGTACCTCGCCACCATCCACGGCCGCGACCAGGTCCAGAAGATCGAGATCGCCGCGACCTCCGACGGCGACATCCTCGGATACCGCGTCAACATCGCGGCGGCCATGGGCGCCTACCTGCAGCTCGTGGCGCCGGGCGTTCCGCTCCTGGGCGCCTTCCTCTACTGCGGCTGCTACGGCGGAGAGGCGTACCACTTCGAGTGCACGGGCGTGTTCACGAACACGACCCCGACGGATGCCTACCGGGGCGCGGGCCGG
Source organism: Candidatus Palauibacter soopunensis (assembly GCF_947581735.1). Lineage (NCBI taxonomy): Bacteria > Pseudomonadati > Gemmatimonadota > Gemmatimonadia > Candidatus Palauibacterales > Candidatus Palauibacteraceae > Candidatus Palauibacter > Candidatus Palauibacter soopunensis. The sequence continues at coordinate 21,768 of NZ_CANPVT010000008.1, forward strand.
CCCGAGGCCACCTACGCCATCGAGCGGGCGATCGACTCGCTCGCGCGGGAGGTCGGCGTGGACGCGGCGGAGATCCGGCGCCGAAACTTCCTTCCGGCCGGCGACATGGTGCAGAGCCCGGGCGGGCTCGCCTTCGACTCGGCCGACTACGAGCCCGCGCTCGACCGGGCGCTGGAACTGCTGGACTACGACGGGTTCCGGAGCGACCAGGCGGAGCGCCGGGAAGGAGGGGGCGGCAAGCAGATCGGAGTCGGGTTCTCCTCCTACGTGGAGATCTGCGGGCTCGCGCCCTCGCAGGTGCTCGCCTCGCTGAAATACGGCGCCGGCGGCTGGGACGCGGCCACGGTGCGCATGCTGCCGACCGGCAAGGCGGAAGTCGTGACGGGCAGCTCGCCGCACGGGCAGGGGCACGTGACCTCCTGGTCCCAGATCGCGGCGGACGCGCTCGGGATTCCGTACGAGGACGTCACCGTCCTCCACGGGGACACGCACGTGGCGCCGCACGGGATGAACACCTACGGAAGCCGCAGCCTCGCGGTGGCGGGGGTCGCCGTGCACAACGCGTGCGACCGGGTCGTCGACAAGGCGCGGGGACTCGCGGCGCACCTGCTCGAGGTGGCGCCCGAGGATCTCGAGTACGAGGCGGGAACCTTCTCGGTGAAGGGCGTGCCCGACCGCACGAAGTCGATGCCGGAACTCGCCTTCGCGGCGTGGACGGCCCACAGCCTGCCGGAGGATTCGGAGCCCGGGCTCGAGGCGAGCTGCGTGTACGACCCGCCGAACTTCACCTTCCCCTTCGGCACGCACGTGGCCGTCGTCGAAGTGGATACGGAGACCGGCGCCGTGGATCTCGTCCGCTACATCGCGGTGGACGACTGCGGGCCCGTGATCAACCCCGTCATCGTGGACGGCCAGGTGCACGGCGGCGTGGCGCAGGGGATCGCGGCCGCGCTGTACGAGGAGGCGACGTACGCGGAGGACGGGACGCTCGAGACCTCGTCGATGGTGAACTATCTCGTGCCCTCCGCGGCGGAATTCCCGTCCTTCGAGACGGATCGAACGGTGACGCCGAGCACCTCGAACCCCATGGGAGTGAAGGGGATCGGCGAGGCGGGGACGATCGGGTCGGCGCCGGCGGTGATCAACGCGATCGTGGATGCGCTCTCGCACCTCGGCGTGACGGACGTCCCGATGCCGGCGAGTCCGGAACGGGTCTGGCGAGCGATTCAGGCGGCCCAGGGAGGTGAGGCATGATTCCCGCGTCTTTCGACTACGAGCGCGCTTCGTCCCTCGATGAGGCGCTGAGCCTGCTCGCCGAGGGCGGCGAGGACGCGCGGCCGCTGGCCGGCGGACACTCGCTGCTCCCGCTCATGCGGCTGCGCCTCGCGCGGCCCTCGCTGCTGGTGGATATCGGCGGCCTGGACGAACTGCGCGGCGTGCACGCGGATGGGGACTCGGTCGTCATCGGCGCCCTGACGACGCATCACGAAGTGGCCGGGGCGTCCGAACTCACGGGGGGCAGCGGCCTCCTCGCGAAGGTGGCGGAGGGGATCGGCGATCCCCAGGTGCGGCACCGCGGCACGCTCGGCGGCTCCGTCGCGCACGCGGATCCGGCCTCCGACCTGCCGGCGGCGCTGCTCGCGCTCGATGCCGAGGTCACCCTCGCGGGGCGCGGCGGCACGCGCTCGGTGGCGGCGGCGGACTTCTTCGTCGGCCCCTTCATGTCGGCCGCCGCGGATGGGGAGATCGTGACCGGCGTCCGGGTGCCGACGCGCGAGGGCTGGGGCAGCGCCTACCGGAAATTCCAGCGCCGCGCGCAGGATTGGGCGATCGTCGGCGTGGCCGCGGTCGTGAACTGGACCGAGTCCGGCATCGCGGGCGCCGCGATCGGGCTCACGAACATGGGCGGCACGCCGCTCCGGGCGCCCGGGGTCGAGGCGGCCCTGGCCGGCACGTCCGAGAAGGCGCAGATCCTCGCGGCGGCGTCGAAGGTATCGGAACTCGAGACGCCCCCGGCGGATGAGAACGCGAGTTCGGAATACCGCGTCCACCTCGCGCAGGTGTTGATCGCGCGCGCGGTGGCCGAGGCCGCCGGCTGCCCGGGGATGCAGCCCGGCTAGCCGCCGACGGCCAGCCAGACGCCGGCTTCCGGCTAGTCTCGGCCTCCGGTCGGCCCGGCGGGGCGGGGCGCCACTGCGGCGCCCTCCCAGTCGGGGTCGGCGGCCCCGATCCAGGTGCGGGTGGCGGCGTCGTACTGCAGGCCGTGGATGCGCCCGAACGCGCCCTGCCGCGGCGTGGGCGTGATCTCGAATCCCATCTCCCGGAATTCCTCCACCGAAGTCCCGGACCAGCCGTCCTCGGGGCCCGCTTCCACGGAGAAGCCCGCGAGGCCGTCCGGGCCCATGTCGGGATGCACGCGCGGCGCCGCGAGCGCGGCGGGCAGCGCCAGGCCGTCATCGATGACCCGGGTCACCGCCTGGACGACCGCCGAGATGATCCGGATGCCGCCGGCCGCGCCGAGAACGAGGAACGGCTCGCCGTCGTCGAGGACCATGAACGGCGTGATGCCGGACCGCGCGCGCTCGCCCGGCTCGCTGATCCCGAGATAGCCGCCCAGCGTCACGGCGTAGAGGAACCCGAGTCCGGGGGTGGCGACCTTCGCGCCCATGCCGGGGCCGATGGTCTGCGTGAGCGCGATGGCCATGCCGTTTCCGTCGGCGGCGGAGAGATGCGTCGTGTGGCCGTCTTCCGGCGGCAGTTCCAGCGCCGGAGCGCCGGCGGCGGACCATGGACCCGCGGCCCCCGACGTGGCCCAGGACTCCGTGCCGGATTCGATGGCGGCCTCCACGGGCACCCGGACCTGGTCCGCGAGCTCTCGGGCGAACGCCTTCGACGTCACGCGCACGGCGGAGGAGTCCGAACTCGGCCGGCGGTATTCCGTCATGGCGATGGCGAGGGACTGGGCGATGACGGAGGCCCACGCCTCGTCGCTCATGCCGTCGGGATCGAAGACTTCGGCGATCTGGAGGGCGAGGATCGCGATCGCGCCGGAGGCCGGGATGTCGGAACCGACGATCTCGAACCCCCGGTAGGATCCGCGCACGATCCTCGAGTCCTCGGCCTCGTAGGCCGCCAGCGCCTCGCGGGTCAGGAAGCCGCCGTTCGCCGCCATGTCGTCGGCGATGCGGCCGGCGATCTCCCCGCGGTAGAAGGCGTCGCCGCCGCCGAGGGCAATCGTCCTCAGGGTCTCGGCCATGTCCGACTGCACGAGCCGGTCTCCGGGGCGGTAGGGCGATCCGTCCGCCTTCAGGTAGTAGCGCCGGGCGCCTTCGGACTCCGCCACCTGGTCGCGCGAGCCCGCCTGGCGGCGCGCCTCCCCGGGCAGCAGCCGGAACCCGTGCGCCGCGTAGTCGATCGCGGGGGCCATGATCGTCGTCAGCGGAAGGGAACCGTATTCCTCGTGCAGGCGCATGAGGCCCGCGACCGAGCCGGGCACGCCGACGGTCGGATAGCCGTACGCGGCGCGGGGCGCCGTGGCCGGGTCGTATCCCAGCGGAACCGAGGTCGTCCCGTCGATGCCCGCGACCCCGCCGTCGGGCGTCCGAATGAGGATCTGGTTGCGCCCTCCGATGCTGTTCATGCTCGGTTCGACCACGGAGATCGCGAACGCGGCGGCGACGGCCGCATCCGCGGCGTTTCCGCCGAGTTCCAGCATCCGCGCGCCCGCGGCCGCGGCCAGCGGCTGCGCCGCGACGACGACCCCGTCCGCCGAGCGCGCGACCTGGGGCGCACTCTGCGCGCCCAGCCCAAGCGGAACCACCGCGAACGCGAGTACCGCGAGAATCGTCGTGCTGTACGCCCGGATGCCTGGCTTCATGGATCCTCCGTTGCTTTTCGCCCCGATCGCGGGACCCCGTTACCCCGGTAGCGGGGCCCGGCTGCGGGAAACTTGCGCCCGGCACGAGCCGTGACTAGGGTTCAGATCTTGTTGACAAGACTGTTAAACGATTTGGATAACGCGAGGATCGCGATGGTTCCGCAAGCTCCGGCCGCGACCCGACCGCCGGATACCGAACAGAGGATCTTCGACGCCGCGCTGACGGTCTTCGCCCGCAAGGGGCGGGACGGCGCCCGATTGCAGGAGATCGCGGATCACGCGGGGATCAATCGCGCGCTGCTGCACTACTATTTCCGCACCAAGGAACAGCTCTACGAGGCCGTGTTCGAGCACGGGTGCCGGCAGTTCATGGCCGGGCTCAGCCAGTCGCTGCGGGCGGAAGAGGGGGTGGAGGACAGCCTGCGCGCGTTCGTGTACGGCTACATCGACTACATCTACGAGCACCAGGACATGGCCCGCCTCATGCTGAACGAATGCCTGTGCGGCGGCGGCGTCCTGGAGCGGCACCTGACGGCCGCGATCGAGGCGCGCGAAGAGGTCCCGGGGCTCCTGCTCGAGGATCGGCTGCGCGCGGCGATCGGCGCGGGCGAGATCCGGGAGATCGACCTCCGGCACACGCTGCTCACGATCGTGTCGGCCTGCCTGTTTCCGTTCGTCGCCCTCCCGACGGTGCGCCTCTTCCACTCCCGGGCCGTGGAGGACTTCGACCGCTTCCTGCAGGAACGGAAGGCGCACATCGTGGATCTCCTGCTGGCGGGTCTGCGGCCGACCGAAGGGGTCCGGGCGGAGGGAGTCGCGTGAGCGCCGGGACGGTGGGTGCCGGGGTCGGGGCGCGCGGTCTGTCGCGAGCCGGCGGCTTGCTTCTGCTCACGGCGATGGGCGCGTGTTCGTTCGCGCCGGGCCCCCGGCTCCCGGCCACGGTGGCCGAACTCCCCGCGGCGTACGATGCGGAAGCTCCCCCGGCCGAGGCGGCGCCCGAGCCCCGCGACTGGTGGCGCGCGTTCGACGACGCGACGCTCGACCGCCTGATCGAGACGGCGCTCGTCGCCAACCTCGACCTGCACGAAGCCGTCGCGCGACTCGAGGAACTGCGGCACCGGTACCGGATCGCGCGGGCGCCGCTCTTCCCGGCGCTGACGCTCGACGCGAACGGCAACCGGTCCAGCACCCCCGCCAACACGGGGCTGGGGTCGCAGTTCGGAGGCGACGATGGCGGCGAGAGCCCGATCCCGGGGCTCAGCTTCAATTTCCCCGACCGGTTCGAGTTCACGACGTACTCGGCCTCGCTCGGCTTCGCCTACGAACTCGATTTCTGGGGCCGGCTGCGCAACGAATCCGGGGCGGCGGTCCGCGACTTCCTGGCCTCCCGGGCGGACGCGGAGACCGTGCGGCTCACGGTCATCGCGTCCACGATCTCGACGTATCTCGAGGTCGTCTCCGCGCGGGCCCAGCTCGTGATCGCCGAGGACAACGTCGATTTGCTCCGGGAGCGCGCCGAACTCACCCGCGAGCGGTATCAGGCCGGCGTCACGAACACCTTCGAACTCTACGCGATCCGGCAGCAGTACCGGACCGCCGAGTCGAACCTGCCGGGCCTGCGCACGGCCGTGGACGATGCGGAAGGGCGCCTCGCCCTCCTCGTGGGACGGTACGCGGGGATGATCGAGGATCTTCTACCGCCGGTACTCGAGCCGGCGATCGATACGACCCCGATTCCCGGCGGGCTGCCGGTGTCGCTGCTCGAGGACCGGCCCGACGTCATGGCCGCGTTCGAGCGCGTCGAGGCGGCGCGCCGCAGGGTGGGGGCGCGCCGGGCGGAACTCCTCCCCACGATCTCCCTGAACGGAGCCGCGGGGCGCCAGGCGGGCGAACCCGCGGATCTGCGATTCATCGACCAGTGGTTCACGAACCTCATCGGCGGCCTCGTCGCGCCGATCTTCCAGGGCGGCCGCCTGCGCGCCAACGTCGGGGCGGCCTGGGCGCAGTACGACCAGGCGCTGATCGCCTACGCACGCACGGTGCTGGACGCCTACCGGGAGGTGCGGACGAGCCTGCGGCAGTTCGAGAACGAGCGGGAGCGGTACGCGCAGGTCATGGAGCAGGTGGCCGACGCCCGCGCCTCGCTGGAAAACCAGTTGGAGCGCTACCAGAGCGGCGTGGGGGACTACGTCGAGTACCTGGACGCGCGGGTCAACCTGAACGGCGCCGAAACCACCCGGGTGCTCGCCGAACGCGGCATCGGAGAGGCGCGGCTCGCCGTGCACCGCGCCCTGGGCGGCGCGTGGGTGGCGGAGGATGTCGAGACGAATGAAGACGCGGGGGGCGCGGCGTCGCTCCCCGATCGGAGATAGGGCGGAGCGATGGAAGACGGAACGCGGCAGATGCCGCACGAACCGGGAGACCACGAGGCGCCCGTCGCCCCGCCCGCGTTCATGAAGCGGCTGGTGCAGGGGGCAATCGTCATCGGCGTGGGCGTGTTCGGCTTCGCGCTGCTGTTCGGCATGCGCGCCGAACCGGCGGAAGTGGAGCCGCCGCGCGTGGTCCCCACGGTGAGCACGGTGCCCGCCCGCGTGACGCAGGGCGCGATCCAGGTGCGGGGCGGCGGCACGGTCCGCCCCAGCGCGGAGGTCACGATCGCATCCCAGGTCGGCGGGCGCGTCATCTGGACCTCGCCCGCGCTCGTAAGCGGCGGGCGCTTCGTCGAGAACGAGCCGCTCCTGCGGGTGGACCCGGCAGATTACGAGAACGCCGTCGAGGCCGCGGAGGCGGACGTCGCCCAGCGCGAGGTCGCTCTGCTGGAAGCCGAGGAGAACGCGCGTCTGGCGCTCGACGAATGGCGGCGGCTCGCCGCCCGCGAAGATCTCGACCCGACGCCGCCCAACGCGCTCGTCACGCGCCAGCCGCAACTCGACGCGGCCGCGGCGGCCCTCAGGAGCGCCCGCGCCAGGCTGGAAGATGCACGGCTGGCGCTGGAGCGGACCTGGATCCGGGCCCCGTTCAACGGGATCGTGCGCGAGGAGACGGTGGATCCCGGGCAGTTCGTCGCGGCCGGCCAGTCCGTCGGCCGCCTGTACGCGACGGACGCGGTGGAGATCGTCGTGCCGCTGAGCGACAACGAGGCGGCGCTGATCGAACGCCTGTGGAGCGCGCGCGCGGGCGATGCGGCAACCCGCATCCCGGTCGAGATCGTGTCCGAGTACGGCGGGGTCGAGTACGCGTGGTCGGGATACGTGGACCGGGCGGAGGCGGCGCTCGACGAGCAGACGCGAACGGTCGACGTCGTCGTCACCGTCCCCGAACCGTTCACGCCCCCCGAGGACGATCCCCGCCGCCCGCCGCTCCTGCTCGGCAGCTACGCGACGGTGGACATCGAAGGCACGAGCTTCGAGGAATACGCCGTCGTGCCGGCCGCCGCCGTCCGCGACGGCGATGTCCTGTGGACGGTGGCGGACGACACCCTGCTCGTCATGACCCCGGTCGAGCCGATCCAGGAAGTGGACGATGAAGCCGTGGTGCTCGGACCGATCCCGGACGGCACCCCGGTCATCGTCTCGATGCTCCTCTTCGTCACCGACGGCATGACGGTGCGCCCGGTCCAGTTGCTCGAGAGCGCCGAGCCGTGGCAATCGGGCGCCAACGGCGGCGAGCGGGAAGGAGACGGCTCATGAGGCGGGCGATCGGATGGATGGCCAAGCACGGAGTCGCCGCCAACCTGCTCATGGTGCTGATCATCCTGGCGGGCTTCGTGAGCCTCATCAGTTTGCCCCAGGAGACGTTCCCGGAGATCTCCCTCGACACGATTCAGGTGCAGGTCCAGTACCCCGGTGCGTCGCCCGACGAGGTCGAGCAGGCGATCGTGCGGCGGGTCGAGGAGCGGATCACCGGCATCCAGGGCGTCGACCGCGTGACGAGCGCCGCCTCGGAGAACGTCGGCATCGTGCTCGCCGAACTGTCGCTGGGCACAGACCAGTCGAAGACGCTGGACGAGGTCAAGTCCGCCATCGACCGGATCACGAGCTTTCCCGTCGATGCGGAGGAGCCGGAGGTGGTCGCGCTGACCGCGGAAGGCCGCGTCATGGAGATCGCGATCTTCGGCGACGTTCCCGAGCGGACCCTCAAGGAGATCGCGAACCGGGTCAAGGACGACCTCACCTCGCTGCCGACGATCTCCCTCGTCCGCGTGTCCGGCGTCCGGCAGTACGAGATCTCGATCGAAGTCTCGAAGGATGCCCTGCGCGCCCACGGCCTGACGCTCGACGAGGTGGCGGCGGCGGTGCGGCGCGGCAGCCTCGACCTTCCCGGCGGGAGCGTCGAGACCGACCGCGAGGAGATCCTCGTTCACATCCGCGGCCAGAACTACACGCGGGCGGACTTCGCGGACGTCGTCGTGCGGGCGAACGTCGACGGGTCGATGCTCCGCCTCTCAGACATCGCGGAGATCGAGGACGGTTTCGAGCACGTCGACCTCATCAACGCCTACAACGGGCAGCCGACGGCCTTCGTCCAGGTCCTGCGGACGGGGGATGAGCGCGTACTGGAGATCTCGGACGAGGTCGAGCGCTACCTGGAGGAGGAGTTGGCCATCTCTCTGCCGCGGGGCGTCGACTACAGCATCTGGCGCAGCGAAGCCTCATACCTGCAGAGCCGCATCGACCTCCTCATCAAGAACGGACGCCTGGGTCTGATCCTGGTGCTCATCGCGCTCGCCCTCTTCCTCGACCTGCGCCTCGCGTTCTGGACCGCCGTCGGGATCTTCCTCTCCTTCGCCGGCGTGTTCGCGGTGATGGCGTGGGTCGGGATCTCCATCAACATGATGACGCTGTTCGGCTTCATCCTCGCGATCGGGATCGTGGTGGACGACGCGATCGTGGTGGGGGAGAACATCTTCGCCGAACGCGAGAAGGGGGCGGCCGCGTTGCGCGCGGCGATCAAGGGCACGAGACGCGTCTCCGTGCCTGTGATCTTCGCCGTGCTCACGACCGTCGCGGCCTTCACCCCGCTCCTCTTCGTGCCGGGAAGCCTCGGGAAGTTCCTCTACGTGATCCCCGCGATCGTCATCTCTGTGCTGCTGCTGTCGCTCGTCGAGGTCCTGTTCATTCTCCCGTACCACCTCTCGCACCTCCCGGCGCCCGGCGCGAGCCGCGGGAAGGGAGGGTGGCTGGGGCCCGTCTACCGCCTGCAGGCGCTCGTCCAGACGAACCTGCAGCGCTTCATCGACGGTCCGCTGGAGCGCTCCGTGCGCTTCGCCGTGCGGCGGCCGGGGCTGACCGTGCTCGGAGCCGTCTCCTCCCTGATGATCGTGGGGGGGCTGGTGGCGGGACGCCATCTCCGATTCAGCCTTCTCCCGGTGATCGAGGGCGAGGAGGTCGTCGCCTATATCGAGATGGCGGACGGAACGACCAGCGAGCGCACCGCGGAAGTCGCCAGCTACGTGGAGGGCCAGGGATACGCGGCGATCGCGGAACTGGAAGCGCAGTTGCCGGAGGACGAGCCGCCCCTGGTCGAAGCGGTCTTCACGAGCGTCGGGCAGCGCCCCTCGCAGGCCGGAGGCCCCGGCATGAGCGCCGAGGCGAGCTTCATCCGGTCGAACATCGCCGAGGTGAGCCTGCGGCTGACCGACCCGGAGATCCGGGACCTGCCCGCCATCGAGGTGGAGCGGGCGTGGCGAGAGCGGGTCGGGCCGGTCGCGGGGGCCCGTGAACTCACGTTCAGCTCCATCCTCATCGATCTGGGGTCGCCGGTACAGGTGGAACTTTCCCATCCGGATACGGCGATGCTGAACGCGGCGGTGCCGGAGTTCACCGACCGCCTGGTGCGCATCGCGGGCGTGACGGAGGTCCGTGACGATCGGGGCCGGGGCAAGCGCGAACTGGAGCTGGAGCTCAAGCCCGCCGCCCGCACCCTGGGGATCACGCTCGACGACCTCGCGCGCCAGGTGCGCGGGGCGTTCTTCGGGAACGAGGTCTACCGCCTCCAGCGCGGCCGCGACGAGGTACGCGTCTACGTCCGGCTCCCGGAGTCGGAGCGGAACACGCTCGCCGACCTCCAGGACTACCGGATCCGCACGCCGACGGGCGGCGAGGCGCCGCTGTCGGAGGTCGCGGACGTGTCGTTCGGTATCGCCTCATCGACGATCAACCGGATCGACGGGCGCCGCATCGTGACGGTCACGGCGGACGTGGACGCCGCCGTGATCACGGGACAGGAAGTCAACACGGAGATCACCTCGGCGATCCTGCCGGAACTGCAGGCCCGATACCCGGGCCTTCGCTACGGGTTCGGCGGAGAACAGCGCCAGCAGACGCTCGCGTTCGAGGGGATCGCCCGCGGTTTCCTGCTCGCCCTGCTCGCGATCTACGCGCTCCTCGCCATCCCCTTCCGCTCGTACCTGCAGCCGCTCGTCGTCATGGCCTCGATCCCGCTGGGGCTCGTCGGCGCCGCGATCGGGCACCTGATCATGGGGCTCGACCTCGGCATGCTCTCCATGTTCGGGCTCGTGGGCCTGTCGGGCGTGGTCGTGAACGACTCGCTCGTGCTCATCGATTTCATCAACGAACGGCACCGAAGCGGGCTCCCCATGTCGGAGGCCATCGTGCAGGGGGCGAAGGTCCGCTTCCGCCCCATCATGCTGACCTCCGTGACCACCTTCCTCGGGGTGTCGCCGATCATCCTCGAGCGCAGCACGCAGGCGCAGTTCCTCTCGCCCATGGCGGTGAGCCTCGGGTTCGGGATCCTGTTCGCCACCTTCATTATCATGCTCGCCGTGCCGGCCCTGGCGATGATGAACTACACGTTCACGGTGCGGGCGAAGCGGACCTTCGTTCGCTGGCGGCGGAAGCCCCGGCTGGGCCTGGCTGCGGGAGGATTCGAGCGCTGAACGATCTCTCGGGCGCCTGGCCGGCGTCGCTGGAGTCCGAAGCCATCGAAATCCTCCGCGAGGGCGTGGCGGCGGCGTCCCGACCCGTGATGCTGTATTCGATCGGGAAGGACTCCTCGGTGCTCCTGCACCTCGCCCGGAAGGCCTTCTGGCCGGCAGCGCCGCCTTTCCCGCTGCTCCATATCGACACGACGTGGAAGTTCCGGGCGATGATCGCGTTCCGGGACCGGACGGCGGCGGAAGCGGGCGTGGAACTCCGGGTTCACACCAACGAGGAGGGGCTGCGCGAAGGCATCGATCCGTTCGACCATGGGTCGGAGCGCTACACCGATGTCATGAAGACGGCTGCCCTGCGGCAGGCGCTCGACGACGGCGGGTACGACATCATCTTCGTCGGCGCCCGGCGGGACGAGGAGAAGTCACGCGCCAAGGAACGCGTGTTCTCGTTGCGCGACGCGGCCCACCGGTGGGACCCGAAGACGCAGCGGCCGGAGCCGTGGAACCTGTACAACACGCGCCTGGGGCCCGGCGAATCCCTGCGCGTTTCTCCGCTCTCCAACTGGACGGAGGCGGACGTCTGGCGATACATCCGCGCGGAAGAGATCCCGGTCGTGCCGCTCTACTACGCTGCCGAACGTCCCGTCGTCGAGCGGGACGGACAATGGATCATGGTCGACGATGACCGCATGCCGCTGCTCCCGGGCGAGGAGCCCCGCAAGCGGCGCGTCCGCTTCCGGACGCTGGGCTGCTACCCGCTGACGGCCGCGGTGGAGAGCGACGCGGACACCCTCGACGCAATCATTGCCGAGACGCTCGCGACGGACGGCTCCGAACGCGAAGGGCGCCTCATCGACCATGACCGCGACGGCTCGATGGAACTCAAGAAGAAGCAGGGCTACTTCTGATGCCGCCGGTGATGCCGCCGACCCTTCGCTTCGTGCTCTGCGGCAGCGTCGACGACGGCAAGAGCACCGTCATCGGCCGGCTCCTGTACGACTGCCGGCGGGTCTTTTCGGACGAACTGAGGCGGACCGAACGGGATTCGGTTCGCTACGGCACGCAGGGGTCGGAAACCGATCTTGCCCTGCTGGTCGACGGACTGCGGGACGAGCGCGAACAGGGCATCACGATCGATGTCGCGTACCGCAGCTTCGAGACGCCGCGCCGCCGGTTCATCGTGGCCGACGCGCCCGGCCACGAGCAGTACACGCGCAACATGGCGACGGGCGCCTCGACGGCCGATCTGGCCGTTGTCCTGGTGGACGCCCGCAAGGGGGTGCTGCCCCAGACGGCGCGGCACGCGCGGATCGCGGCCATGTTCGGCGTCCGCCACGCGGTTCTCGCCGTGAACAAGATGGATCTCGTCGAGTGGGACCGGGACGTCTTCGAATCGATCCGGGCCTCCTTTGGGGGGATCGCCGACGAGATCGGTCTCGCCGCGGTCGAGGCGATTCCGGTCTCGGCGCTGACCGGGGCCAACCTCACCCGAAACGGCACGTCGGCGCCGTGGTACGACGGTCCGACGCTCCTCGCCCATCTCGAGACCGTGGTTGTCGAGGAAGCTCGCGGCGGCCAGCCCTTTCGGATGCCCGTCCAGTACGTGAATCGGCCCCACGCCGACTTTCGGGGATACTGCGGACGCGTGACCGCCGGCGCGGTGGCGGTCGGCGATGCCGTCGGCATCTCCCCCGCCGGGACCGAGAGCCGCGTGGCGTCGATCGTCGTCGGGGACGGAACCCGCGACCGAGCCACCCGGGGCGACTCCGTGACGTTGACCCTGGCTCCCGACGTCGATGTTACGCGGGGCGACGTCGTCGTGAGCGCCGACGAACCCCTCGAGGTGGCGGACCAGTTCCAGGCGCGCCTCGTCTGGATGCACGATGAGCCGCTCGCGGTGGGCCGCCCGTACACGCTGAAGCTCCACTCGCGGGAAGTGGGCGCCGCCGTCACCCGGATCCGGCACCGGCTGGACGTGTCCAACGGCAGCGAGCTGGCCGCCTCCGTTCTGCAGATGAACGACCTCGGCACGGTGAACCTCGCCACGAACCGTCCCGTCCCCTTCGCGCCGTTCGATGAGTCGCGCGCGCTGGGCGGCTTCATCCTGATCGATCGCGCCACGAACGCGACGGCCGCCGCCGGCACGATCGTCTTCCCGCTCATGCGGGCGGCGAACGTGAAGTGGCAGCACATCGACGTATCGAAGGACGTCCGCTCGCGGCTCAAACTCCAGCGCGCCCAGTGCGTGTGGCTGACCGGGATGTCCGCTTCGGGGAAGTCCACCATCGCCAACCTGCTCGACCGGCGTCTGACCACCGAGGGGCGGCATACGTATCTGCTGGACGGCGACAACGTGCGCCACGGCCTGTGCCGGGACCTCGGCTTCACCGAGGCCGACCGGGTGGAGAACATCCGGCGGGTGGCGGAGGTCGCCCGCCTCATGGTCGACGCGGGTCTGATCGTCATCGTCGCCTTCATCAGCCCGTTCCGGTCGGAACGAGACTACGCCCGCAGCCTGTTCGCCCCCGGCGACTTCGTCGAGGTCTTCGTGGACGCGTCGCTGGAGGCGTGCGCGGAGCGCGACCCGAAGGGCCTCTACGCCAAGGCGCTCAGGGGAGAGATCAGGAATTTCACGGGCGTCGACAGTCCCTACGAACCGCCTGAGCACGCCGACCTCCACCTGGACACCGAAAGACTTTCTCCCGAAGAATGTGTGGACCGGCTGACGGAGAAACTCGACCGCGAGTTCCCGGCTCCGCTTTCACCCGTGACGGAGGATCGCTGATGGCGAACGGACCCGGCTCGGACATCGCGAAGCTGCGGTTCGCGGCCGACGAACATCCGCCGCGCGCGGTGAGCCTTGTGATCGGCGCGCAGACAGCCATCCTCGTGTGCGTGCCCCTCGTGGTGGTCACGACGATTGTCGCGCGCGTGGCGGACCAGAGCGCCGACTACCTCCACTGGGCGATCTTCGCGAGCATGGTGATCGGCGGCCTGCTCACGATCGTCCAGGCGAAGCGCGTCGCCGGCATCGGCGGAGGAACGCTGACCGTCATGGGTGCTTCGGGGGCTTCGATCGGGGTCGGCGCGCTCGCGCTCGTCGCGGGCGGCCCGGCGCTGCTGGGGGTGCTGGTCCTCGCCGCGGGGCTGTGTCAACTCGCTCTGGCGGCCCGCCTGGCGCTGCTCCGGCGCATCATCACGCCGGTCGTCTCGGGCACGCTGACGGCGCTCGTGGCGGTGTCGATCATGCCGCTGGCGTTCGCCATGCTCACTCGGGTGCCGGAGAACGCTCCGCCGGCCGCGGCCCCGACCGTCGCCGCGGTCACGATGCTGTGTGTCGTAGGTCTCCTGCTCCGGGGCAAACGGTGGGTGCGCGCGTGGAACGCCGTCATCGGGATCGCCGCGGGCTGCGTAACCGCAGCCCTGTTCGGAATTCTCGACTTCGGACGCGTGGCGGAAGCCCGCTGGATCGGGATCCCCGCTCCCCCGGCATCCGGCCTGGATCTGAGCTTCGACGCGGGCTTCTGGCTGCTCCTGCCCGGGTTCCTCTTCGTGTCCTTCGTGATCACGATCCGGCAGGTGACCGACAACGTCCGCATGCAGCACCTCTCCCGGCGCGAGCCGCGGGCGGTCGATTTCCGCCGGGTCCAGGGATCCGTCGCCGCCTGCGGGGCGGGCACGCTCCTGTCGGGTTTCGCCGGCGTGCTCCCGCCGTGGCCGTATGTCGCCGGGATCGCCCTCGCGAGCGGCATCGGCGTCGCCGCCCGGAGGGTCGGCGTCGTCATCGGGGCCGGTTTCATCGCTCTCGCCTTCGTCCCGAAAATCACGGCCGTCATCCTGTCGATCCCGGCGCCGGTGCTCGGCGCCTACATCACCGTCGTCTTCGGCCTCATCTTCGTACAGGGCATGCGGATCCTCTTCCAGGAAGGGATCGACCGGCAGTACTCGCTGATCGCAGGTCTGGCGTTCTGGATCGGGGCGGGGATCCAGTTCCAGGCGATCTTCCCCGCCTACCTCGCCACGCCCATGGGCCGCATGCTGGCGAACGGCCTCACCGTGGGCGGGCTGTCCATCCTGCTGCTGAACCTGTTCCTGGACGTGACCGGACCCCGCCGCCACAGGAGCGAGCTGGCGCTGCGCCCGGAGAGCCTGCCGGAACTCGACCGGTTTCTCCGAGACTTCGCGGCCAGGTACAAGTGGAGCGGCAAGGCCACGGACCGCCTGCGGGCCGCGGCCGAAGAGGCGCTCCTGAGTCTCCTGCGCCAGGAAGAGGACGAACACGCCCCCGCCCCCGGTGAGCGCCGGCTGCGCGTCGTGGCCCGGAACCTCCGCTTCGGCGCCGGGCTGGAGTTCACCGCGGCGACGCACGAGGGCAACCTCGAGAACCAGATGGCCCTGCTCGGAGATCGCCCCGACCCGACGAGCGAGCGGGATTTGTCGCTGGCGCTGCTGCGGCATCACGCCTCTTCCGTCAAGCATCACCAGTACCACAACGCCGATGTGTTGACGGTGCACGTGAACCGCGCATGGACCGCGGGCAGGGGTGACGTGAGCGAGGTTGACTAAATCCGCCCGCGGCCATTCATTCTGTGGCAAGGAGAACAGCTACCCTCAGCAACCCATTCCACGAGGATCAAGCGGATGAGCGAGCCACGCGAAGCCCCTGCCATGAGGAACGCGGTCGATTTCGCCGTCGTCGGAGACAACATCCTGGACATCGCCGACTTCGCGATCGAGAAGTACGAGTTCACGAGCGGGACGACGCTGTCGGAGGAGGTGCGGGAGGAAGCGGTGGAGCGGGTCCGCGACGCGCTGTGGGAGATGGTGAAGGCGTTCCGGAATCGGCGGAAGGAATGGCGCCGGAAGCTGTTCGACGCCGCCGACTAGGTGGTGCGGGACGCGGTCAAAGACTCCTGATTCGCATGGGATGACCCGCGCATCGCGCGAGCCCGTGGGTTCACATGCCTAATGCGCTGCTGCTCCATCCCAGGCACCCGCCGACATACTGGGGTCACAACTACGCCCTGGAGATCCTGGGCATCCGGGCGGCCTTTCCTCCTCTCGGCCTGCTCACCGTCGCCGCGATGTTCCCGCCGCGGTACAACCTGCGCGTGGTCGACCTCAACGTGACGGCGCTGGAAAACGCCGACCTGGAGTGGGCGGATCTGGCCTTCACATCGAGCATGATCCCGCAACGTCCCTCGCTGGAGCGGGTCGTGGAGCGTTGCAACCGTGCGCAGGTTCCCGTCATCGCCGGCGGGCCGCATCCCACCACGTTTCACGAGGAGATGGAAG
Source organism: Candidatus Palauibacter soopunensis (assembly GCF_947581735.1). NCBI lineage: Bacteria > Pseudomonadati > Gemmatimonadota > Gemmatimonadia > Candidatus Palauibacterales > Candidatus Palauibacteraceae > Candidatus Palauibacter > Candidatus Palauibacter soopunensis. The sequence goes on from NZ_CANPVT010000008.1 coordinate 37,835, forward strand.
GCGTCGACCATTTCGTGCTCGATGAGGTGGAGGAGACGTTTCCGGGCTTCCTTCGCGACCTGGAGAATGGCGCCGCAAAGGCCATCTATCGCGCCCCGAGGAAGCCGGCTGTGACCCTCGCTCCGCTTCCCCGTTTCGACCTCATCGACATGAACGACTATTACTCGATGTGTCTGCAGTTCTCGCGCGGATGCCCCTTCGATTGCGAGTTCTGCGACATCACGAAGCTGTACGGCCGTGTGTCCCGCACGAAATCGCCTGAACAGATGGTGGCCGAGTTCGACCATCTGTATGAACTGGGATGGCGCGGGCCTCTCTTTCTCGTCGACGACAACTTCATCGGCAACAAGCGCGAAGCCCTGAGGCTCCTCCCCGCGATCGCGGAATGGCAAAAGGACCGCAACCACCCCTATTCCCTGTTCACGGAGGCGACGGTCAATCTCGTCCGGATGGACGACTTGATGGATCTCATGATCGAGGCCGGATTCGACGCCGTCTTCCTGGGTATCGAGACGCCCAACCCGAAGGCTCTCAAGAAGATGAAGAAGCCGCAGAACATCGACATGCGCGATGACAACTACCTGTTCAAGGCGGTGCGCAGCATTCAGGGGAAGGGCATGCAGGTGCTGGGCGGCTTCATCCTCGGCCTCGACGAAGATGATGAAAACGCGTTCGATGCCCAGATCGATTTCATTCAGGAAGCCGGGATTCCGATGGCGCTGATCGGGTTGCTGACCGCACTCAAGGGCACAGACCTCTGGGCCCGGCTGGAGCGCGAGAATCGATTGCTGGACAAACCGGTCGAAATCGACGACACCTCCCTGAACTTCAAGCCGCAGATGGATCCCGGGACGCTGGTGGAAGGGTATCTCCGAGTCATCGGGACCATCTACGATTCGACGCTGGAGAACTACTTCGACCGCTGCCTCACTCTGCTGGACCACCTCGGTCCCGTACCGCACCTCCACAAACCGGTGAGCGCGCACGTCCTCTATGCGGGCATCATGGGAATCCGCCGGCGCCTCACGCCGGAACAACTCCCGCCGTTTTCGCGCTACATCGCCAAAGTCTCCAAGGACCACCCTCAGTTTCTGCCGCTGGCCATCAGTCTGGCCGCCACGGGCCATCACTGCGAGAAATTCACGCGTCAGCAGACCGTTCTCCGAGGCTTCAAGGAGTACCTGAAGTCCGAGTTGGCATCGTTCCATGAAGCCGGATCGGACGCCGGTTCGGCCTCGGGCTCGGAGGACGACTACAGACGGGAGGCCCTGCAACGCGCGGAGGCGCGCCGGAATGCCATCCCCCGTGAATTCCGGTTTGCCGGAGACGGCATCCGCGAGGCTCTGGCGGCCTTCGAGCTTGCGTTGAGTTCGGGGCCGCGACCCCCCGCACCGGAGGACGCCGGGCTGCCCGTCCTGGGAGCCACGGGGCGCGCCAGCCGAGCGGAGGCCATGTGACTTCCATCGCAGGGACATCCGGCGATGCCATCGCCATCGTCGGCTATGCCTACCGGATGCCGGGCGGCATCCGCACGGACGACGACTTCTGGCGGCTCCTCAGCGAACGCCGGGTCGTCCAGGAGCCCGTCACCGAGCGCTACGGCCGCGGCTACCAGCCGATCGGCCGGTTCTCGGGCCCGGGTCGTTTCGGCAGTCCGTACGAAGGGCTGCTCCGGGACGAACTGGAGCAGCGGATGGATCCGGGCCTGTTCGGGGTCTCCCACCATGAAATGTCCTACATGGATCCGCAGATCCGGATGCTGCTGGGCTGCGCGTGGGAGAGCTGCGAACACGCCGGCTGGAGCCTGAACGCCCTCCGCAACAGCCGCACGGGCGTCTTCATCGGAGCCCAGGTCGCCTCCACCGCGAACTGGCGAGCCCTGTTCGGGACCAACGAGTTCTCCATTCTGAGCATCGACGCCTCGATGCTGGCGAACCGGATCTCCTACCATCTCAACCTCATGGGGCCGTCGATCGCGACCTCCACCGCCTGCTCGGCGTCGCTGACCGCGCTTCACACGGCGGTGAACGCGATGCGTCAGGGCGATTGCGAGCAGGCTCTGGTGGGCGCCGCCACCTACCTGGGGTCCGCCCGCTGCAGCGCCTCCTTCAACGCGCTCGGCGTCATCAGTCCCGACGGCAGGTGTCATTCCTTCGACGCGGACGCCAACGGCTACATGCGGTCCGAAGGTGCGTTCGTGTTCGCCGTCAAGCCGCTGGAGGCGGCCGAGCGGGACGGAGACCACATCTTCGCGGCGATCGAAGCCACGGCGGTCAACACGGCCGGGACGGCCGATGACGCCGCCGGACTCGCTCAAGGGCGCTACATCACGGCGCCGACGCGCCATTCACAGGTCGAACTGATGCGCGAGGCCTGCGGGCGTGCGGGACTGCGGCCGGAGGACTTCGACTACGTGGAAGCGCACGCGACCGGCACGGTCGTGGGCGACCGCATCGAAGGAAACGCCATTGCCGAGGCGTTCGGCGGCGTCGAGCGCGAGGTCCCGCTCCGGGTGGCCAGCGTGAAGAGCAACGTGGGGCACCTCGAGGCGGCGGCGTTCAGTTGTGCACTGCTGAAGGTCATCCTCATGATGCGGCGGCGGACGTTCGCCCCCATCTCGAAGAACTACCTGGTTCCGAATCCGGAGATCGATTTCGACCGCGGTCCGCTGGAGGTGCAGACCGCCTGCGAGCCGTTCCCCGACCGCCCGGTCGTGGTCGGGATCAACTCCTTCGGGTTCGGCGGTGCGAACGGACACTGCGTCGTGCGGGAGTACCGGCCGGACCCATCCAGGGCGTGGTCGGTGCCGCTTGCGTCCGGCGCCGGCTACATGATCCCTCTCTCGGCGCGGACGCCGAAGGCCCTGGAGGAGAGCGCGCGAAGCCTGCGGGCGTTTCTCGACGGGCGGGAGACCGATCTCTACACCCTGGCCGGAAACCTGAGCCGGCGCCGCTCCCGGTTCCCCGTGCGTACGGCGTTCGTCGTCCGCAACGGCCCGGAGCTGGTCGAGGCACTGGACGCCTTCGCGGAAGACCCTTCCCCGGTCTCCACGGTGGAAGCGGGCGACCTCCGGGTGGCCATGGTGTTCTCGGGGCAGGGCACGCAGTGGGCAGGGTGCGGGCGCGACCTCTACGACGCGGACCCCGTCTTCCGGCGGGTTGTCGACGCCATCGAGGAGGAGTGGCGGAAGCACTCGGACGTGTCGCTGCGCGACGCCTGTTTCTCGGCGAGCCAGGAGGAGCTGAACGAGGTTCAGCTCGCCCAGCCGGCCATCTTCATGATCCAGTGCGCCCTGGTGGAGCTGCTGGCGACATGGGGTGTCCATCCGGACTGCGTCGTCGGACACAGCTCGGGCGAGGTCGCCGCGGCGTACGCGAGCGGGGCGCTTTCCCTCGCCGAGGCGACGCGGCTCGTCTACCACCGCGCCACGCTGCAGCAGCGGGTGGCCGGCTCCGGCAGGATGCTGGCGGTCGGCCTCGACCGGCCGGGCGTGGAGGACCTGCTGGAAAACCACCGGCCCCCCGAGGTGGAGATCGCCTGCGAGAACTCGCCCGCCAACACCGTCATCTGCGGAAAGGAAGCGGCGCTGCGGCCCGTGATGACCGAACTCGACCGGCGCGGCCTGCAGAACCGGCTGATCCCCGGGAACATCGCATTCCATTCCACCGCCATGGATCCGCTGCGGGACGACGCGCTGCAGGCGCTCGCCTTCCTGAACGAATGCGTCTTCGACGGCGACGTGCCCATGGTGTCCTCCGTCACCGGGGAGACCGTGGAGCGCCTGGACAACGCCTACTGGTGGTCCAACATCCGGAACCCCGTCCTCTTCGGCGCCGCGATGGACACCGTGAGGCGGGAATGCCGGCCCGACGTGGTCCTGGAGATCGCCCCGCACGGCGCACTGCAGCCCCTGATCCGGCAGTGCCTGGAAGCGGCCGGCCCGCCCGCCGTCTGTCTCCCCACCCTGATGAAGGATGAGGATGCGTCACTCGGCTTTCAGGAGGCCCTGGGGAACCTCTACCGGGCCGGCGTCACGCTGGATTTCGCCTCGCAGTATCCCCGTCCGGAACCCATCGCTCATCTTCTTCCCGGCCATCCCAGGGAAGAGACCACGACCAGCGATGACCTGGTCGACGACGAGATGTTCGTCCAGCGCGGCGAGTACTCCCACGGCCCGTTCGTCGGACACCGCGTGGCCTGCGACCACATCCTGTTCGAGGCGCGGCTCTCCGAGAAGGATTTCCCCTGGCTGACCGACCACCGCGTCCACCGGGCCCCGATCATTCCGGCCGCCGGATACATCGAGCTCCTGCTGCAGGCGTTCTCCGGGGATCCCATCAATATCGAGGAGATCGAGTTCCTGCAGCACACGCCGGTGAGCCCGACGCCGGTGCGGCTGCAGACGGCCCTGTTCGCCGTGCCCGACGCTCCCGGCCAGTTCACGTTCACCATCTCCACCCGATCCTTCGAGGACGATGAGGCGGGGACGCTGCACTGCCGCGGAAGGGTGCGGCGCGTGGATGAGGACCATGCCGTCGACGCGTTCACGACGCTGGGCGACGTCCTCGCTTCCGATTTCGATCCCTCCCCCCTCGCGACGGGAGAGGAGTTCTACGACCAGATTGAAGCGGTCGTCGGGGACGCGTTCGAGTTCGGCCCCGAGTTCCGCAGCGTCCAGCGGATCGAGATGGATTCGGGTTCGACGGACATGCTGTTCGAAATCGAGGTCGACGAGGAACTGTGGGCGTCCGGCCACGAGGAGGGATATCTCCTCTATCCCCCGCTCACCGACGGCGGACTGCAGATCTTTCTGCGCTATCTGATGCGCCTGCCCGACTTCTTCTCCATGCCGCAGCGGGCGTGCGACATCACGTTCCTGCGCCCCCCGACGGGGCCGCGCATCACCTGTTTTCTCGTCGACACGGGCGACTGGTTCGACGTGGACGAACGGGGCCAGTACAACAAGCCCCTCGGCGAACTGTACATCGGGCGGCTCAGCCTCTACGACACCGATACGGGGCAGTTGCTCGCGCACATCGGAGAGTATCACTCCTTCAACAGCAATCCGCGCTGGAGCGACGTCCCGGACAGCAAGCACCTCATCCGCTGGCAACCGAAGCTCGTGCCTCCGGGGCCCCGGATCGGAGACGCGATCCGGGACGGAGACATCGATCCCGCCGCCCTCATCGCCGCCCTCGAACAGGGCGCGGCAGGCCACCCGTACGCCTGTCACGTCATCGAGATGGCCGGCCGCCGGGAGGCGGAGCGGACCCTGCTCAACCGATGCCTGGAGCATCTCTCGGGCCCCGAGGCGCAGAGCGAGTACTGGCTGCTCGGGGACGACGAAGAGTCCACGCACGCACTCTACGAAGCCTTCAATCACCGCGATGCCGCGATTCGCTTCGCCTCGCTGAACGCCACGGCGGAGGGCGCCTTCGAGACGGAGATGGCGACGGGTCTGCTTCGACCTGCGGCGGCCGAAGTCGTCCTGCTGCACCGCGACCCGGGCGAAGATGGAGCAGCCGGGGATCGCTGGGGCGAAGCGTGGGCGATCCTCGAGCGGCTGGCCGTGCCCGGGGGGCTCGCGCTCGTCTCGCATGACGAGGGCGACATCGTCGAACCCGCGCACGGCTGGAGCACGCTTCACGCCGGCCGCCGCACCACGCTCCTGCAGGCTGCACAGGAGGATCCCGCGCCGACCGGCGCGACCGCGGCTTCGGCCGGCGCCGCCGGTCCGCGCTGGGTGATCGGCGAACCCGGCAGCCCGGCCGCCGAGTGGATCGAACGACTCGAGTCGGATCAAGCGTATCGCGTCCCCTGGAGCGCCCTCGAGAGCGGAGATTTCGCAGCGCTGGAGGAGTGGCCGTGGGGCGCGGACCTCGAGGCGATCGATTTCTTCGTCGGGGCGGACCCCGACGATCCGACGGGCGAACGGGCAGTGTGGGGTCTTGTCGCCTTCCTCCAGGCCCTCGCGCCCTTCCGGCTGGAGAGCGCGACCCGGAGTTGCCGCCTGAACATCGTGACGCAGGGTGCCGTTTGCGGCGTGGAAGAGCCGCGCGGAAGCGCCCTGTGGGGAGCCGTGCGCAGCCTGGCGCTCGAGCTTCTCGCCGAGGACACGAAGATCGACTTCCGTCTCGTGGATCTGGGCGCCGCGGGCGACCTCGAGGCGCTGGCCCGACTCGACGCGTGCGACCCGCGCGAGCGGGAGCTGGCTGTCAGGGACGGACGCCTGTGGGTGCCGCGCGTCGTGAGCGTTCGGGATCGGTGGCCGCTCGTGCCGGCGGACGCGGATCCCCCGTACCGGCTCCGTCTCGACAATCCCGGCCAGGTGAGCGGCCTTCAGACGGCGACCACGGCCTTGCCCCCGCTCGGACCCTCCGACGTCGAGATCGAGATGGCCGCGGCGGCACTGAACTTTCGGGATGTCATGGTGACGCTGGGGCTCCTGCCCGCGCTGGCCTACGAGCGCTCGGCGCTGGGCCGCGAGGTCGGCATCGAGGGGAGCGGTGTCGTACGCCGCGCCGGCCCGGACGTGAAACGTCTGAGCCCCGGGGACGAGGTGGCCGTCACGACGGGCGGCTGCATCGCCAACCGAATCGTCGTGAACGAGCACCTCGCCTTCCTCAAGCCGCCCGGGCTGAGCATGGAGGAGGCTGCCGCATCCCTCTCCGTGACCGTGACCGCGTACTACGCGCTCATCCACCTGGCCCGTCTCGGGGAGGGACAGCGGGTCCTCATCCACTCCGCGATGGGCGGCGTCGGGCAGGCGGCGATCGCGCTGGCCCACCACGTCGGGGCGGAGGTCTATGCGACCGCCGGCAACCCGAGCAAGCGCGAGCAACTGCTCGAGATGGGTGTGCGCGGGGCGTTCGATTCGCACAGCCACGACTGGTACGACGACCTGATGGAGGCGACGGGGGGCGAAGGCGTCGACGTCGTGCTGAATTCGCTCGCGGGCCACCACATTGCCCTCTGCCTCGAGGCCCTGAGGCCCTCCGGGTGGCACTGCGAGATCGGGAAGGTCGACATCTTCACGGACAACTCGCTCGGCATGCGGGTCTTCCGCAAGAATCTCCGCTTCGCCGCGATCGACGTCGACCGGCTGATGCTCGACGATCCGGTGCTGTCGCACATGCTCTCGCAGGCCTGTCTGGACCGGATGAACGAGGGCGCGGTGCCGCCACCCCGACTCACCGCCTACGAGTACGGCGACTACGCCAGCGCGCTCCGCCTGATGACGACGGGCCGGCACGAGGGGAAGCTGGTCCTGAAGGCGCCGTCCGACCCGGCGAAGCGGGGGTTCGCGATCGCGGACACGCGCCCCTTCCTCGACCCGGAGGCCACGTATCTGGTCACGGGCGGTCTGGGCGGTTTCGGGCTGCGCCTGGTGCCCTACCTGGTCGCGGCGGGGGCCCGGCACGTCACGCTGATGGACCGTGACCCGGAGCGTCAACGGAGCGTCGAGTGGCTCCGCAAGACGACCACGCTGTCGAAGATGGCCGGCGACTACGAGATCGAGATCGTTTCGGGCGACGTGCGCGAGGCGGAGGACGTGCGCCGCTGCATCGCCGAGCTGCAGCGGCCGCTCAAGGGCGTTTTCCACCTCGCCGGAACGCTGGAGGACCGTTCGTTCCTCGACACTTCCGCCGATTCCCTGGAAAACGTGTTCGCGCCCAAGGCGCGCGGCGCTTTGAACCCTGCACGATGCCACGACCGACTGCGCCCTCGACTACTTCGTCCTCTTCTCCTCCATCGCTTCGACGTTCGGGAACGTGGGGCAGGTCAACTACAGCAGCGCGAGCGCCTTTCTGGACGGGCTGGCGGCCTGGCGTCGCCGGCAGGGGCTGCCGGGGTTTTCGTACAACCTCGGCCCCGTCACCGAGGTCGGGATGGCGGCGCGCAGCCTCCACGTGATGCGGATGATGCGCGCGGCGGGAATGACCACCGTGAGCGCGAATTTCGCGATCGCCAATCTCGACTACGCCCTGCGCACGATGGCGCCCGGCACGACGGAGCGGGGCACGACCGACCATGACCACCTGGTCACCGCGCTGTTCTCCAACCCGGCGTGGACCGTCGATTCCCCGGACTACATGCGCAACGGACGGTTGCTCAACAATCAGGCGGCGTTCGAGGTGAACGTGGGCGGCGAACTGACCCTGGAGAGCGTCGTCACGCAGATCTCCGCCAAGGTGGCCGAACTCTGCGGCCACGAAGAGGGCGATGTCGCCGAGCCGCTGTCGAGCTTCGGGCTGACGTCGATTTCGGTCGCGGAACTCGGCGCCTTCATCCAGGCGCAGTTCAACCGGCAGGTGAGCGCCCTCGAACTGATGACGACCGCCTCCGCCCAGTCACTGGCGGAGATGATCGTGCACGGAGCCGAGTCGGACGGGGAAGGTGAGACCGTGGCCGAAACCGATGGGTCGGCGGATGTCTCACCACAACCCGTACACCGGGTGCGCACGCGGCGTTCGCCCTTCGCGAACAGGTTGGAGGACCACTTCCCGATCCAGGCATGACCCGGTCCACGGCGACAACGGCGTCCCGCCGCTCGGCCCCGCCACTGGTCGGGAAACTGCCGCCGCATTGTGAGCGCGACCTCAGCGCGCTGCGTCGCTTCGTGCGGACCACCGTGATGGGAGCGGCGCCGGCCGAGGCCGTCTCCCCTTCCGAAGTCCGGCACGTGCTCGTGACCGGCGCGACCGGCTTCATCGGGCGCTTCCTCGTGCGCGACCTGCTGGCGCATGACGCCGGCCTGCACGTGCACTGCCTCGTGCGGGCGGCGAGCGCGGAGGAGGGGTTCGGGCGGCTGCGCGCGAACATGGAACACGCGGAGACCTGGGATGATGACTTCGCTTCGCGCATCCATGTCCGGGCGGGGGACATCGACCAGCCGCGGCTCGGCCTGTCGCGCGCCGACTTCGACGATCTCTGCGCGAACATCGACGCCGTCTATCACCTCGCCGCCACGCTGAGTCTGGCCGCGTCGTACGCCGCCATCCGCCGCGTGAACGCGTCCAGTCTTCGCAACGTGCTGGAGCTGTGCCTGCGCACGCGCTACAAGCACCTGTTCTACGCCGGGACGATGGGGATCTTCCCCCAGTACGTCTGCACCTTCGCGCACGAGTACGAGGGGAGCCGCATCGTCCACGAGGCGCAGCCCGACCTGGCCAGCATGAAGAAGACGTTTCCGCTCGGGCTGCTCGGATACCCCTGGAGCAAGCTCGTCGCCGAGCAGGCGCTGCTGTTCGCGCAGTCGGCTGGTCTCCCGATGGCCGTGTTTCGCCTGGGGCAGACCAGCATGGCATCGACCGGATACAGTCAGCCGAGCAACATCAGCCAGCGGCTCTTCGCGGCGGCCGTAGACGTCGGATCGGTTCCATCCGGATTCACCCTGCAGTCCACCAACGATCCGGCCGATACGCTGAGCCGCACGTGCACCGACATCTCATTGAACCCGGAACGACGGTTCACGCTCTACAACTGCTGCAATCCGACACCCTCCTATCGCACGGTGTCGCTCGAGGAGGTCGGGCTGGACTTGCCGGAGGTGTCGTACCAGGCGTTCAGGCGTGCCTGCCAGGCCCGCGGCGACGCTTCGCCCATGGCCGGATACTGGCCGGTCCTCGATCACTTCGGACGCTACTGGCTGCGGGGGACCGAGGCGGCCACGTCGCTCCCGATCAGCGACCGCGCCATTCGCGAGGACTGTCCCCGGCCGATCGAATGGCCCGGCCCGCTTACCCGCTACGTGCGCTACAACCGGTGGGTCCGGACGCATCGCGAGGACTGGCCCCATCCGCTGCCGCGCCGCAGCCTGGACTTCGACCGGCTGGTGAAGCAGGCGAGGCGCTACGCCGGAGAAAACGGCGTCTCCTTCGAGGACACCTATCCCGGGTGGATGCTCGAAGGGCTGGAGCAACTCGTGGAAGCGCTCAACTCGCCCGAGGCGGGCCTGCCGGACGACCGAATCGGCCACATCGTCTTCGACATGTGCCGGCTCCTGCGGAACAACGCGGAACTCGCCGGCGAACGCCGCCGCCATCCCGTGATCGAGCGGCAGGAGATCGTCCGACCGGTGTTCATCGTGGGCATTAACCGGACGGGCACCACCTACCTGCACCGCCTCATGGCCCGGGACCCCCGGTTCTGGGCGCTACGGGCGTACGAGTACGTCGAGCCCGTCATCGCCGGCGGCGATTACGCCGGCCTGGCCGGCACGCCCGGGGACCCGCGCCGGCCGCTGGCGGCCGACGTGTTCAAGGCGTCCGGCATCATCGATTCCTTCGAGGGGATTCACCATATCGGCATCGACGAGCCGGAAGAGGACATCCCGATCCTCCGGCTCTCGTTCAGAGCCTGGATGTTCGCCACCCGGCATCCCATTCCGACATACGAGCGTTGGCTCGAAGCGAGCGGCTCGCGCGAATCGTACGCGCTGCACCGACGCGTCATGCAGCACTACACCTGGCAGCGCCGGGAGCGGTATCGCGGGGCCGACGGACAGTGGCTGTTCAAGATGCCGACGCATCTCATGGAGCTGGAGGCGCTGACCGAAGCCTATCCCGACGCCTTGTTCATCCAGACGCACCGCGAGCCCGCGCAGTTCATGGGATCGTGGTGCAGCCTGGTAGAGCGGATTCGCTCGACCGTCAGCAGACCGCGTCCGCCGGAGGTGCTGGGCGCCGAGCAGTTGCGCGCGATGAGCCGCCTCCTCGACCGGGCGGTGGCGTTTCGCGAGTCGCGCCCGGAGCTGGACGACCGCTGGATCGATGTCAGCTACTACGATCTCGTCGAGGATCCGATGGCGGTCGTGGCGCAGGTCTACGATCGCCGCGGCTGGCCCCTGAGACCCGAAGCCGTCGCCGCCATGGAAGCGTGGCTCGACGAGCAGATGGAGCGCCGCCGCACCGAGAAGCGCCACACGTACGACATCGCGGACTACGGCCTGACGCGCAAAGCGATCGACGAGGCCTTCGTGCGCTATCTCGACTTCCTGTCGGGCAGTGGCCGCCGGGCTTCGCTGCTGTGACACTCCGCCGGCGGTGGCCGCCGCCCGGTCCGGTTCTCGTCACGGGCGCGAACGGCTACGTCGCATCGTGGCTGGTGAAGAAGCTTCTGGAACTTGGGTTCGACGTCCACGCGACCGTGCGCGATCCCCGGGATCCCGAGAGAACCGGCCACCTGCGGACGATCGCCCGGGACTGTCCCGGGACGCTGACCCTGTTTCGCGCCGACCTCCTCGATCCCGACGGGTTCGACGAGGCGATGGCCGGCTGCCCGCTGGTCTTCCACACCGCGTCCCCACTCATTGTGCGCGACGTCGACGATCCGGTGCGCGATCTCATCGAGCCCGCGACACGCGGTACGCGTCACGTCTTGGAGGCCGCTGGACGGACAGACGCGGTCCAACGCGTCGTGCTGACTTCCAGCATCGTGGCGATCTACGGAGACGCGGCAGACCTCGAGCAGATCGAGGCGGACCGGTTCGACGAGAGCCACTGGAACACCACGAGCCACGAAAGCCACCAGCCCTATTCCTACTCCAAGACGCTGTCGGAGCGGCTGGCCTGGAAAATGGCGGATGAACAGGCCCGGTGGGATCTGGTGGTGGTGAATCCCGGACTGGTTCTCGGACCCGGCCTCGGCCGAAACACCAGCGCCGAGGGGGTTCTGATCATGCGCGATCTGGGAAACGGGGCCCATCGCGTCGGCGCGCCCGAACTGGAGTTCGCCATCGTCGATGTCCGGGATGTTGCGGAGGGTCACCTGCAGGCGGGTCTCATCCCTGAGGCGGAGGGACGCCACATCCTGGTCAGCGAGACGCGCAGCCTGATCGAAATCTCCGGGATCCTGCGGGAGCGCTTCGGCGACGGCTTCCCCTTCCCCCGGCGCACCGTGTCCAATCCGATGGCCATCGGGTACGCGCCCCTGGGGGGGATTCCCCGCGCCGTGGCGAAGCGCAACGTGGGGTATCCCCTGAGGTTCGAGAACGCGCGCGCCAGGACCGTTCTCGGCATGACCTTCCGTCCCGTCGAGGAGACCATTGTCAGTCACTTCCAGCAACTGCTGAACGACGGCCTCGTCTCCACGCCTCGGGGCGGCCGCCGGGACCGAACGCGGGCGTCACGCTGAAGTCAGTCTCCTACCCACACCGTCTTCACGTTCACGAACTCGCGGATCGCATGGGGGCCGAGTTCCCGCCCGTAGCCCGAGCGTTTGACGCCGCCGAAGGGGACGCGGGGATCGGAAGCGGACATCCCGTTGATGAAGACGCCGCCGGCCTCCAGGTCGCGGACGGCGCGGGCCCGTTCCTCGGGATCGTTCGTCCAGATGGCGGAGCAGAGGCCGAACTCGGTTGCGTTCGCCCGTTCGATGGCCTCGTCGATGTCGGCGACCGGGAAGATGCTGGCGACCGGACCGAAGATCTCGTCGTCCGTGGCGGGGGAGCCGTCCGGGACATCGGTGAGCACGGTGGGCTCGTAGAACCATCCGGGCCGGCCGGGCACGCGCCCGCCGGTGGCCACGCGGGCGCCGGCCGCCACGGTGGCCCCCACCTGCTCCGCGACATTGTCCCGCAGGTCGCGGCGGGCCAGCGGTCCGATTTCGACCTCGGGCTCCCTCGGGTCGCCGACCCGGAGCGCCGCCACGCGTTCGACGAGCCGTGCGGTGAACTCGTCGACGATCGAACGCTGGACGAGCATCCGCTTGGCGGCGATGCACGACTGGCCGTTGTTCCACATGCGGGCATCGACGGCGGTCGCGACGGCCCGGTCGAGGTCCGCGCTCTCCATGACGATGAAGGGATCGCTGCCACCGAGTTCGAGCACGGTCGTCTTGATGCGGCGTCCCGCCTCGGCCGCGAGTGCGGAGCCGGCCGCGACGGAGCCCGTGAGGGAGGCGGCCTGCACGGTCGGGTCGTCCAGCACGCGCGGAATGTCCTCGACCTCGACGAAGACGTTCTGGAATACGCCCTCGGGGAAGCCGGCGCGCGAGAACAGTCCCTCGAGCGCGACCGCGCACTGCGGCACGTTGGGCGAGTGCTTGAGCAGGAAGACGTTGCCGGCCAGCACCGTCGGCACCGCGGAGCGCATGGCCTGCCAGAACGGGAAGTTCCACGGCATGATTCCGAGCACCGCGCCCAGGGGATGGTACTCGACCCAGCAGTGCGTGCCGGTGGACTCGAAGCGCTCGGGCGCCAGGTGCGCGGGCCCGTGCTCGGCGTAGTAGCGGCACACCCAGGCGCATTTCTCCGCCTCGGCGACCGCGCTGGCGAGCGGCTTGCCCATCTCGCGCGTCATCAGCAGGCCGTACGCCGCCTTGCCCCGCTCGACGAGTTCCGCGAGCGCGAGGAGACGCTCGGCCCTCTCCGCCACCGGCACGCGCCTCCACACCTCGAACCCCGCACGGGCCCGTGCCAGCGCCTCGTCGATCCCGTCCGCATCGAGGGCCGGGAACGACGCGAGCCGTTCTTCCGTGGTCGGATCTATGCTCTCGAAAGGCATCTCGCTCTCTCTCACGAGACGTTACCATTAGCACGGTCTGCCTAGCGAAATCGTCCGGTTTCTGCGCGCGACCCGCAAGCCCCGGCCGGACCTGCCCTGGAGCCGTGCGTGACCGAAGCCGACGCTGTGGCCCGGACTGCGGCCGATACCGCCGCCGCCAACGCTCGCGAGGCGGATCTCGTGCGGGACCTGCTTTCCGCCCGCGACGAGCGTGAGACGATACAGCCGCCGACGCTGCGGCACGAAGGGTTCAGTCTCGATGATGCATACCGAATCGGGGCCGCGCTCGACCGCCGCCTTCGGGAGCGGGGATACCGGCCGGCGGGCTGCAAGGTCGGGTTCACGAACAAGGCGATCTGGCCGCGGTTCGGGCTGGATGAACCGATCCTCGCCCCCATCTACGCTCGAACGCTGCGCCTGGCGAGACCGGCGGCGGAGGTCTCGCTGGCGACGTTCCGCGCCCCGATGATCGAAGTGGAGGTCGTCTTCGGCATCGAGCCCGGGGGTGACGCGCGCAGGGGTGAGGCGCCCAACGGCGGCCGGCCGAGTTGGATCGCGCTGGGATTCGAGATCGTCGACTGTCACTATCCGGACTGGCACCTCACGCCCGCGGATTCGGTCGCCGACTTCGGGCTCCACGGCGCGCTCATCGTCGGCCGGCCGGTCACCCGGGAGGTGCCGGATTTCGACGAACGGGTGGCCCGCCTCGACCGGCTCGAAGTCCGGCTTCTCCGTAACGAGGCACTCGTGGCGCGCGGGCGGGGAAGCGATGTCCTCGGGCATCCGCGCGAGGCGCTGGAGGTCGTGCCGCGGTTGTGGCCGCGCTTCTCCGGTGCCGGGATCCCGGCACACGGCCTGCTCGTGAGCACGGGGACGATGACCCCGCTCGAGCCGCTGTCCGCCCCCGACGTGTGGCGGGTGGAGGCGAGCGGCGTGGACCTCCCGGGCCTCCGAATCGCGCTGACCGACTGACGGACCGATTCAACGGGCTTGCCCGCTCCCGCGCGACGGTGGAACATAGCAGGCCACGGTCTGCCAGCAGCGCCATGTGACCGGAGACCGCCGGCCCGCGCGAGCGCGAGGTCGCGATCGCACCGACCCTCTCACGGGGAGCAGGCATGCCAGACTCCGCCGCGAACGGCGGCAGCCCGACCGGCCGCTGGGCAAAGGTCATCGATCACACGCGCTGTATCGGCTGCCACGCCTGCACGACGGCCTGCAAGTCGGAGAACGAAGTCCCCCTCGGCGTCACCCGCACCTACGTGAAGTACGCCGACGTGGGGACCTTCCCGGCCGCGCGGCGCGCCTTCCAGGTCACGCGCTGCAACCAGTGCGACGACGCGCCGTGCACGACCGCCTGCCCCACCGAGGCCATGTTCCGCCGTCCCGACGGGATCGTGGACTTCGACAAGTCGATCTGCATCGGCTGCAAGGCGTGCATCGCCGCCTGTCCCTATGACGCGATCTTCATCAACCCGGACGACCATTCGGCGGAGAAGTGCAATTTCTGCGCTCACCGCATCGACATGGGGCTGGAGCCCGCCTGCGTCACGGTGTGTCCGACGGAGGCGATCATCGTCGGCGACCTCGACGACCCCGAGTCGAAGGTCTCGCAGTACGTGGGGCGCGATCCGGTGAGCGTCCGGCGCCCGGAGAAGGAGACGCACCCGAAGCTGTTCTACAAGGGGGCGCACCAGGCCACGCTCGATCCGCTGGCCGCCGTCCGCCCCGGAGGCGGGCTGTACATGTGGAGCGAGCAGCCCGAGGGCCCGCACGAGGTCGGCTCGGGTCAGCCGCATCCGATGGGAACGGACGGGCGGCACGGCCCGAACTCGTCGGCCGCCGCGATTCTCTCCTACGATGTCTCGCACACCGCGCCGTGGGACTGGCGCGTGAGCCTGTACACGCTCACCAAGGGGGTCTCCGCCGGCGTATACCTCGCGGTGCTCCTCCTCTGCCTGCTGGGCGGGCTCGCGTGGCAGGGCGGGACCTGGCTGACGCTCACGCCGCTCCTCGGCCTCGCCGCGCTCGCGCTCACCGGCGGGCTGCTGATCTGGGACCTCGAGCACCCGAAGCGCTTCTTCCTCATCTTCACGAGACCCCACATGAAGAGTTGGCTCGTGCGGGGGGCGTTCGTGATCGCGGGCTACGGCGCGGCCCTGACCGCGCACCTCGCGGCGGCGCTGATCGGCGGCGCCGGGGCCGCGGAGACGACGCGCTGGATGGCGTGGGCGGGGGCGCCCCTGGCCGGCATGACCGCGGTCTACACGGCCTACCTGTTCGCGCAGGCCCGGGCGCGCGACCTGTGGCAGAATCCGCTCCTGCCGCCGCACTTCCTCGTACAGGCGCTGCTGGCCGGCGGCGCGGCCCTGATGCTCTTCCCGTCGCTCGGCGGCTCCGCCGCGCTGGGCCGGCTGGTGGGACTCACGGCCGCCGCGCACCTGCTGCTCGTGCTCGCCGAACTGACGCTCACGCACGCGACGGCCCACGCCGCCCTCGCCGCCCGGAACATGGTCCGCGGCCGCTATGCCCCGTGGTTCTGGAGCGGCATCCTGCTCGTGACGCTGGCGGCCGTCCTCACGGTGAGCCCGGTCGGCGGCGCCTGGGTCGCCCCACTCATCGGCATCTCCGCCCTCGCGGGACTTCTCGCGCACGAGCACGCGTACGTGCAGGCCGGCCAGTCCGTGCCCCTCGCATGAGCGATCCACGCGGCCCGGGCCGCAACGGCTCCGGCCCCGACGGCGTCACGCGACGGCTGCACGAACTCAGCGAGCGCGTGAGCGCGGCGCGCTCGGAGACCGAGGCTCGCGGCGAGACCTTCTATCCTGGTCCCAGCCGCGCCCAACTCGCCGCCTTCCCCCCGCGGGAACGCTGGGACGACTGGGTCGAACTCGACTCGAAGGCCTGGCCGAAGCGGCGCGAACGGCGCTACATGCTCGTGCCCACGACCTGCTTCAACTGCGAGTCCGCGTGCGGACTCCTGGCCTACGTCGACCGCGACACCCTCCAGGTGCGGAAGTTCGAGGGGAACCCCGAACATCCGGGCTCCCGCGGCAGGAACTGCGCCAAGGGCCCGGCCACGCTGAACCAGATCGTCGACCCCGACCGCGTCCTCTACCCCCTCAAGCGCGCCGGCGAGCGCGGGGAGGGGAAGTGGGTGCGCGTCTCGTGGGAGGAGGCGCTCAACGACATCTCGGCGCGGATCCGCACGGCCATCGACGAAGGCCGCCAGCGCGAGGTCATGTACCATGTGGGGCGTCCGGGCGAGGACGGCTTCACGGAGCGGCTGCTCGCGGCGTGGGGCGTAGACGGCCACAACTCGCACACGAACATCTGCTCCTCGAGCGCGCGCGCCGGCTACCAGTTCTGGCTCGGCATGGACCGCCCCAGCCCCGACCACGCCCGCGCGGACGTCATCCTCCTCGTGAGTTCGCACCTCGAGGCCGGCCACTACTTCAACCCCCACGCCCAGCGCATCCTGGACGGGGTCAAGAAGGGGGCGCGGCTCATCGTCTTCGATACGCGCCTCTCGAACACGGCGACGCACGCCGACCACTGGCTCCCCACGCAACCCGGCTCCGAGGCCGCCGTCCTCCTCGCGATCGCGAACCACCTGATCACGACGGGGGCCTGGAACCGCGACTTCGTCAAGCGCTGGTTCAACTGGGAGGAGTACCTCACCGCGGAGAAGCCGGATCTCCCGCGCACCTTCGAATCGTTCGAGGCCGCCCTCCGCGAGCTGTATGAAGCGTGCACCTTCGAGTGGGCGGCGGAGGAATCGGGCGTGGCGGCGGAGCAGATCCGCGAGGTCGCCGAACTCGTGGCCCGGGCGGGTTCGCGCCTCGCCACGCACAACTGGCGCAGCGCCGCATCGGGCAACGAAGGCGGCTGGCAGGTGGCCCGGACCCTCTTCTTCCTCAACGCCCTCACCGGTTCCGTGGCGACGCCCGGCGGCACCTATCCGAGCACGTGGAACAAGTTCATCCCGAAGCCGATCCGGATGCCCCGGCACCCCGAGCACTGGAACGACCTCACCTGGCCCGACGAGTTTCCGCTGGCGATGTACGAGGTCTCCTTCCTCCTCCCGCACCTCCTCAGGGAAGGGCGCGGGAAGCTCGACGTCTATTTCACGCGCGTGTACAACCCGGTGTGGACGAACCCGGACGGGTTCGCGTGGATCGAGGCCCTGACGGACGAGGAGAAGGTGGGCCTCCACGTCGCGCTCACGCCGACCTGGAACGAATCCGCCTACTTCGCCGACTACGTCCTTCCGATGGGACACGGGCCCGAACGGCACGATCTCCACTCCTACGAGACCCACGACGGCCAGTGGATCGGCTTCCGGCAGCCCGTGCTGCGCTCCGCCCGGGAGCGCCTCGGCGAGCGGGTGGCGGACACGCGCCACACGAACCCCGGAGAAGTGTGGGAAGAGAACGAGTTCTGGCTCGAACTCTCCTGGCGCATCGACCCGGACGGCAGCCTCGGGATCCGCGAGTTCGTGGAGTCGAAGGAGAATCCCGGCCAGCGCCTGACGGTGGACGAATACTACGCCTGGATGTTCGAGCACTCCGTGCCCGGCCTGCCGGAGGCGGCCGCGGCGGAGGGACTCTCGCCGCTGGACTACATGCGCCGCTACGGCGCCTTCGAGGTGGCGCGCGACATCGGCCCGCTGCACGAGCGGCCCGTCCCGGCCGAGGAACTCGAGGACGCGCGGGAGGACGAGTTCGGCCGCGTCTACACGCGGGCCCCCGGCGCCGCCGCGGTGAACCTCGCGCCGATGGGCGCGCCCGACCCGGATCCGGAGGGAAGGCGCCCGGTGGGCGTTCGCGTGGACGATACGATCCGGCGCGGATTCCCGACCCCGAGCGGCAAGCTGGAGTTCTATTCCCCGACGCTCGTCCGCTGGGGCTGGCCCGAGTACGCCGTGCCCGCCTACATCCGGAGCCACGTGCATCCGGCCGCGATGGAGCCGGATCAGATGTGCCTCATCTCCACCTTCCGGCTCCCCGTGCAGATCCACACGCGATCGGCGAATTCCAAGTGGCTGGACGAGATTGCCCACACGAATCCGCTCTGGCTCCATCCGTCCGACGCGGCGCGGAAGGGAGTGAGGACGGGAGATCTCGTGCGGGTCGAGACCGAGATCGGCTACTTCGTCCTCAAGGCATGGGTGACGGAGGGCATCAAGCCGGGCGTCGTCGCGTGCAGCCACCACATGGGGCGCTGGAAGCTGGCGGACGCCGCGGGCGCGGGTGCGGACGCGGGGGAACCCGGATCGGCCGGCCGCGGCGAGCGGGAGAACATGGCCGGCCAGCGGCAACTCATGGCCACGGTCTCCCTCGCGGAGAAGGACGGCGACTGGAAGCTGTCACGCAGGCAGGGCGCGACGCCGTACGAGACCGACGATCCGGACACGTCCCGGATCTGGTGGACGGACGTGGGGGTGCATCAGAACCTCACTTTCCCGGTGCACCCCGATCCGGTGTCCGGGATGCACTGCTGGCACCAGGCCGTGCGCGTGGCCAAGGCGTCGCGGCGCGACCGTCACGGGGACATTCACGTCGACACGAAGCGGTCGCACGAGGTGTACCGGCGCTGGCTCGACAAGACGCGCGGAGCCCGGCGGCACTCTCCCGATGGGACGCGCCGGCCGCACTGGCTCATCCGCCCCGTGCGTCCCGTCCGCACGGCATACGATCTCCCGGAGCCGGACGGGTCGGAGGCGTCCCCGCCGGACCCGCGGGGCGCAACTTGACAGCAAATCGAGGCCCCCATCTACTTCGTAATGTGAAAGTGAACAGTGCCGCACGCGCCGCTGGCGCGGGATACTGAGTCGGCCATGGAGTTGTTTCGCGCCCTGGGCGCGCTTCTCGATGGTCCGTGCGGGGAGAATCGGCTCATCGGCCACCTCCTCGAGCTGGGCCCGGTGCCGGACGAGCCCACCCACAACGACCTCTTCCTCTTCCAGCTCTATCCGTACGCCTCGGCCTTCCTGGGCACGGACGGCCGCATGGGCGGGGAGGCGCGCGACCGCGTCGCCGGTTTCTGGCGCGCGCTGGGGACGACGCCCCCGGAGGATCCGGACCACCTTCGGGCCCTGCTGGGGGGCTACGCCTGGCTCGTGGAAGCCCAGCAGCGGGGGAACGGCAAGTCTGCCCAGGCCTGTCGCGATGCGCGGCACGCCTTTCTCTGGGAGCACCTGCTCTCGTGGGTCCTCCCCTTTCTCACCAAGCTGCGGCAGATCGCGCCGCCGTTCTACCGGGAGTGGGCCGACACGCTCGAGGCCCTCCTCTTCAGCGAGTCGGCCCGCCTCGGGCCGCCGACGCGACGTCCGCTCGCGCTCCGAGAGGCGAAGCCGGTGCCCGACCCGCGCCGGACCGATGGGGACAGCTTCTTCAACGCCCTTCTGAGCCCGGTTCGCAGCGGACTCGTCCTCACGCGCGCGGACCTCGCCAGGGCCGCGCGCGACCTCGGCCTCGGTCTCCGCGTGGGCGAACGCGCCTACATCCTCCGGTCCATGATGTCGCAGGGGCCGCGCGCGACCCTGGACTGGCTTGCGTGCGAGGCGCGGGACTGGGCGCATCTTCACGACCGCGGGGGGACCACGGCGCCGGAAGTCGCCGATTTCTGGACGCACCGCGTGACCGCGACAGGTCGCCTCCTCAGCGACCTCAGCGCCGACATCGACGTCGACCTCGACTCCGAGCTCAGCGCCGACATACAGAATGGCTGACGCCGGCGGGAGCCCGCCCCTTCATCCGGGGCGTTTCCGCGCCGTCTTCCTCCTCCTTCTCGTCGTCGGGATCAGCCTCCTCTTCCTCGAGATGATCCGGACGTTCCTCACGGCGCTCTTCCTGGGGGCCATCCTCAGCGGCCTCATGTACCCGGCCTACCGCACCCTCTGCCGCTGGTTCGGCGGAAGGGAGGGGCTGGCCTCCTTCGCGGCGGTCGGACTGTTCGTCATTCTCCTCATCGGACCCGTCACGGCGTTCCTCGGCATCGTCGCGAACCAGGCCGTGCAGGTCACCCAAACGGCCGGCCCGTGGATCGACAACATGCAGGCTCAACTGCGGCAACCCGGAGGACTCGACGAACTGCTCGACCGAATCCCCTGGCTGGATTCGCTACGTCCCTACCAGGAGCAGCTTCTCCAGAGGCTGGGCGAAGTCGCGGGGTCCGTCGGCGGTCTGGTGGTCGACTGGCTCGCCGACGTCACGACGGCCACCGTGAAGGTCGTCTTCCTCCTGTTGCTGATGTTGTACGCCATGTTCTTCTTCCTGAAGGACGGCCGCGGCGTGCTGCACAAGGTTCTCTACTACCTCCCTCTGTCCGACGAAGACGAGCGCCGCATGCTCGACCGCTTCGTCTCCGTGACGCGGGCGATGGTGAAGGGGACGTTTCTCATCGGCATCGTGCAGGGCGCGCTGGCCGGGCTCGCCTTCTGGGTGGTGGGGATTCCGTCCGCCGCCTTCTGGGGCACGGTCATGGCGGTCCTGTCGATCGTGCCGGGGATCGGGTCGGCGCTCGTGTGGCTGCCCGCCGCGATCTACCTCCTCGCGGCCGGCCAGGTCGCCGGCGGCATCGGGCTGATCCTGTGGTGCGGCCTCGTGGTGGGGACGCTGGACAACCTCATGCGCCCCTGGCTCGTCGGGCGCGACACCCGGATGCCGGACCTGATGATCCTGCTCGGCACCCTCGGCGGGCTCATCGCCTTCGGCATGGCCGGCGTGCTCATCGGCCCGATCGTCGCGGCGCTCTTCATCACCGTGTGGGAACTCTACGGCGAATCCTTCCGCGACATCCTGCCCGCCACGGCGTTCGGCGCGCGGGCACCCGCGGAGGCCGACGCCGCGGAGCTCGAGGCGGAAGCCGCGGCTGCCGAAGCCGCCGCACCGGAAGCCTCCCCGCCGGAAGCCCCGCCCGAGGCGTAGCCCGATCCGCCGAACGGCATGAGCGGGAGCCCGCTCGACCGGCTGCGCGAGAGCGGCGCGGCGCTCTCCCGCGTCACGGAGCGCTGGGTGCCGGACGCGTGGGTGATCCTCATGTTGCTCACCGTGGTCGCGCTCCTCCTCGCGGTCACGGGCGGCGGCGCTTCGATCCCGGAGGCGGGGCTGGCGTGGGGCGCCGGCGTCTGGACGCTGCTGGAACTGGCAATGCAGTTCTCGATCATCATGGTGGCGGCCCACGCGTGTGCCTCATCCCCCCCGATGTACCGGATGCTCGACCGCCTCGCGGGCCTCCCGAACCCCGAACGCCCCGTGCAGGCAGTGGCCCTCGCCGCCGGATTCTCGATGGCGGCCGGCTATCTCAACTGGGCGTTCGGGCTCGTAGGGTCGGCGCTCTTCGTCCCGTTCATCCTCAAGCGCAACCCACGGGCCGACGTGCGACTCGTCATCGCCGCGGCGTACATGGGCATCGGGACGGTGTGGCAGAGCGGCCTCTCCAGCTCCGCCCCGCTCATCATGGCCACGCCCGGCAACCCCCTGCTCGAGCCGGGCGCCGGCGCGCCCGTCGTGGACCGTCTCTATCCGGTCACCGAGACCCTCTTCCATCCCTTCAACCTCGGGTACGCCGCCGTCATGCTGCTCGTCGGTCTCGTGGCCGCGATGGCGCTCCACCCGCACCGCGACGCCGTCACCCTCACCGAGGCGGAGGTCGACGAGATCCTCCCCGCGCCACCGCCGCCGGCGCGCGCGGGCACGACGCCGGCCGAGCGCCTCGACCGCTTCCGCGGCTGGACGCTGCTCGCCGCCGTTCTGCTCGCGTATCCCCTCATCCACTCGATCGTCACCCGCGGCTTCGGCGCGAGCTGGACGATCAACGCGTACAACACCGTCTTCCTCGCCGTGGCGCTCGTCCTCCACGGCCGCCCGACGTCGTTTCTGAGGGCCTGCCGCCACGGAGTGGCCTCGGCGTGGGGGATCATCCTTCAGTTCCCCTTCTACGCCGGCATCTTCGGCGTCATCCAGAACACGAACCTGGGAAGCTGGCTCGGCGAGCAGTTCGCCGCGGTTGCCACGACCCGGCTCTACCCCCTCGTGGTCTACGTCTACTCGGGGATCATGAGCATGTTCATCCCGTCGGCGGGCTCGAAGTGGATGATCGAGGCGCCGTACGTGATCCCGGCCGGAGAGGCCCTCGACGTGTCCGTCATGACCGTGCTGCTCGCCTACGCGTACGGAGACTCCGCGTTCAACCTCATCCACCCGTTCTGGGCGCTCCCCATCCTCGCCGTGACGCGGCGGCGCTTCGGGGAAATCCTCGGGTATGCCTTCCTCCTCTGGCTGGCGACGATCCTCCTCGGCGTCGTGACCATGCTCGTGATCCCGATCCGGTGGTGACGCCCATGACGCCGGTGACCCCATGAGGACCCTGCTCATCCTCCGGCACGCGAAGTCCTCCTGGGAACACCCCGGGCTCCGCGACCACGACCGCCCCCTCAATCCCCGCGGCCGCCGCGACGCGCCCCGCATGGGGCGGTTCCTCGCGGGACAGAACCTCGTGCCCGACCGCATCGTGAGTTCGACCGCCGTCCGCGCGCGCACGACGGCAGAACTCGCGGCGGCGGAGTTCGACCGGGAGGTGGAGATCGAGACGACGTACGACCTCTACGGCGCTTCTCCCGACGGCTACATCGAGGTCGCGGAAGCGGCGGGGGGAACGGCGGAGCGCCTCATGCTCGTCGGCCACAACCCCGGCATCACCTCTCTCGTCTGGCACCTGACGGGCGCGGGCGAGTACATGCCGACCGCCGCCCTCGCCGCCGTGGAACTGGCCATCGAAGACTGGTCGGAACTGGGGTCGGCCCGCCGCGGCCGCCTGATCGGCCTCTGGCGCCCCAAGGCGCTCCCTCCCGGCTGACGCCCGTCAGCGTCCGCCGGGCTCCAGCGTGACCGAGAGCGTGTAGACGAGGTCGTCGAGCGGGGAGTCGTCCCCACCCCCCGAGTTCGCGGCGAGGTGGAGCACGACCGGCGTCTCCGCGTCGGGAGCACGCCACTCGAAGGTCCAGTCCACGACGCCGTCCGTCGGCGTAGCACCGGCGCCCGTGTGCTGGACGTATTCCGTGCCGTTCTCTCCCCGTACGACGGTGACCCGGTCGTCGAGGGGCCGGATCTCGCCGGCCCCGGCGCCGCGCCGGTCCCCGTCCGCGAAGCGGAACGAACCCTGGAAGCCGGCCGACAGCATGTCGAAGCTCTCGAACCGGATCGTCACGGGATGCCGTTGCCCCGGACGGTAGCCCCCGTGGAGTCCGAGCACCTCCAGGGTGGACCCCGGTTCGTTGAGCGGAGCCCCGAAGTGACAGGTGGCGCAGGTCGGCTCCCCGAAACCCCCCGTGTGGCCCGGAGGCGGTCCGTCGATGTGCGGTGGCATATGTGCCGATGGGCGCGACGCGACGCGCGGCCCGGCGCCGGGATCCTCCCCGGGGACCGCGGCGATCCCGGCCATCGCGAAGAGGCCCGCGGCGCAGAGCGCGGCCGCGGGCCCCGGGAGGGACATCAGCGCGAGCGCGGCGACACCACCGCCCGGCCGACCGTGTTCACGTCCGCCCCGAACCAGATCGAGTCCGTGGCCGGATCGTAGTACATGTGCCGGATCGTGCCGCCCCCGCTCGGCACGTCGAGCGTGCCCACGAACTCCTCCGTATCCGTGTCGAAGCCGACGAACCGGTTCGGCTGGATCCCCGTCTCTACGAGCCACACGACATCGTACTTGTCGATCGCCACGCCGTAGGGCCGGGACTCTTCGCCCGCCGGCAGGTCGTATTCCCGCTGGAATCCGCCGCCCTCCTCGACGAGGCCGATCTTCCCCCGGCTGTAGTCGACGTACCAGATCCGGTCCCTCGAGTCGATGACGAGACGGCGCGGCCGCGCCCCCTCGGGCAGGTCGTAGCCGATGAGTTCGAAGGAGGACGGGTCCACCATGCCGATGAGGTTCGTGTTGAAGTGCGCGATCCAGGGCCGGTTCTCCGAGTCCAGCTTGACCCCGTACGGCCGGCTCGAGCCCATGCCGCGGCGGGTCTCGACCTCGGGGGCCTCCACCAGCCGCACCTCCCTCGACTCCTTGTCGAGGAAGCCGATGAGGTTGCCGCCCTGCACGGAGAACCAGATGTCTCCGTTGTCGTCCCAGATCAGCGTGTGCGGATCACGCGCGCGCTCGTCCGGCATCATGATCTTGTCGATCTCGCCCGTGGCCGGATCGATGATCCCGATGTGGTTCGCGCGGTTCCCGGCGTAGTAGATCATCCCGTCATCGTCGACGATCAGGTTGTGGGGCCCCGTGCCGTCGTCCATGTCGTAGCGCGTGAACTCCCCCGTGGCCGGGTCCAGCACGGCGGCATAGTGCGCCGTCTGTCCCACGAACCAGACGCGGCCGTCCGGTCCCACGAACGGGTCGCGCGGACGGCTCTCGGGGTAGGGCACCGTCCATTCCTCGATGGCGAGAACGTCGGTGGCCGCGGTATGGTCCTGCGCCGCCACTCCGGCGGAGCCGACGACGGTCGACACCGCCGCGAACCCTGCCGCCGCCAGTGTCGCGACGCGAATTCGATGAATCATCTCCGTACCTCCTCGATCGCTGTTGCTGCTTCATGCCTCGCCGCCCGGACCTTGGGCGTCAGATAGATATTGGCGGTCAGACGGCCCAACAGAAAGCCGGTGAAGGCGGCGGTCGCGCCGACCCAGCCCAGCCCCCAGCCGACCGCGACGAACACGATGGCCACGGCCGTGATCTCTGCGGCGGTCCCGACGATGATGGGACCCGTCGTCCGGTGCCGGATCAGCGTGCCCCGCTGCAGCGAGAGGAGGACGCCGAGGAAGGGGACGGGGGTGAGCACCCGGGCGGCCGGAATCGCGAAGGAGGCGAGTTCGGGCGTGAGGCCGGACACGTGGACGAACCAGAGGTGGGAGAGCGGGGTGAACGCGAGGAGCGCGAGGACGCCGGAGAGCGTCGCGCCGAGCCCGATCGCGAAGCGGCGGATCGCCTCGTAGCCCTCGTTCCGCCGGCCCAGGAGCGCGATGACCGCGTCCTGGAAGCTGAGACCCACGGAGCGGAAGATGAACCCGAGCGAGTGCACGACCGGGAACACGGCGAGCGACTCGACCGGCGACGCGGCACGACCCATGAAGAAGGTGAGCATCGGCTGGATCGCGATCCCGATCAGCGACGTGAGCATCAGGGGCAGGTAGAAGCGTCCGATTTCACCGAAGCGCAGTTCGCCGCCTTCGGTCCCCGCGCCCGACGCCGGATCGGCGGTGGAGACACCCACGCGGCCGATCTCCGCGATGTCGTGCGGGTCCGACGAGACCGTGACGGGTTCGGTCGTATCCGCCGGCCGGCCCGCCGGGACGAGCAGGGCGCGGATGGCGTCCCGGGCCATCCAGCGCGCGACCGCCGCTTCCATCACCACGCCGAACGAAAGCGCGGAAGCCCCGACCGCGGCACCGGGGAGGTCCGTGGCGATGGCGAGCATGAGCGCGGCGACCGACATCGAGACGAGCCGCACGACCGTCCCGCCCGCCACGAGCCGCGTGCGCCCGGACCGGATGAGCACGCCCTGCCAGAAGCGCCGGTAGCCGATGGCGGCCGGCCAGGGCAGAAAGCACCACAGCGCTCCGTACGTCAGGCGCGCCAGGTCCTCCGGCAGCCCGAGCACCCCCAGCATGAGCCCGCGGTGCACCGGCGGCACGAGCACGACCAGGAGCATCAGCGTGGAGAAGGCGTTCAGCCCGTGCGCGAACGTCCGCAGCCGCCGGTAGGAGACGGCGTCCTCCACGAGCGCCGTCGAGGCGCTCAGCAGCATGATGACCGGCGCCTCCATCAGCACCGCCAGCGCGATCGCGACACCGTAGGCCGCCAGCCCCAGCGTGGGATCCGGCAGCCGCGCCACGACCGCCGCGAGATAGGGCCCCTCGACCGCCATCATCAACCATGTGGCGGCCAGCGGGGCCCAGAAGGCGAAGATCCGACGTGCGGAAAGGCCGGTGGAGTCGGTCAGCGGAAGAGACCTTCCAGGCGCTCCAGCGACCACGTCCACCCGAGGCGGTGTCCCTCCGCGGCCTCGGCGGCGGGGAAGCCCTCATGCGCGACGACGACCTCGGTCGACGCTCCGTCGGCGATGAACTCGACCGTGACGAGCGTTTCGCCGACCGCGGATTCCGGCTCCTCCCAGTCCCACGTATACACGAGCCGGTTCGGGGCATCGACCTCGCGGTACACTCCGAACGCCGTATGCTGCGTCCCCGCTTCCGCCTCGATGAGAAGGCGGTACGGTCCCCCGGGCACGAGGTCGACCTGCGAGTCGCGGATCGTCGCGCCCGGAGGGCAGGACCACTGCCGGATCAGCTCCGGTTCGGTCCAGGCGCGGAACACGGCCTCCAGAGGCGCGGGGATCACTCTCGTGACGCGGCACTCTCGATCGGCGGAAGCGGTCATCCGGATCTCCTTGGAATCTGGGGCAAAATCTGCGGCCGTTCGGCGTGGAATCTGGCGCGAGACGATTGGACGGGATCAGGTTGTCCCATTCGTAAATGATTAACGACTCACCGGGCAAGGAGTTCCGCCGTTCGTGAGACGTTCGTGAATTCGGCAAAGCTGATCGTTCCGGCGGTCGCCTTCGGGCTCCTGATGCCCGTGGCCGCCGCCGCCCAGGGATCGCCCTCGAACCGGGATCGGTTCGCCCTGTTTACGGCCTGTCGCCCCGTTCCGGTGGAGGTCTTCGTCACCAACATGGGCGGGCCGGCTGACATCACCACGCCATCCGTGGAGAGCATGGCCACGAGCCGGCTGCAGGCGGCCGGGATCGATGCCCCCGCCGGCCGGCCAGGCGGGTCCACGCTCCAGTTGTCCGTCTTCGTCAGTGCACAGAGACTCACCGCCAGCGCGGTAGTGACGGTCTACGTTATCCGCCTGCGCCTCCTGAAGCTCGTTTACGACCGCCAGAGCGATCCCGGAACGGGAGAGGCCGGGCGCGGCTCCGCGGACTCCCCCGGCACCGCGCCGGATTGGTTGAACTGGGCGCCGACGTGGGAAACGCCGCAGCAGGGAATCGGCTTCTATCTCGGGCGCGACGGGGATCCAGTCACGAGTCTGGTCGGCAGGATGCTGGACGAGTTCGTGAGCGAGTATGTGCGCGTCAACGCGGAGGCGTGCTAGCGGTCCGCGGCCCATCGCCGATTGCCGCCGGGCGAGGCCCGCACCTAGGTTGCTCGATTCCGCCGCGCGCCCGACCCTGGCTACGCGTGCACCCATTCCGAGAGGATCGCCGTTGCGCAAGCTCCGCGTAGGTATCGTGGACCTGGTCTCGAAGGGACCCACGAAGGCCCTGTACGCCAAGGTGATGCACGCGAACCTCGCGAGCATCATGCCGCAGGTTCTCGGCGCGTGGTGCGAGGAGGCCGGGCACGATGTGAGCCTCGTCTGCTACACCGGCTTCGAGGACCTCATCGAGGAACTCCCGCAGGACATCGACCTGCTCTTCGTGAGCGCGTTCTCACAGGGTGCCCAGCTCTCCTACGCGATCAGCGAGATGTTCCGCCGGCGGGGCGCCGTCACCTGTATCGGCGGTCCGCACGCGCGCTGCTATCCGCAGGACGCGCAGAAGTACTTCGACTACGTGTTCGGCTTCACCGACCAGGCGGTGCTGAACGAAGTCCTGGACGAGTGCCTCCCGCACCGTCCGCTCGGCCGCCACATGACGGCCGAGACGCAGCCGGTGTCCCTGCCCGGGGTGCGCGCGCGCTGGAAGTTCATCGAGCCGACGCTCCAGAAGGCGCCGCTGTTCAAGATCGTCCCGATGCTGGGCAGCCTCGGGTGCCCGTACACGTGCAGCTTCTGCATCGACTCGGTCATCCCCTACCAGCCGCTCGACTTCGACGAGATGCGGGACGACCTCCGCTTCCTCGCGAAGAAGATGAAGAGGCCGATCGTCGGCTGGCACGACCCCAACTTCGGAGTCCGGTTCGACGACGTGCTCGGGGCGATCGAGGAGGCCGTCCCCCCCGGCACGATCGAATTCATCGCGGAAAGCAGCCTCTCGCTCCTCGGGGAGCCGCGGCTCAAGCGACTCGCGAACGCCGGGTTCCGGGCCATCCTGCCCGGCGTCGAGTCGTGGTACATGCTGGGCAACAAGTCGAAGTCCCGGAACCGGCACGGGATCGAGAAGGTCCGCCAGGTGTCGGACCATTCCAACCTCATCACGAGCTACATCCCCTATCTCCAGACGAATTTCGTGATGGGTCTCGATTGCGACGAAGGTCCGGAGCCCTTCGAACTCACGAAACGGTTCCTCGATGCCTCGCCCGCCGCCTTCCCCGGCTATTCGTTGCTCACGTCGTTCGGCGAAGCGGCCCCGCTCAACCTCGAATACCAGCAGGAAGGGCGGGTGCTCGGCTTCCCGTTCCACTTCCTCAATAACAATCACGCGATGAACCTGAAGCCGAAGAACTACGAGTGGATCGAGTTCTACGACCACGTCATCGACCTCACGCAGTACAGCTTCTCGAAGCGGGCCGTCTGGCGTCGCCTGAGGGCCAACCGCGGGGGCATCCCGAGGCTCCTGAACGCCGTGCGCGCCCTCTCTTCGGAGGGGAACGGGAGGATCGCGTACTACACGACCGTGCGCGACAAGCTGCGGACGGACCGGAAGTTCCGGGACTACTTCGAGGGAGAGACGCAGGAGTTGCCGCAGTTCTACATCGACCGCGTGAAGCACGATCTCGGGCCGCTGTGGGAGTTCCTGCCGGAGGGAGCGATCGAGCACGACCCCTACGCCTACATCAAGAGCACGGGCGGCGCGGCCCCGGTGCAGGCGAGGGCCGGCGCGATCGTCCACTAGTCGAGGGACGGTCCGGCGGTCGGGGAGGCCGGTCCCGGGCAGGACCTTTGGAAGCCAGCCACGTCACGATGTCCCGAGCCTTCGTCAACGAGGACGCGACCCACGAACCCGAGCCGCGCTACGCCCTCCCGCCGCGCGAGTCGCCGCGCTTCGACGCTGCCGCGGCGCGGGCCCTCCTCGAAGGCGCCCACATCGGCAACACGCACAGCGCCGAGGCCGCGACCGGCTACGCCTGGGGCGACCCCGCGCTCGTCTCGCATATCGGGGACCTGATCCTCGAAGCGGAAGAACTCGGCGACGACCGCATGGCCCGCCTCGGCCGCCGCTACCTCCGCAAGGCAGGCCGCTGAGACCGCGACCGCGGGGGGAGGCGAACACTTGGATCGCATACCCGGGCTGATCGCCGGCATCACCGGAACCGCGGCCGCACTCTTCTATCGCGTCGACCGGCACGGGCCTCCGCTCCCCGAGGGCCCGTTGATCGTGGCGGCCAACCATCCCAACAGCCTTGTCGATGCGCTGCTGATCTTCCGCTGCAGCGGGCGGATCACGCGGCCGCTGGGTCGCGCACCGCTGTTCGACCGGCTCCTTCTGGGTCCGGTGCTGCGCGCGCTGGGCGGCATACCAGTCTACCGGAGGGAGGACGATCCCGAGGCGACCCACCGCAACGAGCGGATGTTCCGGTCCGCGGTCGACACGCTCCACGGCGGCGGCGCCATCCAGATCTATCCCGAGGGCCGGAGCCACTCCGAGCCGCACCTGGTGGAGTTCCGCACGGGCACCGCCCGGATCGCGCTGCAGGCGGAGGAGGCCGCCGACTGGGGGCTCGGGCTGTCCATCGTTCCCGTGGGGATCACCTATGCGGCCAAGGAGTTGGCCAGGACCGAGGTCGCCGTGCGCTTCGGCAAGGCGTTCGGGTGCGCGGACCTGAAACGGGCGTTCCGGGAGGATCCCGTCGCCGCCGGGCGCAGGCTTACCGAGCGGATCGAGAAGGGGATCCGCCGCCAGACGCTGAACTTCGACCGCCACCGCGACCGGATCCTGGTGGAGGTGGCGGAGCAGCTCTACGTGCGCGAGTCGCGGTGGGTCCCGTGGCGGGTCCGGGAACGGCTGGGTACGCGGTTCCCTCGCCTGCAGCGCTTTGCGAGGGGACTGGAATGGATCCGCACGGCGCACCCGGAGGAACATCGTCGCCTGATCGAAAAGGTGGAGCGATACGCGGCGCTCAGCGAAGAACTCCACGCCGGGGAAGGGGACGTGCCCCGCCGCTACAGCTTCCTCCCGGTCGCACAATACGTCCTCGTGCGCGGAACTCTCCTGGCGCTGGGACTTCCACTCGCGCTGGCCGGATCTCTGCTCTGGGTTCCCGTCGCCCGGCTTCCCGGCTTCGTCGTCCGACGCGTGAAGCCCCAGTTCGAGGTCACGGCGACCGTCAAGCTGGCGACGCTCCTCGGCGGAACGCTTGCGGCCTGGATGCTCTGGCTGGCGCTAGGCTACCTGGCGGGGGGCATCTCAGTCGCCGCGATAGCGGCCGTCGTGGCCCCCGTATCCGGCTTCGTGGCGGTGCGGTGGGTTGAACTCGCGCGCGAGGTCGGCGAGGACACCGCCCTCTTCCTCCGGTTGCGGGGCCGCCCCGACCTCCGCGAGCACTTCGCCGAGTTGCGCTCGGAACTCACGGAGACCTTCCGGCGACTGGAGAAGCAGTGGATGGAGGAACGGCAGGAGCGCCCACGGAAGGGATCATAGGTGGTTACCCGTTCGCTACCTGGTCACGCCGCGCGCTCGGATTCGAGGCGGATCGTCCGCCAGACGGCGGCGACGGCCGCGGCGCTGGCGAGGAGGTGGAGGGCGAGGCCGATCTGCTCGGCGGACTCCAGGGCGCCGGCGCGGTCCAGGAGAAGGCGCCAGTCGTTCGGGTGGTCGCCGAGCAGGGGGAGCGCGAGGCGGTTCGCGTCGCCCAGGTAAGCCGCCGTGTACATGAGGCTCTCCGCCGACCACAGGGCGCCGACCGCGGCGGGGATCGCCTCCCCCCGCCGCCACAGCCGGAACGTGATGTAGAGGGGCGCGGCGAGCTGAAGCGCGGGGCCGGCCAGCACGGCGAGCGTTTCGCCGCCGGCGGAGAGCCGGGCCAGCGGCGAGAAGATGAGGTGCCCGGCCTCGTGGATGAGGAGGTTGATCCCGTCCACCCAGTGGTAGTGATAGAAGAAGACGAGCCACGCCGCGTACACGCACATGACGACGAGCCCCACCCGCCGGGGCCCGATCGTCTTCCACAGGTACGAGAGGATCTTCACGCGGGGACGCCCGCCGGGTTACCGGGGCCGCCCCCGCGTGCGAAAGCCGGCACCTACCCGTTCGGCGGCCAGTCCGGGAGCGCGCGGCCCGTCGTCCACGGCACGCCGGCCGCCTCCAGCCGCTGCTCGAGGGCCGGCAGATCCGCCTCGATCAGTTGGCTCATGTCCGGATAGAGCGCGGTGAAGGCGTCGTTCGCGATCCGGTACTGCTCGCGGTGCGTCTGCGTGGGGCCGTGCAGGCCGTTCCAGTGGCCGCGCACGACCTGGTTCACGCGGGCCACGATCCCCGGCATCTCCGGCTCGGCGCGGGAGGCCCGCGTGCGGGAGCCGTTCAGCGTCTCCTGCAGGTCGAGGAGCCGCAGCTCCAGCGCGCGGGCCTCCTGCCGGAGGGCCGGGTCGGCCGACGGCCAGCGGTCCAGGGCCTGCTTCATGGCCGAGATGCGGGCCATCGCGGCCCCCGCCACACGCTGCGTCCCGGAGACGGCGCGGAGCAGCTCCCCGGTCTGTCGCTGGAAGGCGAGCACCGCCGCCCGGTCCTGGGGCGGGATCGCCGAGCCCCCCATGGGCGCGATCTCGAACGGCACCGGCCCGGCCAGCTCGGTCACCTCGCCGTCCACGCGCTGCGAGAGCGACACCGTGTAGCTCCCCGGCAG
This sequence comes from Candidatus Palauibacter soopunensis, assembly GCF_947581735.1. NCBI lineage: Bacteria > Pseudomonadati > Gemmatimonadota > Gemmatimonadia > Candidatus Palauibacterales > Candidatus Palauibacteraceae > Candidatus Palauibacter > Candidatus Palauibacter soopunensis. The sequence goes on from NZ_CANPVT010000008.1 coordinate 70,119, forward strand.
CGCCATGGGCCCGTTGCCGCCCCCGCCCCCGAACCCCCCGAAGCCGCCCCCGCCCCCACCGCCCGCCGCGACGGGATTGTAGCCGGGGTACCGGTAGTTCCACGTCGCCCGGCGCATGCCCTGCGACGTCGAACCGTTCACCGTGTTCACGACGTTCCCGTCCCCGTCCCGGATCGTGAGGAACACGCGCGGCGCCTCCTCCCGGTCCTCCGCCTCCAGCTCCTCCCACGTCGGGTACGGCGTGTCCTCCCCCCGCCGCTGCGCCCGCCGTTCCTCGGCCTGCCGCGCCGCCTCCCGCGTGCGCAGCGTCTCGCCCACGTAGTAGGTGAACGTGACCCCGAAAGCCGGGTTGTCCGCCGTGTAGAAGCTCGACCCGCTCGTCCCCCCGGGACTCCAGCGCAGGTACATCTCCCCGTCCTTCACGTCGAAGATGTGCCCGTCCGAGGCGAGGATCTCGTCCGACCGGGCCGCGAGTTCCCGGAGCGGCGTGTAGTCGTCGACCACGTAGAACGAGCGCCCGAACGTCGCCGCCACGAGGTCATCCTCCCTCTTCTGGATCTCCAGTTCCCGCACGGGAATCGTCGGCAGGCCGGTCCCCAGTTCCATCCACGACTCGCCCCCGTTCACCGACGCGAAGGCGGAGAACTCCGTCCCCAGGAACAGCAGGTCCGGCTCGACGTGGTCCTGCACGATGGAGAAGGCGGGTCCGTTCTCCGGCAGGTCCCCCGAGATCGAGGTCCACGTCACGCCGCGGTCCGTCGACTTCAGCACGTAGGGCCGGAAGTCGCCCCGCTTGAAGTTGTTGATGACGGCGAACACGGTGTTCGGATCGTGCAGCGACGCCTCCACGTCGTGCACGAAGCTCGTGTCCGGCACGCCCGGAAAGCTCTCCACCGCGCGCCAGTTCTCACCCCCGTCCTCCGTCACCTGCACGAGCCCGTCGTCCGTGCCCGCGTAGATGAGCCCCTCGACGAACGGCGACTCGGAGACCGACACGATGTGTCCGAACACCGATGTCGAGCGGTTCTTGCCCACCGCGTCCACGCTCCACACCCGCCCCATCACCTCCAGCTGGTTGCGGTCGAGGTTCCGCGTGAGGTCGCCCGAGATCGGCCGCCAGGTCGAGGCTTGGTCGTCCGACTGGAAGAGGATCTGCGCCCCGTAGTAGAGACGGTGGTTGTCGTGCGGCGACATGTGGAGCGCCGCGTCCCAGTACCAGCGCAGCGGCGGACCGTCCGCGTCTTCCTGCGGCTGGATGTCGAGCCGCTCCTTCGACACGCGGTCGAAGCGCGACAGCACGCCGTTCTGGAGCTGCGAGTAGATGATGTCCGGGTTCTCGGGATCGATGACGGGGTCAAACCCGTCGCCGCCCAACGTCACGTACCAGTCCGAGTTCCGGATCCCCGCGTTGTCAGCCGTCTGGGAGGGGCCGCCGAGCGTGTTGTTGTCCTGCGTCCCCCCGTACACGTAGTAGAACGGCTCGTCGTTCGAGGTCGCGACCTTGTAGAACTGGGTGAGCGGGAGGTTGGAGAAGAAGTGCCAGCTCTCCCCGAAGTCCCGCGTCTCGTACAGCCCGCCGTCGTTGCCGAGGATGATGTGCTCCGGGTCGTCCGGGTCGAAAACGATCGCGTGATGGTCCACGTGGACGCCCTGCGTGGGCAGCCGCCCCCACGTCTCCCCGCCGTCCTCCGACATCTGCACGAAGGTGTCGAGCGAGTAGATGCGGTCGAAGCGGTGCGGATCCGCGTACAGTTCGTGGTAGTACATGGCCGCGCCCGACTGGTAGCGCGACGTCCGCGACCAGTTCTCCCCCATGTTCTCGGAACGGAAGGTGCCGCCGGCGTCGCCGCCCGCCTCCACGATCGCGTACAGGACGTCCGGGTTCTGGGGCGAGATCGCGAACCCGATCCGTCCCTTGTCCCCCGAGGGGAGGCCGCGGTTGATCTCGCGCCAGGTGTTCCCGCCGTCCGTCGACTTGTGGATGCCCGAGCCCGGCCCGCCGTCGATCATCGTCCACTGGTGGCGCCGCCGCTGCCACGAGGTCGCGTACATCACGTCCGGGTTGCGCGGGTCGAAGTAGACCTCGTTCACGCCCGTGTGTTCGTCGATCTCGAGCACCCGCTCCCACGTCTCGCCACCGTCCGCCGTCCGGTACAGCCCGCGCTCGCCGCCCGCGTTCCACAGCGGACCCTGCGCCGCCACGAACACGACATCGGAATCGTCCGGATGGATCTGGATCTTCCCGATGTGCTCGGAGGTCTCGAGCCCCATGTTGCGGAACGAGCGTCCGCCGTCGATCGACTTGTAGACGCCGTCCCCGTACCCGACCGAGCGCTGCCCGTTGTTCTCCCCCGTCCCCACCCAGAGCGTGAGATGGTCGTTGGGGTCGAGCGCGATGGCCCCGATGGAGTAGGACCCGTAGTCGTCGAAGATCGGCGACCACGTCGTTCCCGCGTTCGTCGTCTTCCACACGTTCCCGGAGGAGGCCGCCACGTACCACACGCTCCGGTCCGTGGGATCCACCGCGATGTCCGCGATCCGCCCGGAGGCCAGCGCGGGTCCGATGCTCCGCCAGCGGATGCCGGAGATGAACCCGGCGTTCAGTTCGGGCGCGTCGTCCTCCTCGTCGTCTCCATCTTGGGCCGCAAGCGCCCCGGGAGTGCCGAGGACGGCGAGAGCGCCGAGACTCACAATCCCCGCGAGAAGAAGGGCGGGGAAGCGGGAGAGGACGCCGCGGCGGGCGTACGGGTTCGCGTGGAATCTCTCGAAATCAATCATGATCGCACCTTGTGAGTTCTGGCCGTGGCCTTGAAGCCTCGCCGCCGGGGGATTTCGCAGCTTGGGAAGGTCAGTCAGAGAGTGGGACAAGGGCAAGCCGTCAGCCGGAGTCGGCCTCGGAGTCGGGCCGGTGGACTCCGAACACGTGCCCTTCGACGCGGGCGACCCGGTCGGCCGTGTCCACTCGCGTCTCCACCAGTTCGGTACGGACGGCGTCGATGCGGTTGCCCAAACGCTCGTCGACCCCGCCGATTTCGGCGCGCAGTTCCTTGCGCTGATTGCGCGACAGGCCACAAAGGATGACGCAAACGCCGATCAGGGTTGCCGCCAGGATGAGGTCGGCGATCAAATCCGTTCCCATGGTGTCGCAAAGACTCCCGTAAAGGTTCGCGAGCGAGCGCTCCCGTGCCGAACCTGTGGTCGCCGGTCAACGTGCCATCATCTGGAGAGCGAATCGACCAGCAGGGAGACAGCGTTACGATCACGTCCTCGGGGACGAAGGGACACTCATGTTACAAGCGTTTGACGAGCGGAACCGCGATCTCATCGTCAACGTGAGCGGGACACTCGTTCACCGCGACGAGGCCGGCGTCAGCCCGTTCGACTCGGCGGTGCAGGGGGGCGACGCGGTCTGGGAGGGGCTGCGCCTGTACGACGGCCGCATCTTCAAGCTGAGGGAACACCTCGCCCGGCTCCGGTCCTCCGCCCTGGCGCTCGCCTTCGCCGAGATCCCTGCGGATGAGGAGATCATCGACGAGATCCGCCGGACGCTCGCCGCGAACGGCATGCGCGACGGGGTGCATATCCGGCTCACGCTGACCCGGGGGGTGAAGTTCACCAGCGGCATGGATCCGCGTCTGAACCGGTCGGGTCCCACGCTCATCGTGCTCGCCGAGCACAAGGCGCCGGTGTACGAGCGGTCGGGCCTCACGCTGATCACGAGTTCGCTGCGCCGCTTCGGGCCCGACACGCTGGATCCGAAGATCCACCACGCGAACCTCCTGCAGTCGATCCTGGCCAAGATCGAGGCGAACGCGGCCGGCGCAGATGACGCGCTGATGCTCGACGGCAACGGCTTCATCGCCGAGACGAACGCGACGCATCTCTTCTTCGTGCGCGACGGCGTCGCGTTGACCAGCCGGACCGTCGCCTGTCCCGAGGGGATCACCCGCGCCACGGTGCTCGAACTCTGCGCGGAGCACGGCATCCCGAGCCGGGTGACGGATCTCTCCCTCACCGAGGCCTACCGCGCGGACGAGGCGTTCTGCACCGGGACAATGGGGGAACTGGCGAGCGTGACGGAAATCGACGGGCGGGTGATCGGAGACGGATCGCCGGGGCCGCTCACGAAGCGGCTCAGCGGCCTCTACCGGGAGTTGACCGCGCGCGCAGGGGTCGTCGTGATCGCCCGCGAGACGTAGGTCCGGTTCGGTCCCGGCCCGCTTCCGCGACACTGATCGTGTGCCCTGCGCGCGGGAAAGTGTTGTCTCGCCATCCCCGGCGCGGAAGCATTATCATCCTCCGTGGAAAGGAGGAGTCCATGACGACTCCCGAATGGCGGGTTCCGGAGCCGCTCGACACCGTCGAAATCGAGGCGGCCGGCGGCGCCCTCATCATGCTCAGGCGGCACGGGGACGTGAAGGGCCCGCGGCTCGTCCTCAGCCACGACAACGGGCTCGCGATCGACCTCTACTACCCCTTCTGGTCGCGCCTCCAGTCCCGCTTCGAGTTGATCGTCTACGACCTCCGCAGCCACGGACGGAACCCGACGGCCGACCTCGCGCACCACAACGTCGCGACCTTCACGGCCGACGAGGAGCGCATCCGGGCCGGCATCGAAGAGCACTTCGGCGCGAAGCCCGCGGTCGGCGTGTTTCACTCGCTGTCGGCGATGGTCGCCCTCAACCACGATCCGCCGGGGCGCGGGTACGCGGGGCTCGTCCTCTTCGATCCGCCCATGTACCTGGCCGACGGCGACCACTACGGCATCGACACGCTCTGGCGGCGGCTGGGCATGCTCGCCCGGCATCGCCAGCCCCGCTTCGCCACGCGCGAGGAGTTCGCCGAGGAGTTCCGGCGTTCGTGGGTGTTCGAGTTCACGCGGCCGGGCGTGGAGCACCTCGCGGCCGAGACGTTGCTCCGCCCCGCGTCGGACGGGGACGGGTACGAACTCCGCTGTCCGCGGGAGTTCGAGGCGCAGGTGTTCGACTACGGCTTCGCGTACGCCTTCGAGCCGGACACGACCGACTTCGCCTGTCCCGTGACCGTGATCGGCGGCGACCCGGGCGTCGAGTTCTCCTCGCTGCCCAGCGTGGATCTGGAGGGACTCATCGGGTGGGACTACGACTTCGTCCCGCACACGACGCATTTCCTCCAACTGGAGAACCCCGAGGAGTGCGTCTCGACGATAATCGCGTTCCTCGAACGGGAGGGCCTCGCGTAGTTGGCCGGGCTGTTACGCCGCGTGGTCACGGGCGCGGAACCTCGCGGTCGCCACCCTCAGGTCGTCGAAGTCGTGCAGATATCGCTCGAGCGCCCGCTGAATGATCTCCTCGCGGCTCTGCTCCAGGGCCGCCGCCGTCGCATCGAGCGCCTCCAGCAGAGCGTCAGGTATGCTGATCTCGCCCATCCTAACCTCCTCCCGCTCACGTCCCGGTCGCGTCCGACGCGGGACAGATCCCCTCCCACATGACATTCATACCGCCTCAAGGCGCCACACGTTCCCGTCGTGACGACCTGCAAAGAGATCCTCCGGAGGTGACCTCGGTCGTCGTCTGGTTCCGGCGGGATCTGCGCCTTCACGACAACCCCGCTCTTGCCCGGGCCGCGGAGTCGGGAAGACCCGTCGTCCCTCTGTTTGTGCTGGATGAGGAGAGCCGCGACGTTCGGCCTCTCGGCGGCGCGTCCCGCTGGTGGCTGCACGAGAGCCTGCGCTCGCTGGCGGAAGGTCTCGCGCGGACGGGGCTCTCCCTCTGCCTGCGGCGGGGCCCGGCGTCCGATGTCCTCCCGGAGGTCGTGCGGGAGAGCGGCGCCGCCCGCGTGGTGTGGAACCGGTGCTACGAGCCGGCGTCCGCCGCGCGCGACGAGAAGATCGAGACGACGCTTCACGCCGCCGGCGTGGAGACGGAGAGTTACCCGGGGTCGCTCCTCATGGAGCCCTGGGAGATCGAGACCCGCCAGAAGGAGCCCTATCGTGTCTTCACCCCCTTCTGGCGGCGGCTCAGGGAGTCGTACCGGACGCCGAAACGTCACCCGGCACCCAGGGAGCCGACTCCCGGTCCCGCGACCGCCGGCGACCGTCTCGACGACTGGGGGTTACAGCCCACGGCGCCCGACTGGGCCGGGGGGCTCCGAGAGACCTGGGAGGTGGGGGAGGCCGCGGCCCGGCGCCGGCTGGCCGACTTCATCGAGGACGGCGTCGGACGATACGGAATCGACCGCGACCGGCCGGACCTGCGGGGAAGCTCACGACTCTCCCCGCACCTGCACTGGGGCGAGATCGGGCCGCACCAGGTGTGGCGCGCCGCGGCTCCCCTGATCGAGGCCGAAGCGCCCGGCGGAAGCGGCCCCGAAGCGCTCCTCCGCGAACTCGCGTGGCGCGATTTCAGCCATCATCTGCTGTTCTACTCTCCGCACATGGAAAAGGACAACTGGCGCCCCGCCTTCGACCGCTTCCCGTGGCGCGAGGATCCGAAGGCGCTCGCCAACTGGCAGGAGGGCCGCACCGGCTACCCGATCGTCGACGCGGGGATGCGCGAACTCTGGCACACCGGCTGGATGCACAACCGCGTGCGGATGATCGCCGCGTCCTTCCTGACGAAGGACCTGCTCGTCCACTGGCGGCACGGCGAGGCGTGGTTCTGGGACACCCTCGTCGACGCCGACCTCGCCAACAACGTCGCCAACTGGCAGTGGGTCTCGGGTTCGGGCGCGGACGCCCAGCCCTTCTTCCGCATCTTCAACCCGGTCAGGCAGGCCCAAAAGTTCGATCCGGCCGGCGCCTACGTGCGCCGCTGGGTCCCCGAGATCGCGCGCCTCCCCGACCGCTCGCTCCACCAGCCGTGGGAAGCTCCGCCGAACGCGCTCAGCGGAGCCGGCATCGAACTCGGCCGTGACTACCCGCTCCCCATGGTCGACCACACCGCAGCCCGCGAGCGGGCCCTGAGCGCCTACCAGCAGATGCGTCATCCGTAGTTACCGGAGTCGTGGCCGAATGGGAGGTGCGCGATGATCGAAGACATCAGGGCTGCCACAAGCGGCTTCGTCCTGCGCTGGACCGTTCTCTGCGGGCTCGGCTTGGCGGGCGGGCTGGCCGTCGGCCTGGGCCTGGCAGCACCGGTCGAGGCGGTCGTGGGCATGGTGTTGGTGACGCCCGTCACCTTGGCGGTGGCCGGTTCGATGTTCGGCGGCGCCCAGTGGCTGGCCCTGGGAAGGAGTCCGCGGTTCGGCGCGTCATGGGTCGGGACCTCGGGTCTCGGCCTCGGTGTCGGCATGACTCTCGGCATCGTGCTGGTCGAAACGCTCGGCCAGGCGTTGACCGGCGAGCCGGCGCGCCTGGCGGCGCTCGACATGCTCGGTCGAATCGGCGGCTTGACGTTCGTCGGGGCGTTTGCCGGCCTCGGGCTGGGCGCGGCGCAGTGGCTGGCGCTCCGCGCCGCGGCGCCCGTGGCCCGGCGGTGGGTCGTCAGGTGCGTCGTCGGATTCGGCGCCGGACTGCCCGCCGGCAGCCTGGTCGCGGAGTTCGTGGGGGGACTCCAGAGCCCGGTCGGGTTCGCCACCTTCCTGGGAGTCGCCGGATTGACACTGGGAGTGTTCACGGCCAGGGGCGGGGCGGCGATTGCCGCCGGACTCGCGCCTCGACGCGGGGACTGAGCCGGCGGCGCGGCTCGCGCCACGGCCGCGGCCTCTCCGCGTTCAGCCAGCCAGCGTCCGGCTGAGCCGGTCGAGCGCCTCGCGAGCGTCACGTAGCGCGCGCTCGGCATCGTGTCTCTCGCGGATGATCTCCACCACGGCTTCCTTGTGCCGTCGGCGGGGCAACGTGCCGGGTTCGGCGGCGTACGGCGCTTCGGGAGTATCCTCGTCGTACCGCGCCATGATGCGCCGAAAGACTTCGCCGGCCGACTCGCCCTTCCTGCCGCCCAGCCGGATGCCGTTCACGTACGTGTCGTAGGACCGGAGGCCCCGCTTCAACACCTCCGAGATCGAGTGGCCGGTCTTTTTCCGGAGATCCTCGAGGATCGCCTCTTCTTCTTCATTGAGTCGTACCGTCCGCAGGCCCACCGACCTTCCCCCGGCTGTCATGTAGTGTGACGGGTTGTAGTACACATGTAATACAACGTGTCGATGACCACAAATGTGACGAGCCCGGCCGATGGGCAACGATCGTCTGGCGGGCCTTGTTTCTAAGAGGGACACCTAACTGGTACGTTGAAGCCGCCGACAGAGACCGCGTTCGGAAGGGAAGGGTCAGCGACCGCGTGTTCGAGTTTCTCTTCAAATACAGACCCGTCGTGTTCGAACGCGGCGACCTCTCCCTCGCCGCCCCCTGGTGGGGGGTGATTCTCGTCCTCCTCGCGGTCGCCGCGGTCGTCTGGTTCGCGCTCGAATACCGCCGCGTCGGACCCACGGTGGAGGCGCGCGACCGGTGGGTGATGATGGGACTGCGGGCGACCGCGCTGGGCGTCCTCGCCTTCCTCCTGATGCGGCCCGTTCTCCTCGTCTCGACCGTCGTCCCGCGGCGGAACTTCGTGGCCGTCCTCCTCGACGATTCGCGCAGCATGCGCGTGGCGGACGAGAGCGGGGAAACGCGCGCGCAGCGGATGCTCGACCTCTTCGGTGGCGAGGAGGAGGATCCGGCGGGCGGAACGGGCGATCCGCCGGCCGATCCCCTGGCCGCCGACCCCGGCGTGTCGGGTTCCGCGGCCATGGAGCCCGCGACCGCGGACCCCGCCGACGGGCAGGCGTTCGCGACGCAGCGGGGCGAGGGCGCGCTCCGGCAGGCGCTCGAGGACCGTTTCCGCCTGAGGATGTACGGGTTCGACTCCGACGCCGATCGCATCGACGGGGCTGGCGAGCTGGCCTTCACGGGCCCCCGCACGAACCTCGCCGCAGGGCTCACGCGCGTGCAGCAGGAGATGGCCGGACTCCCGCTCTCCGGAATCGTCATCGTCACCGACGGCGCGAACAACGATGACGAAGCGACCCCGCCCCTGTCGGCGGCGCTGCTGTCGGCGCGCGCCGCGGGGATCCCCATCTACACGGTCGGGATGGGCTCGGAGCGCATCGCCCCCGACGTCGAGGTGCGTCGCGTGGAGGTGCCGCGGGCGGCGCTCGAGGGGACGACGATCGTGGCCGACGTCATCGTCTCGCACGCGGGCCTGGCCGGACGCACGGTGCGGCTCGACGTGGAGGACGAAGGGCGCATCGTGGGCACGCGCGATCTCACGCTCGGGCCGGACGGCGAGGAAGCCGTGCAACTCCAGTTCACCCTGGAGGAGTCGGGGCCCCGCGCGATCCGTTTCTTCGTGGACCCGCAGGAGGGGGAGGCGCTGACCGGCAACAACGAGCGCCAGGTCCTCGTCGAGGTCGGGGACACGCGCCGCAAGATCCTCTACTTCGAGGGCTCGCCGCGCCCGGAGAACAAGTTCGTGCGCCGCGCCGTGGCGGACGACGAGAACCTGCACGTCGTGACGCTCCTGCGGACGGCCGACGAGAAATACCTGCGGCTCGACGTGGAGGGCCCGGGCGAACTCGCCGGCGGGTTCCCGGACACGCGCGAGGAGTTGTACGAGTACGACGGGCTGATCCTGGGCAGCGTGGAGGCGAGCTTCTTCACGCACGACCAGTTGCAGATGATGGCGGATTTCGTGGGACAGCGCGGGGGCGGGCTTCTCGTGCTGGGCGGGCGGCGGTCGCTGGGAGAGGGCGGCTATACGGGGACGCCGCTGGCCGACGCCCTGCCCGTGGTGCTCGGGGGAGCCGGCGAGCCGGATGTGCTCGAGGTGTCGGCGGAACTCACCCCGGCGGGCCGCCGGCACGCGGCGATGAGGATCGCGGAGGCCGCCGAGTCTTCCGCCGAGCGCTGGACGGAGCTTCCGCCCCTCACCTCCGTGAACCGCGTGTTCGAGCTGAAACCGGGGGCCGTCGACCTCCTCCGGGGCGTACCGGCCGAGGGCGCTCCGCGCATGCTCCTCGCGCACCAGAGGTACGGACGCGGGACGTCCATCGTGTTCGCCGCCCAGGACTCGTGGCTGTGGCAGATGCACGCGGACATCCCGCTGGAGGACGAGACGCACGAGACGCTGTGGCGGCAGTTGCTCCGCTGGCTCGTGCACGATACGCCGGGGCGCGTCCGCCTCGACTCGGGCGAAGACGTCGTGCCGATGGGCGAGCCGCTGCGGATCCGGGCCGAGGTGGAGGACGAACGATACCTGCGCGTGAACGGAGCGGACGTCGTCGCCACGGTGACGGGACCGGGGGGCGTCGCGTCGGAGGTCCGGCTCGACTGGACGGTCGAGCGCGATGGTGAGTACGAAGGGCGTTTCGTGCCGGCGGAGCGGGGGCTGCACAGCGTGCAGGTCCGCGCGGCCGGAGCCCGGATCGGGGGCCCGGGGGCCGGGGCCGAGACGAGCCGCGATATCGCGGAAGGAGTGAGTTTCTTCCGGGCGGGGACGCCCCGGATCGAGGAGTTCGGAGCGGGCCGTCGCACGGAACTGTTGCGCCGGATCGCCGACGAGACGGGGGGCCGGTTCTACACGGCGGATGACGCGCAGGTGCTGGCCGACGAGATCCGCTACACGGAGAGCGGCGACACCGTGTACGAGGAGCGCTCGCTGTGGGACATGCCGATCCTCTTCCTGCTCCTGGCGGGTCTGCTGGGCGGGGAGTGGGCGTACCGGCGGCGGAAGGACCTCGCGTGATCCGCGGCGCGCGAGCCGCCTCGGTCTCCGCGGTCCTCGCCGCGGCGCTGCTCCTCGGCGCCGGCGCCGCGTCCGGCCACTCCGCCACGGCTCAGGCGGCTCCCGCCGCGCCGCGGACCCATGTGCTCGTCGTCACCGGCCTCGGGGGCGCCCCGGAGTACTCCGAGCAGTTCCGCACGGAAGCCGAAGCGCTGCTCGACGCGCTCGACAGCCGGCTCGGCGTGCGCGAAAACGTCGCGTGGCTCGCGGAGGACGAGGCCCTGTCCCCCCGAGTCGCGGGCCGGGCCAGCCTGGAAGCGGTCGAGCGGGAAGTGCTCGGCATGGCGAACCGGGCGGGGCCCTCGGACGTGGCGCTCATCCTTCTGCTCGGTCACGGGAGCGGCCGTGGCCAGGAGTCGCGCTTCAGCCTTCCCGGCCCGGACCTGTCGGGGGAGGCGCTCTCGATGTGGCTCCACGCGTTTCCGACGCAGACCGTGGCGGTGGTGAACGCGGCGAGCGCCAGCGGCGGGTTCGTGCCCGCGCTCGCCGGAGAGCGGCGCATCGTCGTGACGGCCACACGCTCCCCGCGCGAGCGCGAGCGGACCCACTTCGGCGGCTTCTTCATCAATGCTTTCGCGCTCGACGAGGCGGACGTGGACAAGGATGAACGGGTGTCGCTGCTCGAGGCGTTCCGCTACGCGACCGGCGAGGTCCGCCGCCGGTACGAGCGGGACAACGAGATGCTGACCGAACACGCCCTGCTGGACGACGACGGGGACGGCGAGGGGTCGCTCGAGCCGAGTCCGGACGGACCCGACGGGACGCTCGCGAGCCGGTTCTTCCTCGCCCAGGCGCCGGTGGCGATGGCGGGGGCCGCGGCCGACGACCCGGCCGTGGCCGCCCTCCTGGCGCGGAAGCGCGAGGTGGAGGACGGGATCGCCGCCCTCCGTGCGCGCCGCGACGAAATGGAGGAGGAGGACTACGACGCACAGCTCGAGACGCTCCTCGTCGAGCTCGCCCGCCTCAACCGCGCGATCCGCGATGGAGGGAGTGGCCCGTGCGCCTGACCCCGCGCCCGCCCCACCGGTCGAATGGGCGCGCGATGCGGGTCGCGTTACCGGCGCTGGCGCTCGTGCTCGCGGCGCCGCCGTCGGGGCGCGCGCAGGAGCGTACGGAGGCGGACGGGGGCGGCGGGCCGCTGGCCGCGGCGCTCGAGGCGCACCAGACCGGCGACTACGGGCAGGCGGTCGCGGCTTACCGGTCACTGGCCCGCTCCGGGCGCGAGTTCCCGGCCTCGGCGCGGGGGTGGGCGCGCTCGCTCGCCGCGACCGGCGAGTACGAGGCCGCGCTCGAAGCCCTCGACCGGGCCGCCGCGCGCGCCCCGGACGGAGCGGACGCGGACACCGAACTCGCCCGCGCGCGCGGGCGTCAGTTGTACGCGCTCGGACGCCTCGACGACGCCGAGGCGAACTTCCGCCGGGCCATCGAGGGCCGGGCCGGTGACGCCCAACTCGCACGGCTCGACCTGGGCCGCCTCCTCTTCGCCCGCGGCGCGCGCGAGGAAGCCGTCGCCCTGTTCGACGGGTTCATCGACTTCTACAACCGCGCGCGACGCCTCGAGCCTGCGGAGCTGCGCGCCGTCGGCGCCGCCCTGAGGTACCTCGGGGCCCGCGACCCCGACCTCTTCCACGACGCCGTACGCGCCTTCGAGGAGGCCATCGCGGCGGACCCGGGCGACCCCGAGCCGCGCATCGACCTCGGTTTACTCTTTCTCGACAAGTACGACAGCTTCGAGGCCGGGCCGCTGATCGAGGAGGCGCTGGCCCGGAACCCGGCCCACGCGCGCGCCCTCCTGGCGAAGGCGCGCCGCGCGAAGTTCGACGGCTCCTCCGAGGCGCTCGAACTCGCGCAGCAGGCGCTGGAAACGAACCCCCGCCTCACCGAAGCCCGCGCCTTCCTGGCGCGGCTCTATCTCGAGCTGGAGGACGTGGACGATGCCGAGGCGGAGGCCCGGCGCGCGTTGGAGACGAATCCCGTCTCCCTCTCCGCGTGGACGGAGATCGCGGCCGCCGCCCACCTCCGGGGGGACGCGGCCGCCTTCGCGGAGGCGCGCGACCGCGTGCTGCGGCTGGATCCCCGGCACGCCGACCTCTACGTCGCCCTCGCCCAGGTCGCCTACCGCACGCATCGGTACGGCGATGCGGTCGCGTTCGCGCGGCAGGCCGTGGCCCTCGATCCCCTGTCCTGGCCCGGCATGGCGGAACTCGGCCTCAACCAGCTCCGCGTCGGCGACCTGGAGGCGGGGCGCGCGACGCTCGCGGCCTCCTTCGAGGGCGATCCCTTCAACGTCTGGGTGTTCAACACTCTCGACCTGCTCGAGGAGCTGGCCGGGTTCGAGACGGTGGAGAGTCCACGCTTCGTGTTCTCCATGCACCCGGAGGAAGCCGGCGCCCTCTCCATCTACGCCACGGCGCTCGCCGAGGAAGCCTTCGACGCCATGCGCGCCCGCTACGGATTCGAGCCGCCGACGCCGATCTCGGTCGAGGTCTACGACCGGCACGCGGACTTCTCCGTGCGCACGGTCGGACTTGCCGGCATCGGCGCGCTCGGCGTGAGCTTCGGCTCCGTCCTCGCCATGGATTCCCCCGGCGCGCGCCCCGGAGGCGCCTTCAACTGGGGCTCGACGCTGTGGCACGAGATCTCGCACGCGTTCACGCTCGGCTACACTGAGCACCGCATCCCCCGCTGGTTCTCCGAGGGGCTCGCGGTCCTCGACGAGCGGCACGCGCGCGAAGGGTGGGGATCCGACGTGGACCCCGGCTTCCTCGCCGCCTTCAGGGACGAGCGGCTGCCCTCGCTCGAGCGCTTCAACTACGGCTTCGTGCGGCCCGCCTACCCGGGGCAGGTACAGCACGCCTACTACATGGCCTCCCTGCTGTGCGAGATGATCGAGACGACGCGCGGCTTCGACGCCGTGCTCGCCATGCTCGCCGGGTACCGCGACGGGCTGGAGACGCCGGAGGTCGTGGAACGGGCGCTGGGGACGACGCTGCCGGGCCTCGACCGGGAGTTGCGGGACTACATCGAGACCCGCTTCGGCCCGACGTTGCAGGCGCTGGGCGACCCCGAGGCCGGGGCGCCGCCCGGCCCCGACACCTTCGCCGGACTGCTCGCGGCGGCGGCGGAGGCTCACCGCGAGGGCCGCAGGGAGGAGGCGATGCGGTCGCTGGAAAGGGCGCACGAGATCTTCCCCGAGTACGCGGGGCTCGACGCTCCGATCCTCTTTATCGGGCACCTCCGCCGCGAAGCCGGCGACTTCGCGGGCGCCGCGGAGGCCTACCGGACGTACACCGCCCTCAACGAGAACCACTTCGAGGCGCACATGGCGCTCGCGGACCTCGAACAGGCGCTCGGCAACGATGCGGCCGCCCGCGAAACGCTGGAACGCGCGATCTGGATCGACCCCTTCCACCTCGACGTGCACGCGCGGCTCGCCGCCAGCCACGAGACGGCCGAAGCGTGGCCCGAGGCGGTCCGCGAGCGGCGGGCGCTGCTGGCGCTGGCGCCGGCGGATCCGGCGGAGGCCCACTATCGGCTCGCCCTCGCGCTCCACCGGGGCGGCGACGCGCGCGGCGCCCGGAGCGCGGTCCTCGACGCGCTGGAGATCGCCCCCAACTTCGAGGCCGCGCTCGATCTCCTGCTCGAAATCCGCGGCGACCCGGAGGGCGGGCGATGACCGCGCGGACCCGCCGCCTCGCGGCCCCGCCGCTCGTTGCCCGACCCCTCGCGACCGGCGGCCTGGCCGCCCTGCTCACGCTGCTCGCCGCCACCGACCTCGAGAGCCAGCGCCGGCGCGGACGCGGGGGCGGCGGGTTCGGGAACGACCTCGCCGCCTACCAGGAGTACAACACGCCCTACACCGGCGAATTTACCTTCGTCCGCCTCTACTACCACGGCGGGTGGGGCTGGAACCCGGGGTGGTCGCACGACTGGCCCGTAGCCGAGCGCAACTTCGCCGAGATCATGGACGCGCTCACGACGATCGGCCCGCGCAAGGGCGGCGGCAACGTGCTCGCCATGGACGATCCGGACCTGTTCAAGTTCCCCATCGCGTACCTGTCGGAACCCGGCGGCTGGACGATGAACCAGGTGGAGGCCGACAACCTGAGCAACTATCTGCGCAAGGGTGGGTTCCTCATCATCGACGACATGGGAGGCAGGCGGGACCTGGAGAGGACGAGGCAGGGGCTCGAAATCCTGCTACCGGGGCTCGAACTCGTGCAACTCGACGACAGCCACCCGATCTTCGACTCGTTCTTCCACCTGGAGCAGGAGAACATCGAGATGCCGCATCCCTACCGGGGCGGCGTGGCGAGCTACTGGGGGGTCTTCGAGGACAATGACCCCGACAACCGCCTTATGGTCATCGTGAATCACGACAACGACATTGGCGACTACATGGAGTGGTCGGACCGGGGGTTCGTCCCCATCGCCCTCTCCAACGAAGCGTACAAGCTGGGCGTCAACTATGTGGTATACGCCCTGACACACTGAACCCGTCACCGAACCCGGAAGGAGCCGGCATGGAAGCCGACCCCCGCTGGATCGACGCGCCGGACCGCACACCGGAGCAGGAGCCGGACGAGACTCTTGGCGCCGCGCCCGAAGCGACCCCGGACGATGCCGAATTCGCCGACCGCCTGCGCGAGAGCGCCGACGCCGTCCGCGCGGAGCTCAAGAAGGTCATCATCGGCCAGGACGATGTCGTCGAGCAGGTGCTGATCTCGCTCTTCGCCGGCGGCAACAGCCTCATCGTCGGCGTCCCCGGACTCGCGAAGACGCTCCTCATCCAGACGCTCTCCGACGTCCTGCACCTGAGCTTCAACCGGATCCAGTTCACGCCGGACCTCATGCCGTCCGACATCACCGGGACGGACATCATCCAGGAGGACCCGGAGACGGGACAGCGCAAGCTCGTCTTCATGAAGGGGCCGCTGTTCGCGCACGTCGTGCTCGCCGACGAGATCAACCGCACGCCGCCCAAGACGCAGGCCGCCCTTCTCGAGGCGATGGAGGAGAAGCAGGTGACGATCCAGGGCCGGACCTACGGCCTCCCGGAGCCCTTCTTCGTCCTCGCCACGCAGAACCCGATCGAGCTGGAGGGGACGTATCCGCTGCCCGAGGCGCAGCTCGACCGTTTCATGTTCCAGATCAACATCGGCTACCTGCCGGAGGACGAGGAGCTCGAGGTCATCCTCCAGACGACGACGACTGCCGGCGACCCTCCCGGGGCGGTGCTGTCGGCGGAGGCGATCGCGGGCTTCCAGCACCTGGTGCGGAAGGTGCCGATCTCCGAGCCGGTCGCGCGCTACGCCGTCCGGCTGGCCCGGCGCACCCGCCCCGGACGCGACGACGCGCCCGACTACGTGAAGCAGTACGTGGCCTACGGGGGGAGCGTGCGCGCGGCGCAGTACCTCGTGCTCGGCGGCAAGGCGCGGGCGTTGCTGCGGGGCGAGATCAACGTGTCGTTCGACGACGTGCGCGCCCTCTGCGCCCCCGTCTTCCGCCACCGCGTGCTGACGAACTTCCACGCGGAATCCGAGCGCGTCTCGACGGACGATCTCGTCGAACGGCTGCTTGACGACGTGAAACCGCCGAAGTCGGGGATGTAGGGGGCGGGCCGGATCATGCGGGCGCGAATCGCCTCCAGGACGGTGCCGGGAACGCAGTTCCTCGATCCGGCGGTGCTCACCCGGATCGGGAACCTCGAACTCGTGGCGCGTTCGGTGGTCGAGGGCTTCATCGCCGGGGCGCACGGGTCGCCCTTCGTCGGGCTGTCGCTCGACTTCGCCGCGCACCGCCAGTACCTGCCCGGCGACGACATCCGCAAGATCGACTGGAAGGTGTACGGCCGCACCGACCGCCACTACATCAAGGAATACGAGGCCGAGACCAACGCGAACATCTTCTTCGCCGTGGACGCTTCCCGTTCCATGGACTACGGCTCGCGCGGGATCACGAAGCTCGACTATGCCCGCTACCTGGCGGCGTGTCTCGCCTATCTTTCCGCGAGCCAGCGCGACCGCGTGGGCGCGGCGATCTTCGATGAGAAGTTGCTCGAGTACATCCCCCCCTCGGTCCGGCACCGCCGCCTGATCCTGGCGGCGCTCGACCGCGTCCGGGCCGAGACGGCGGGCGATCTGGCGCGGCCCCTCACGCAGGTGGCCGAAAGCCTGACCCGGAAGGGGATCGTCGTTCTCGTCTCCGATCTGTACACGGAGCCGAAGACGGTCCTCGACTCTGTGGGAGCGCTGCGCAGCAAGGGACAGGACGTGATCGTGTTCCAGATTCTGGACCCCGCCGAGGTCGACTTCCCGTTCGAGGCGGCGCGGTCGTTCGAGGATCTTGAGACGGGGGAACGGCTTCCGGTGACCCCCGACGTGATGCGCGAGGAGTATCTCTCCCTGGTGGAGGGGCACGTGGGCGAGATCTCGAAGCTGATGATCGAGCGCGCGATCGACCATGAACTCGTCGTCACCTCGACGCCGCTCGACGCCGTGCTCTTCCGTTACCTGTCGCACCGGTCGCGGCGCCTGAAGGGCAAGGACCGATGAGTTTCCTGACCCCGTGGTTTCTGGCCGGGCTCGGAGTGCTCTCCATCCCGGTCATCATCCACCTCACGCATCGCCAGCGCAGCCGGGTGACGGTGTTCCCGTCGCTGATGTTCCTCCGCAAGCTGCCCTTCAAGACGATGAACCGGCGCCGGATCCGGCATCCTCTGCTCTTCGCCCTGCGCTGCATCGCGGTCATCCTCCTCGCGCTCGCCTTCTCCCGGCCGTTCTTCGACTCGGTGGCGGAGGTGGAGGCGGGGTCGGCCCGCGACGTCGTCATCCTCCTCGACGTGTCGGCGAGCCTGGACTACGAGGGGCGCTGGGAGGCCGCGCTCGATTCCGCGCGCGCCGTGCTCGATGGTCTCGCCGAGGGGGATCGCGTCGCGGTGGCGACGTTCGATGAACGCGCGCGGGAGCGGGTGCCGCTGACGCTCGACCTCGTCGCGGCCCGTGACGCCCTCGCGGATCTGTCGACGACCGACCTCGGGACGCGGCTCGAAGCGGGGATCCAGCTTGCGGGGCGGATCCTCGCGGAGTCGGAGGACCGGACGCGGGAGGTGGCGCTCGTCTCGGACTTCCAGCGCACGGGATGGGAGGACGGCGGCCGCGTGCGGCTTCCCGACGGGGTCTCGTTGCGGGCCGCGAGCGTCGCGCCGGAGGAGGCCGCGAACGTCGCGCTGGCGGACGCGGCGGTGCGGGCCGCGGACGACGGGCGTGTCCGGCTCCTGGCCCGGCTCGCAAACATGGGCGACGCGCCGGTGGAGGGACTCCCGGTGTCGCTCGAGATCGCGGGGCGGACGGTTGCGACGGTCCCGGTGGACATGCCGCCGCGCGGCGTCGGCACGGCGGTGTTCGATGACCTCGCCCTCCCTGAGGGACGGAGCCGCGGGCGCCTCACGGTCCCGGGGGACGGGCTGGCCATCGACAACGAGTTCCGCTTCATGGCGGCGCCCGAAGCGGGTCTGCGCACGCTCATCCTGGAGAACAACCGCAGGGGATCGGAGGGGAGCCTCTTTCTCGAACGCGCCCTCGGCATCGGCGACGCGCCCCGCATCGAGACGTCGCGGACGCCGGCTGCGGATCTCGCCGCCGGCGCGCTCTCGTCGTCGGATTTCGCGATCCTCAACGATGCGGACCTCGCCGACGCGGGCCGGGCCGGCCGGCTGCGCGAGTGGGTGAGCGACGGCGGGGGCCTGCTCGTCGTCCTGGGGCGGGATGCGAGCATGAATCGGTGGTCCGACGCCGGACTGGCACTGCTCGGCGCCGGCCCCGGCTCCCTCGTGGATGCTGCGGACGGCCGTCGGCTGTCGTGGCTCGACTACGACCATCCCGTGTTCGAGTTGTTCTCCGGTCCTCGCAGCGGGGACTTCTCGGGCGCGCGCTTCGACCGATTCTGGAGCCTGGAGCCTGCCGAGGGCACGGCCGTGGTGGCCCGCTTCGACAGCGGGGAACCCGCCCTGTACGAACATCCGGTGGGCGAGGGCCGCGTGCTGGTCTGGACGTCGACTCTCGACCGCTTCTGGAACGACCTCGCGCTGCAGCCCGTCTTCCTGCCCTTCGTGCACCGGCTGGCGCTGCATGCCACCGGATACCGGGAGCCGGAACGCTGGATCGAAGCCGGGGGCGTGCTCGAACTCACGGCCCTCGTCGGATCAGGCGCGGCAGGTGTCGCGGGGCTCGCCGGGGACGAGGCCGAGTGGGTGCTGGTGGATCCGGACGGCGACCGGCAGCCGGTGGAAGTCGGCGAAGGGCCGACGTGGATCGAGTTTCCGCGCGCGGGCTTCTACCAGGTAGCGCTCCGGGACGACGCCGGCCGCGCGACAACCGTGGCGGTGAACCCCCGGATCACCGAATCTGATCTGACGCCGGTCGCGACGGAGCGCGTGACGGAGGCCGTGGCGGGCGTCGCGCCGACGGCGGCGGGAGCCGATGGCGACGGCTCGACGGCGGACGGGGAAACGGTGCCGCGGCGCGCCGAACTCTGGCGGGTGCTGCTGCTGCTCGCGGGGCTCGTGCTCGGAGTAGAAAGCGTGCTGGCGAACCGCTGGGCGCGCCAGCGTCCCGTGTCAGGGCTGGCGGGCGCCTGAAAGGGAGGATGACGATGCAGCGATGGGCGAAGAAGCGGAACACGGAGCAGCAGCTGCTGGAAGTCGTCCGCGATGTGAGGCGCCGCTGGCGCGTACGCCAACTCATCCAGGGCGTCGCCGTGACGCTGGGGATCGGTTTCGCCGTCTTCCTCATCGCGACCTTCGGGATCGACCGGCTGCGTTTCGACGACGGCGCCGTGCTCGCCTTCCGCATCCTGCTCTGGGCCGCCGCCGCGGGCCTCCTCGCCTGGTTCGTCGTGCGTCCGCTCCTGCGCCGGGTCTCGGACACGCAGGTCGCGCTCTACCTGGAGGAGCATGAGCCGTCGCTCAAGGCGGCGTTCCTCGCGGCCATCGAGCGCGCCGGGTCGCCGGGCGCCCGCTCCGGCCTCGATGCTCGTCTGCTGGAGGTCGCGGCACGGCGCGCCCGCCGCGTGGACCGGGGGCGCCGCGTCGAGCGCGACCGGCTGCGCCGCTCCACCGCCTGGTTCGCGGGCGTCGCCACGGCCGTGCTGCTCATCGCCCTCTTCGGTCCCGCCTTCCAGGGCACGGCGGGCTCGCTCCTCCTGAGCCCCTGGAAGACCGCCGACGCCGCCAATCCCTACGCGATCTCCGTGGACCCCGGCGATGCGCTCATCGCTCGTGGCTCGGATCAACTCGTGCGCGCGTTCCCGCAGGGGTTCGAGACCGACGAAGTGGAGATCGCCGTCCGGCGCGGCGAGTCGGAGGCGTGGGAACGCTACTTCATGACGCCGGCCGCGGAGGACGCCGCGTTCGAGATCCTCCTCTTCGACCTCGACGAGCCCACCGACTACACGGTGAGTTCCGAGGGCGTCCGGTCGCCCGTCTTCACGATTGAGGTTGCGGACCTTCCCTATGTGGACCGGATCGACCTCGAGTACCGCTTCCCCGCGTACACGGGGCTGAGCCCTCGGACCGTCGAGGACGGCGGCGACATCGCCGTGCTGCGGGGGACCGAGGTCCGTCTCCGGGTGACGCCGACGATGGCCACGGAGGCGGCGCGGCTCGCGTTCGACGGCGACGAGGAGGGCGCGGCGCTCGTACCCGTGGATGGTGCGTTCGAGACGAGCTTCACGGTGACCGGCGAGACCTTTTACCGCATCGAGTTCATGGGTCCGGGCAACCGCTTCGTCATCGGCTCGCCCGACTACCTCGTCGAGCCGCTCGACGATCAGTCGCCCGGAGTCCGGATCTCCGAACCCGGACGGGACACGCGCCTCACGCCGATCGAGGAACTGTACGTGGAGGTCGAGGCAGAGGACGACTTCGGGCTCGGGCAGGTGGAACTCCTCTACTCGGTGAACGGCGGGGAGGAATCGTCCCGCGTGCTCCACGGCACGACCCGTGGCGGGACCACGCAGCTCTCCGGCGGACACACCTTCTTCCTCGAGGAGTTCGGCCTCGCGCCGGGCGATGTTCTCTCCTACTACGCCCGCGCGACGGATCTGCGCTCCGGCGGGCCCGGCGGCGGGGTCGAGAGTTCGGACATCTACTTCGTCGAAATCCGTCCCTTCGACCGGAACTACCGCCAGGCCGAGCAGGGCGGGGGAGGGGGCGGAGGCGGCGGTGGGGCCGGCATGGGCGGCGAACTGTCCGAACAGCAGCGGCAGATCGTCGCGGCGACCTTCCGCCTGGACCGCGACGAAGACGAGTTCGACGAGGAGGAGATGTCGGAGAACCTGGCCACGCTGACGCTGTTGCAGGGGCGGCTGCGACAGCAGGTGGAAGAGCTGATCGCGCAGATGCGGCAGCGCGGCGTGGCGGGCGATCCGTCGCTCGAGACCGTGTTCCGCGAACTCCCGCAGGCGCCACCCGCCATGCTGGAAGCGGAGACGAGGCTCGGGGAGCGGCGGCTCAGCGAGGCGCTCGCGCCGGAACAGCGCGCGCTCCAGCACCTGCAGCGCGCCGAAGCCGCGTTCCGCGATGTGCAGGTGCAGCAGGGCGGCGGCGGAGGCGGCGGTACGCCCGGGAGCGTGGGGGCGGGGGCCGAGGAACTCGCGGACCTGTTCGAGCTGGAACTGGACCGCCTGCGGAACCAGTACGAGACCGTTCAGCGGGGCCAGCAGCAACAGCAGGATCAGGAGGTCGACGAGGCGCTGCAGAAGCTCGAGGAGCTGGCGAGGCGCCAGCAGCAGATGAACGAACGCGCGGCCGCGCAGCCGCGGGGCGCCGCGGGCGGCGGCCGGGGCCAGCAACAGCAGATGATCCAGGAGACGGAGGAGCTGGCCCGGGAACTGCAGCGCCTGGGTCGCGAGGGCGACCGGGCGGACGTCGAGGAATCGGCGCGCCGGCTGCAGCAGGCCGCGGACGAGATGCGGCGGGCGCAGGCGCAGGGTCGCCGCGGGCAGGGACAGGCGGAGGCCTCGAATGCCCTCGACCGGCTGCGCGAGGCACGCCGTCTGCTGGAGAACCGCCAGGTCGCGGCGGTGGAACGGGAGGTCGAGGACGCCGCGCGGCGGGCCGAGCGCATCGCGGAGCGTCAGCGGGAACTGCAGGGCGACGTGAACGAGGATCCGACGGGCAGCGACCGGGACCGCTTGACCGGGCTGCGCGAACGCAAGGCCGAACTCGCCCGCGAGGTGGACCGGCTGGAGACCGACCTCGACCGCCTGGCGCGCGAGGCGCGGCAGGATCAGCCGGACGCTGCCCGCCGCCTCGTGGAAGCCGCCGGCGAGATCCGCGAGAGCCGCTTGCGGGACAAACTGCTCTTCTCGCGAGGCGTCCTCGGCACCCAGACCGAGGACTATGTGCGGAACTTCGAGGAACAGATCACCCAGGACGCGGAGAACGTGCGGGCCCGCGTCCAAGCCGCGCGGGACGCACTCAGCGAGTCGGACCCCCGCCGCCTCGGTCGACAACTGGACGAGACGCGCGATCTGGTCCGCGGCCTCGAGTCGCTCCAGGAGCGCCTGCAACAGGGCGAGGATGGCCAGGGCCAGGAGGGGCAGGGTCAGCAGGAAGGCCAGGGTCAACAGCAGGGCCAGGAAGGGGAGGGTCAACAGCAGGGCGAGGGTCAGCAAGGCGGGCAGGGCGAGCAAGGCGGCGAGGGCCAGCAGGGCGGCCAGCAGCAGGGCGAGGGCCAGGGACAGGGAGGTCGTGGCGGGCAGCCGGGGCAGCCCGGCCAGGCCCCTCGTGGCGGCCAGGGGTTCGCGCCCGGCGGGGGCGGGGGAGGCGGCGGCGGACCGTGGCTGTCGCCCGAAGACGTCCGGCAGTTCCAGCGCGAATTCCGCGAGCGGGGACAGGACGCGCGTCGTCTGCGCGACGAACTTGGCCAGGAGGGCGTCGACGTCGGCGACCTCGACCGCGCCATCGCTGGGCTCGACCGCCTGCGGACCATGGGGGACTTCGACGATCCCGAGGAACTCGCGGCGCTCCAGGCCGATGTGCTGCGCGGCCTGAAGGACTTCGAGTTCGCCCTCCGCCGTGAACTCGGGTCGCAGATCGAACGCTTCTTCCTCTCCGGGTCGGACGACGTCCCCGAGGAATACCGCGAACTCGTCGAGGCGTACTACCGGGCGCTGTCCGAGGACCCACCGCCCTGAGCGATCCGCGCATCTACCTGTTCTCCGTCCTGGCCCTCTTCACGGCTGGGCTTCTCGTGGCGTGGGCGCGCGCCGCCACCGCGGCCACCAGGGCCGGACGGGCGCATGACGGCTGGCGGGGTCGGCCCAACGCGTTCGAACTGGCGGTAGGCTTCGGGACGAACTTCTTCGATACGCTCGGCATCGGCTCCTTCGCCCCGACGACCTCGCTGTTCAAGTTGAAGAAGGTCGTGCCCGACGAGGAGATCCCGGGCACGATGATGATCGGGCACACGCCCCCGGTCGTCATCCAGGCCTTCATCTTCATCGCGATCATCAGCGTGGAACCGACGACGCTCTTCGTCCTCATCGCGGCCGCCGTGCTCGGGGCGTGGCTGGGCGCGGGGATCGTGGCCCGGCTGCCCCGCTACCGGATCCAGGTCGGGATGGGGGTCGCGCTTCTCATCGCCGCCGCCACCTTCCTCATGGCGATCTTCGAGATCACGGCCGTGGGCGGGGAAGCGTCCGGCCTGTCGGGCGGGTCGCTCGCCCTGGCGGCGGGCTGCCTCTTCGTTCTCGGGGCGCTCATGACGATCGGGATCGGGATC
This sequence comes from Candidatus Palauibacter soopunensis, assembly GCF_947581735.1. NCBI lineage: Bacteria > Pseudomonadati > Gemmatimonadota > Gemmatimonadia > Candidatus Palauibacterales > Candidatus Palauibacteraceae > Candidatus Palauibacter > Candidatus Palauibacter soopunensis. The sequence continues at coordinate 93,640 of NZ_CANPVT010000008.1, forward strand.
TACGCCCCGACGATGATCGTCGTCAGCCTCATGGGCCTGAACCCGGCCGTCGCCTTCCCGATCATGATGGGCGCGTCCGCCTTCCTCATGCCGGTCGCGGGCCTGCGTTTCCTGAAGGCGGGACGCTACGGCCTCCGCGCGGCCCTCGGCCTCGCGATCGGAGGGATCCCGGCCGTGCTGATCGCGGCGTTCATCGTCCGCTCGCTCCCCCTCAACGCGATGCGCTGGCTCGTCGTCGTCGTCGTCCTCTACGCTGCGATCGCGATGCTCCGCTCCGCCGTCCACGAGCGCCGCTCCCGTGCCACGAGCAAGGGAGGCTGAGCGAGTGGTGATTCGCATTCTCTCGAGAAGCGACATCGAGCGGGCCGTGACGGCGAAGACGGCCGTGGATGCGATGCGGATCGCGTTCGGGGAGCTGTCCGGCGGGCAGGCGGTGGTCCCCGTGCGGGGGCACGTCGAGAGCCGGCACGGCATCACGCTCCTCATGCCCGCCTTCCTCGGCGGCTCCGGGGGGCTCGGGGCCAAGATCGTTTCGGTCTTCCCAGGGAACGTTTCCGCCGGTCAGCCGCCGATTCAGGGGGCGATCATCCTGCTCGACGCGGAGACGGGATGCACCCGCGCCCTCCTCGACGGCACCTCGCTGACGGAGATCCGGACGGCGGCGGGCAGCGGGCTGGCCACGGAGCTGCTGGCCGACCCCGCGGCGGATGTGCTCGCCGTATTCGGAGCCGGCGCCCAGGGCAGGGCCCATATCGAACTGCTGGCCGCGTGCCGGCCGCTGCGCGAGATCCGGATCGTCTCCGTCCCGCCCGAAGGCGCCGAAGAACTGGCCGTCGCACTCACGGAGAGGGCCGCCTCGCTCGTGCCGCCGGAAGGCGGGTCTCCACCCCGGATCCGAGCGGCCGCGACCCCGGCCGAGGCCCTCGACGGCGCGGATCTCGTCGTGACCGCGACCACGAGCGAGGCGCCCGTCTTCTCTCTCGAACACCTCGAACCCGGAGCCCACATCAACGCGATCGGCGCCTTTCAGCCTCACACGCGCGAGATCCCCGAGGAGATCGTTGCGCGCGCCCGCGTGATCGTGGACCAGCGCGAAGCGATCTGGGAGGAGGCCGGCGACCTCATCATCCCGGTGGAGAAGGGGGTCGTGGGACGCGACGTGATCGATGCCGAACTCGGCGAGATCGTCAACGGCCGGGTCCCCGGCGGCCGCGGCGACCACGACTGCACGCTCTTCAAGTCGGTGGGGAGCGCCGCGCAGGACGTCGCGATCGCGGAAGCGGCTCTGAGTCGGGCGGAGGACCTCGGCCTCGGCTCCGTCGTCCCCTTCTAGTCGGGCGCCGACGCGACCGCGCCCGCGATGGACGGCGCCACGCTCCACAGCGCCCTCGTGTGGGCTCTGCTTGCGGTCGCCCCGCTGGCGTTCGTCGGCCTGCTTCGCCTGAAGGTCCCCTACGGCCGCCACTACACCGGGCGCGGCTGGGGGCCGCACCTCCCGGATCGGGTCGGCTGGATTCTCATGGAGGTGCCCGCCCCGGTGTTCTTCGCCGTCGTCTATCTCGCCGGACGGTCGGCCGGCGACGCCGTACCGCTCGTCTTTCTGGGAATATGGCAGTGCCACTATCTGAACCGGACATTCATCTATCCCCTCCGCACGCGGACCAGGGGAAAGAGCATGCCGGCGGTCGTGGCGGCCTCCGGCTTCGTTTTCAATATGGTGAACGCGTATATAAACGCGCGCTGGATCTCGGAACTTGCACAGTACGGCCCAGAGTGGCTGGGCGATCCGAGATTTCTGGCCGGCCTGGGGGTTTTTGCGGCCGGGTTCGTCCTCAACCTCCACTCCGACCACACGCTGCTGAAGCTCCGGAAGCCCGGAGAGACCGGCTACTCCATCCCGCGCGGCGGGGGGTTCCGCTACGTCTCCTGTCCCAACTACCTGGGAGAGGTGATGGAATGGGCCGGCTGGGCGCTGGCGACATGGTCGCTGGCCGGACTCGCATTCCTCCTGTTCACGGCGGCGAACCTCGTGCCGCGGGCGCTCAGCCACCACCGCTGGTACCGGGAACGGTTCGAGGACTATCCCCCGGGGCGGAAGGCGATCATTCCGGGATGGATCTGATCCCGGAGAGCGCGAGCAGGCTGAGCGGGTCCACGCTCGTGCCGCCGTAGCGCACGACCCAGTGCAGGTGGGGGCCGGTAACCCGGCCGGTGGCCCCGACCCGTCCGACCGGCGTCCCCGCCGTGACCGTATCGCCCACGGACACCAGTTGCTCGCTGAGGTGGAAGTAGCCGGTGAGCAATCCTCCCCCGTGGTTGAGGTAGACGACGTTCCCTGCGAGCAGGAAGCCGTCGACGACGGCCACGACGCCGTCCGCCGCCGCCGTCACGGTCGCGCCGCGGGCGCCGGCCAGATCCAGTCCCATGTGGCGGCTCGTGATCTGCCCGTTGAACTCGCGGCCGGTGCCGAAGCCGCTCGTCACGCGGGATTCCCGCGGCAGCCGCACCGCGCTCCACATGCGCGGCGCGGCGTGCGCCTCGCGGGCGGCCCGCGCCGCCTTCTCGCGGTCGCTCCGCAGCCGCGCCTGGTCCTCCTCGTTCAGCGGCGATCCGAAGCGCGGCGCCACCGTAAGGCGCTCGTGCTCGTATTCGCCCGCCCGCACGGGAATGCGGAGCGAGTCGATCCGCGAGCGGCCGTCCGCGTAGTCCGCCCGCACCCAGGCGTCGAGCGTGTCCACCGTCGAAATCGGCACCGCCGCCAGGCTCTCGAGCACCGGACCGACGCGCCGGAAGTGCAGCGCCTCGCCACCCACCTCGCCGCCCGCCGAGATCACGCCGGACCCCGACGGCGCCGCCACGCCGATGACGAACAGGTGGCCCTGAACGGGCGCCGCCGGCGCCCACGCGACATCCAGCGGCGGAAGGGGAGACGGTGGGGAATCGCAGGAAGCGCCGAGCGAAAACGCCAGCACGAGCGCTGCGACGCCGACGCGGCTCACATCAGGGCCGGTCGGGGACGGGGATTCCGTAGCGCTCCAGGGTCTGCTTCACCGAGGGGCGGCCCAGGCGGACGCGGTCATCGTCGAGCAGGTAGGAGAACAGGTAGCCCGCGCCGAGCATGAGGATCCCGATCAGGAAGCAGTACATGACCGCGCGGTCGGGATAGCTGTCCTTCAGGTATCCGACGTAGAGCGGACCGCAGATTCCCGCCGCGGCCCAGGCGGTAAGGATCGCCCCGTACACCTTCGACATGTTCTTCGGGCCGTACACCTCGAGGATGAACGACGGCATGGTCGCGAACCCGCCGCCGAAGCAGAGCAGCACGTAGCACACGAGCGCGGAGAAGATCCACGGGTTCGACTCGGTCATGAGGACGCCGAACACGACCATCTGGCTCGCAAGCAGGATGCGGAACACGGCCACGCGCCCGATCCGGTCGGAGAGCCAGGCCCACAGGATGCGCCCCACTCCGTTACACACGGAACTCGCCGCGATGAGCGTCGCGCCGTACTCGGCGAGCACCGCCGGCTCGACCGTCGGATCGGCCAGTCCCCACACCTCCTGAAGGAGTTCGGACTGGAAGCTGATGACCGAGATCCCAGCGGCGATGTTGAAGAAGAAGACGATCCAGATGATGGCGAACTGGCTGGACTTCAGGTACGGGGCCACCTGCGCGGGCTGCTTCCACGGCGCCACCTGGGCGGCGGGCGGGTCGTCGATGACGAAGCTGCTGGGGATGAGGATGCAGGCGAAGACGATCCCGAGCCACAGGAAGACCTGCGGAAGATCCCCTTCCGTCTGCAGCACGAGCAGCGGTGCGAGCCCCTTGCTCAGGAGGAGCGCCCCGATCCCGAAGCCCATGACGACGATGCCGGTGACGAGCCCCTTCCGATCCGGGAACCACTTCGCGGCCGTGGTGACGGGCGTCACGTACCCGAGTCCGATGCCGATCCCCCCGATGAGCCCGTACCCGGCGTAGAAGAGCAGGATCGAGTCCATCCGCAGCGCGAAGCTCGCGATGATGTATCCGCCCGCGAATAGCGTGCTTCCGATGAGGGCGAGACGGCGCGGCCCGACCTTGGGCAGCAACTGGCCGGCCCAGGCCGCCGCCGTCCCGAGAGAGAAGATCGCGATGCAGAAGGCCAGCGATCCCTGAGTGAACGTCCAGCCGGCCTGCCGGACCAGCATCGTCTGGAAGAAGCTCCAGGCGTAGACGGTTCCGAAGCAGACCTGCAGGACCGTGCAGAAGAAGGCGATCGCGGTCCGAGGCGCCTTCCACCCCTCGGCGCTCACGTCAGTCCGTTCCCGAACCCGGGTTCGACGCCGCCCCCGACGCGTCACCCTTCACGGCGTGCAGCATGAGGCGCGCCATCTCCCCGATCTCGTCGTCGCGCGCCAGGACCTTGGCGTCGTTCAGCGCGTCCGCGTCGCGGCGCGCCAGCCCCACCACGTAGGAGAGCAGTTCCTCCAGCGGCGTGACCGCGAGCTTCACGAACCAGATCGAGCCCAGGACGCCGACGATGAGGATGATGCAAATGAGGTAGACCTGGTTGCCCGTGGCGCGCTGGATCTTGAGCCGCACGAGGTCGAGGTCCATCCCCACGTGAACGGTCCCGGCCTGGCCCGCCAGGATCGGACTCCCGACCTCGACGAAGTCCCCCATCCCGGGCAGACTGCGCTCGATCGGCTCGGTCGCGTGCGGGTCGCTCTCGCGGATCACGTCGGGGACGCCGGGGACGAAGGTGTGGGTCAGGATCTCGCCCGTGTCGCTCGTGATGTAGATGTACCGGATGCTCTGGATCTCGACGAACTGATCGATGAGCGACTGCAGCGTGGCGAGGTTGCGGTTGAGCAGGATGTCGACGCTCGAGTCGGCGATGTTCTTGGCGATGTTCGCGCTGTTGCTCTCGTACTCCTCCGACAGCTGGCTGGAGATCGTCAGGATGGAGAGCGTGGAGGTGGAGAACACGATGGCCCCGAAAAGCACGAAGATGCCGAAGCGTGTCTTGCGGAAGAGCCTCTTGATCCTGATCTCGTGCGTTTCCGGCTGGCTCACGAGGTCTCGTCACCCGTCGCGGCCAGGCCGAACTTGGCTTCCCAGTCGGCCAGCGTGACGAAGCGGCCATCCTCGACGACCGTGTAATAGACGCTCTGGAGCCCCTGCCGGCGGTCGGGCGCGAACGACACCATCTCGCCGATCCCCAGATCGTAGTTCCGCACCGAGAAGACCGCGTCGTTCAGCTTGCCGCGCTCGGGAGTGCCGTCGATCCGGCGCAGGATTTCCGCAAGCAGCTTCGCGTCCAGATAGCCCTCGAGGCTTGTGAAGCTGTACGGGAACGGGTCGTACGGCTCCACCACCAGCTCCTCCGGCACCTGGGGATCGTAGCGGTCCATCAGGTCCCGGTACTCGGGTACGGCCGGGATCGAGGTGTCTTCGTAGCTGGGCACGACCTGCGAGTTCACGAGCCACGGCGTGTAGTAGGCCGGGTCGTCCCGGCTCGCCCCCACGAGCAGCGAGAGCAGGTTCTCGCTCCCGACGAAGGAGAGGTTCGCGATGGGCACGTGCAGGCCCAGGTCCATTGCGTCGCGGGCGAAAGCCGCGCACGCGGCGTAGGCGCCCACGCAGATCACGGCATCGGGCGAGGCCTCCTGCAGAATCTCGACCTGCGGCCGCATCACGCTCGTGAACTGCGTGCCTCGCCGGTAGGTCGCCTCGCCGGCGATCGTCTCGCCGTGCCTCGCAAGCGCCGCCCTCACGCCGGCCCAGCCGCTGCGCCCGTACGCGTCGGCCTGGTAGAAGACCGCGATCCGCCGGCGCCCGATGCGCACGAAATTGTCGACCAGCCCGGCGGTCTCCTGCCCGTAGGAAGCGCGCAGGTTGAAGGCGAACTCCCCGTACGGCGGTTCCCGCTGCGGCTGGGCGCCGGTGAAGGGGAAGAAGATGTACATCTGCTGGTCCTGGAACTTCTTCAGGAGCGGCAGGACCCGCGTGACGGTTGGCGTGCCGACGTAGCCGAACAGCAGGAAAACCTCGTCCTCCAGCATCAGCTTGAGCGTGTTCTCCACGCACGGATCGGGCTGATAGCCGTCGTCGTAGAGCCTGGGGACGATCCGGCGGCCGTTGACGCCGCCCTGCTCGTTGACCTGTCCGAAACAGGACATCGCCCCGCGATACAGTTCGGTGCCCAGTCCCCGGGAAGGCCCGGAGAAGGCCGCGGACACGCCGAGGACGATCTCGTCGTCCGGCTGCGCGCCCTGCCTTCCGCTCCAGCGCAGGCCGGGAGCCAGCGGTCGTGCGGAGGTGGAGGCACCGAGCGATGTGGCGAACGGCGCGCCGAGCAGACCGGCCAGTCCAGCGCGGATCGCGGAGCGGCGCGTCAGGAGTCCGCCGGGTGGCGGCGGGACCTCCCGAGCCGGATCGCGGTTCGGAACCGGCGGTCCGTTGGGAGGCTGCGTCCCCTTTCGACTTCCGGACAATACCCTCTCCTTGCGTGCGGCGTGGCCATCCGCGTCGCCAAGGCCGGTCCATCGTATGGGGACCGCCCGGCATGGGAGTTTATTCGCAAGTACATTCATGTTCAACCTGACGCCCCGTTCTCCGGTCGATCCGGGGCCTCGGGTTCGATACGTTGCCACAGAGGAACAACTCTTCGCGGTCTCGATGAGGTCCACCATGTCCAACCTTCCCCATCTCGACTCCTTCGGCGCGCGCGCTTCGCTGGATGCTCCCGGCGGCCCCGTCGCGATCCGCAACCTGCGGGCAGTCGCCTCGGCCACCGGGGGCGACCTGTCGCGCCTTCCGTTCTCGATCAAGGTCGTGCTGGAGAACCTGGTTCGGCACGAGGACGGACAATCCGTGACGGCGGAGGACATCGCCGCCATCGCGGGCTGGGACGCGCAGACCACGCCGGGTCGCGAACTCTCGTTCCGCCCCGCGCGCGTGCTCCTGCAGGACTTCACCGGCGTGCCCGCCGTAGTGGATCTGGCCGCGATGCGCGACGCGATGGCGGAACTGGGCGGCGACCCCTCCTCGATCAACCCGCTCATGCCGTGCGAACTCGTCATCGATCACTCCGTGCAGGTCGACTCCTTCGGCACGGCGCGGTCGTTCCTCTTCAACGCCGAGCGCGAGTTCGAGCGGAACCACGAGCGCTACGCCTTCCTCCGGTGGGGCCAGACGGCGTTCGACAACTTCAAGGTCGTTCCGCCCGGCACGGGGATCGTCCACCAGGTGAACCTCGAGTATCTCGCCCGGGTCGTGTTCGACGACGCGACGGGGGGTGAGCGCGCCGCCTATCCCGACACCGTCGTCGGCACGGACAGCCACACCACGATGATCAACGGTCTCGGCGTCCTCGGGTGGGGAGTGGGCGGCATCGAGGCCGAGGCGGCGATGCTGGGGCAGGCGCTCTCCATGCTCGTCCCGCGCGTGCTCGGCTTCCGGCTCCACGGGCGGCTCCCCGACGGCGCCACGGCGACGGATCTCGTCCTCCGGGTCACGGAGGTCCTCCGCGGCGCGGGCGTCGTCGGCAAGTTCGTCGAGTTTTACGGGCCGGGCCTGGCCGGCCTCTCGCTCGCCGACCGGGCGACACTCGGCAACATGTCGCCCGAGTTCGGCTCCACCTGCGCGATCTTCCCGATCGACGCGGAGACGCTCGCGTACCTCCGCTTCACGGGCCGCTCGGAAGAACACGTGGCGCTCGTCGAGGCCTACGCCCGCGCCCAGAGCCTCTTCCACGACGCGGACACGCCCGCCGCGGAATACAGCGACCACGTGGAGCTGGACCTGTCGACCGTCGAGCCGGCGATCGCGGGCCCGAAGCTGCCGCAGCAGCGCGTGCCGCTGACGGAGAGCAAGCCGCGGTTCCTGGAGGCGCTCGACGGGCTGAAGGGGCCGGGCGCGGGGGGCGGCGGCCTCACGCAGATGACGGGCTGGTCGGGCGGGGCCGGCGATGGCGGCGTGGCGGTGGCGGAGGCCCCGGCCGGCGTCGCCGTGCGCCTGACGGACGAACAGGGCGACGCGCACGAGTTCTCACTTCACGACGGGTCCGTGGTCATCGCCGCGATCACGAGTTGCACGAACACCTCGAATCCGTCCGTCATGGTCGGAGCGGGCCTCCTCGCCCGGAAGGCCGTCGAGTCGGGCCTCAGGCAGCGTCCGTGGGTGAAGACGAGTCTCGCACCGGGCTCGATGGTCGTGACGGAGTACCTCGAGGAAGCCGGCCTCATGCCGTACTTCGAGCAGCTCGGCTTCCACGTCGTCGGCTACGGCTGCACGACCTGCATCGGAAACTCCGGACCGCTCCCGGCCGAGATCTCGAGCGCGATCCGCGAGAACGATCTCGTCGCCTGCTCCGTCCTCTCCGGGAACCGGAACTTCGAGGGCCGCATCAGCCCCGATTCGCGCGCCAACTACCTCGCGTCGCCTCCCCTCGTCGTCGCGTACGCGCTCGCGGGCCGGATGGACATCGATCTGTACAGCGAGCCGCTGGGGACGAACGACCGGGGCGAGGAGATCTTCCTGCGCGACATCTGGCCCGGGCAGGACGAGATCAACGAAGCGGTCCGCACCGCCGTGAAGACGGAGATGTTCCGCGCCAAGTACGCGGAGGTGTACGCGGGGGACGAGCGCTGGAACGCGCTGGAGATCCCGATGGGCGACCGCTTCGCGTGGGACGAGGCCTCGACCTACGTGCGGCAGCCGACCTTCTTCGCCGGCATGTCGAAGGAGGCCGCCGCACCCGGGGACATCGAGGGCGCACGCTGCCTCGCGCTCCTCGGCGACGCCGTGACGACGGACCACATCTCCCCGGCCGGCGGGATCGCGCCGACCTCGCCCGCGGCGGACTACCTCCGTTCACACGGCGTGGCCCTCCGGGACTTCAACTCGTACGGGGCGCGGCGCGGAAACCACGAAGTGATGATGCGGGGGACGTTCGCGAACGTCCGGCTCAGGAACCTGATGGTGCCGGGCGTGGAGGGTGGGTTCACGGTCCACGTCCCGAGCGGCGAGCAGTTGTCGATCTTCGACGCCGCCACGCGCTATCAGGAGGAGGGGACGCCCACGATCGTCATCGGCGGTGCGCTCTACGGTTCGGGATCGAGCCGCGACTGGGCAGCCAAGGGGCCCTTCCTCCTGGGCGTGAGGGCGGCGATCGCGGTGAGTTACGAGCGCATCCACCGCTCGAACCTCATCGGGATGGGGATCCTGCCCCTCCAGTTCCGCGAGGGGGAGACGGCCGCGACGCTGGGGCTCACGGGTAACGAGACCTTCCACATCACGGGCATCGCGGACGGCTTGAAGCTGAAGGACGCCATCCGGGTGACGGCGGTCTCGGACGACGGGTCGGAGACGCGTTTCGAGGCGATTGCGCGGCTGGACACGGAGGTCGAGGTGGACTACTACCGCAACGGCGGCATCCTCCAGACGGTCCTTCGGCAGCAACTGGAAGCCTGAGCCGGATCGTGGGTCGGGGGCGTCCGCGCAGGAACGTCCGCCGGCGCTCAGGACCCCCTGATCGCGGCCTCCAGCCACCTCCGGTCCGCCTTCCGCAAATGGTCCGGCGGCACGGGTTCGTCGCGCTCTTCCTCGTCGCGACGCCGGCCGCGCCGGATGCGGCGCGCAACGAGAAACCCGCCGAGGAGGAAGGCCAGGCCGGGACCGGCGTAGACGAGGAGGTTCATGCCTTCGGCCCGGGGCTTGAGGAGGATCCAGGGGCCGTAGGCCTCCACGAAATAGGCCTCGATCTCCTCGGCGGTGCGACCGTCCATGAGCATGTTGCGGATCACGTCCTGCATTTCGCGAGCGATGCGCGCGGACGACTCCGCGACGGACTGCTGGCGGCAGATGGGGCAGCGCAGGGTGGCGCCGATCTCCGCCGTCCGCTGGTCGATCTCGGCGCTGCGGACCGGCTCGCCCGGTGCGGCCGGCCGCTCGATGCCGTCGAGGGCTCCGTCTACCGTCTGCGCGGCGGCGGGCGCCGTCTGGAGGGCGACTCCGGTCAGGGCGAGGACGGCCCCGGCGAATGCGGCGCGCATCAGCTTCCCGCCGGACGGGCGGCGTCCCGGGCGACGAGCAGCGAGTCCACGTTCCGCTCGACGAGGTCCCAGGTCACCGCGAGGTCGTGCCGCAGCGCGACCACGCCGTCGGCGCCGATGAAATAGGTCTCGGGCACCCCGTACACGCCGTATTCGATCGCGGTCAGGCTGCCCGGATCCGTCACGAGCGGCCACTCCCCGCCCAGTTCCTCGATGAAGCGCATCCCGTTCTCCGGCGTGTCCTGGAAAAGGACGCCGATGAGCGCCACCTCCTCGGGATCGTACGTCTCGCGCAGGCGCACGAGCACCGGATGCTCGGCGATGCACGGGATGCACCACGACGCCCAGTAGTTGAGCACGACGACCTTTCCGTCGAAGTCGCTCAGGCTCACCGAATCGCTCGGGTCATATAGGTTCGCGAGCCGGAACGCGGGCGCCTCGCGCCCCTCGAGCGCGGACGGAAGCCGCCGCTGGTCCTGCCCCAGCCCCCAGTAGAGGAGCGCCAGTACGGGCAGCGCCGCCAGGGGCAGGGCCCACCGCCACCAGCCCTTCATGCCGCGGCCGCCGGATCGGCGAGCAGCTCGGCCCCCGCCGCCCGCACCCGGCTCCGGCCCCACGGCCAGATCGCGATCAGGGCGCCCACGCCCATGATCATCCCGCCGATCCAGAGCCAGACGATCCCCGGGTTCACAATCGCCCGCACCGTCGCGTGCGCCCCGCTCTCCGGGTCCACCGCCATCAGTGTGAGGTAGAGGTCGCTCGTGAGCGAACTCTTCACGGCAGGCGTCGCGATGTTCTGTCCCGTGGCGGTGTAGAAGTTGATCCGCGGCCGCTCCTCGCCGATCCCGCGCCCGTTACGGTAGGCCGCGAACGTCGCCCCGATGACGAACCGGTGCGGTTCCTCCCGTCCCCACACTTCAATGAGTTCCACCTCGTAGTCCTCGATCGCGAGCCGCTCGCCTGGCCGGAGCGTCATCTCCCGCTCCGTCTTCCATGTCCACGCGACGGAGATCGCGAGCGCGATGACGATCACGCCGACGTGCACGATGTAGCCTCCGTAGCGCTGTCCCGTGCGCGTGAACAGGTCCCGAAGCGCGCCGAGGAACGAGCGCTCCGCGATCCTCCGCCGCGCCGCGATCCCCTTGCGGAACTCGTCCGCGATCGTCGTCAGCACGAAGGCGGCGAAGGCGATCGTGAGGTTGGGGAGGAAGTCCCGCATGCCGAGCGCGAAAGTGAGGAGTCCGGCTGCGGCCCCGATGATGGCCGGCCACACGAACGACCGCTTCAACTGCTCCCGCCCCGCCCGCCGCCACGGCAGCGCCGGCCCGACCCCCATCAGGAAGATGAGCGCCAGTCCGATCGGACTGGCGACCTGGTCGAAATACGGCGGTCCCACGCTGATCCGGTCGCCTCGCAGCGCCTCCACGACGAGCGGCCACATCGTGCCCAGGAGGACCGTGAACGTGAAGCCGACGAAGAGGAGGTTGTTGAGGATGAAGGCGGACTCACGCGACGCGGGACTCTCCACCTGGCCCGGCGCGCGCAGCCGGTTGCTCCGCCAGCCGATGAGGGCCAGCGACGCGATCGCGACCACCGCGATGAAGGCGAGGAACACGGGCCCGATGACGCCCTCGGTGAAGGCGTGCACGGAGTCGATGACGCCCGACCGCGTGAGGAACGTCCCGAACAGGGTGAGGAGGAAGGTCGAGATCATCAGCGTGAGGTTCCACGTCTTCAGCATCCCCCGCCGCTCCTGGACCATCGCGGAGTGCAGGAAGGCGGTGGCCGTGAGCCACGGGAGGAAGGACGCGTTCTCCACCGGATCCCATGCCCAGGCGCCCCCCCAGCCCAGCACCTCGTACGACCACCAGCCGCCGCCGATGATCCCCATCGTGAGGAAGGCCCACGCCGCGACCATCCAGCGGCGGGCGTCCCGCAGCCAGCGCGCCTCGACGTTCCCCCGCAGGAGGGCCGCGATCGCGAAGGCGAAGGGCACCGTCATCCCCACGAACCCGAAGTAGAGCATGGGCGGGTGCAAGCCCATGAGCGGATGATTCTGGAGGAGGGGATTGGGTCCGGGGCCGTTGGCCGGCGCCGGGTCCACGATGCCGAACGGATTCGCCGCCCCCGCGAGGAGGCCGAAGAAGAAGAGCTGGACGACGGCGATGACGCCGATGACGAGGGGGGTCGTGCGGAGGCCGTGCGCGAGTCCGCCGCCGAGCGCGGTCAGCGGTTCGCCGGCGGCCCGCAGCGCCCCGAACTCGCGGCGCCGGGTGAAGGCGAAGAGCGCCCCGTAGCCGGCGAGGATCCAGCCCCAGAAGAGGATCGAGCCCTCGAGGCTGCTCCAGAGCGAGATCGCCGTGTAATAGGTCGGCGTCTCGCGGCTCCCCACGCGCGCCACGTACTCGACGCTGAAGTCGTGCGTGAGGAGGGCGATCTCCATCACGAGCATCCCGCCCGACATCGCGAAGAAGGCGAGGTAGGCGGCCCGCCGGGCCAGGGCCGTGGACACCTCCCCGCCGGAGCGTGACAGACCGGCCCAGCCGCCGGCCGCCGTGGCCACGATCGCGGCCAGTAACGCCGCGATGACGGAGGCGTAGCCGAGCGTGCTCAGCATTCTAGTTTTCGAGGAGGGACTTGTAGACCTGGCCCGCGTCGCCCGCGTGCTCCGGAGGGGCGTACTCGTTCGAGTGCTTCACCATCAGGTTCGTGGCGCGGAAGACGCCATCGTTCCCGTAGGCCCCTTCGACAACGACGCCCATCCCCGGCTGGAACATCGACGGGGGCGCGCCCGTGCTTACGACGGGGATCTCGATGTTCTCCTCGCCGATGACGAAACGCAGTTCGGCGGACTCGGGATTCCAGTCCACGCTCCCCGGCTTGACCTGGCCGCCGAGCCGGATCGGCTGGTCCACGACCTCGACTCCGCGGGCCTCGAGTTCGGCGGGCGTGAGGAAGAACACCATGTTCTCGTTCAACCCGCCCGCCGCGAGCACCGTGATCGCCACCGCGATCGCAGCGAGCCCCGCCAGCATCCAGAGTTTCCGTCTCAACGTCGCCTCGCCTTCAAAGACCATCGTGCGGCACGCCCCGCAAGATGCACGCTCCGCCGCGCGCTTGCCACAGGACCGCCGAGGCGCGAACCTCGCGGAGGTAGACCCGCGCTCGCCTCGAAGAAGGAGAAGCACTCCCCGTGATCCGCGTGACCCTCGCAGTGTGGTTCGTCTCGCTCGCCGCCTCCGGAGGGCTCGAGGGCCAGCAGGATGAGGCGGCCTGCCCCGAATACGGCGCGCGGCTCGGGACGCCGATGGAGACGGTGCGATACCTGGCGGACGACGCGCTCGGTGGCCGGTTCTCGGGGAGCGCGGGGGAGCGGTGCGCGGGCGACTACATCGCGGCGATGTTCGCCTCGCTCGACCTCGAGCCGGGCGGGGAGGACGGATTCTTCCAGGAACTTCCGCTCGCGAGCGCAGCGCAACCGCACGCGCCGCCGGGCCGGGGACGCAACGTCGTCGCGATCCTCCGGGGGAGCGATCCCGAGTTGCGGCAGAGCGCCGTCGTGATCGGGGCGCACTACGACCACCTCGGGCTGGGCGAGTTCGGGAGTACCGGGGAGGTGGGCGAGATCCACAACGGGGCGGACGACAACGCCTCGGGCGTGGCAGCCGTCCTCGCGGCGGCGCGCGCGCTGCGCGGCGGGCTCCGTCCGGCGCGGTCGATCGTGTTCATCGCCTTCACGGGAGAGGAGCTGGGGCTGATCGGCTCCGCATGGTACGCGAACCATCCGGCGATTCCGCTGGAGGAGACCGTGGCCATGATCAACCTCGACATGGTGGGGCGGCTCGAGGACGACGAGTTGATCGTGTACGGGACGGGAACGGCGCCCGAGTGGGAGGAGATCATCCCCGCGGCGAACGCGGATCTCGGGATTCCGCTCGCGTGGGAGGAGGCCGGGTTCGGACCCAGCGACCACACCTCGTTCTATGCGAACGACATCCCCGTCCTCCACTTCTTCACGAACGTCCACTCCGATTATCACCGGCACACCGATGACGCGGAGAAGGTCGATGCTTCGGGCCTGGAACGTGTGGCCCGCCTCACGGAGAACGTCGCGCGGGTGCTGGCGGAACGGCGCGACCGGCTGGCCGTCATCCCCGGCGTGGGCGAGCGTGAGCGGCGCGCCGGAGGCTACGGGGCCTGGCTCGGGACCGTGCCCGACTTCACGCCGGTGGACTTCGGCGTGCTCCTCGCCGGGGTCACGGAGGGGTCGCCGGCGGCGGGCGGCGGCCTCGCCAGAGGAGATGTCCTCATCGGTCTCGGCGATTACGAGGTCGGGGATCTGCAGGCGTTCACCGACGCCCTCGCGGCGTACCGGCCGGGCGACGAGGTCGTCCTCCGCTATCTGCGTGATGGCGACGAGCACGCGACGACCGTGCGGCTCGGCGACCGGGCCGACCGACCCCAATGAACGGCGCCGCGGCGTGCCCGCGCTGCGGGAGCCCCGCGTCGGGCAACTTCTGCGCGCAATGCGGAGCCCCGCTCGTGCAGCGCGCGGGATGTCCGGCCTGCCAGGCGCCGCTGCGGCAAGACGCCCTCTACTGCGCCGCGTGCGGTACGCCCGTGGGCGCTCCCCCGCGGAAACCGCGCTCGGCCCGGCTCCCGTGGGTCCTCTCGGGCCTCGGGCTCGTGGTCTTCTCGGTGATGATCGCGGTGCTCGTCCAGCGGGGAAGCGTGACGCGGATCGGAGACATGACGATGACGGGCGGCCTCCCCGGCGAGGCGGCGGGTGGCCCGGCGGCGGAGGGCCCTGCCGGGGGCGCCGGCATGCCGAGCATGGAGGAACTCGCCGCCATGGGCCCGCGCGGTGTCGCGGACCGGCTCTTCGAGCGCGTGATGCGGGAACATGAAGGCGGCGACTTCGAGCGCGCCGCCTTCTTCATCGACATGGCGCTGCAAGCGTACGACGCGGTCCCTCGGGAAGAGATCGATGCGGACGCGCGATTCCACGTCGGCCTCCTCCGTCTCCTCATGGGCGAGTCCGGCCTCGCCCGGGAGCAGGCGGATGAGATCCTGACCGCGCATCCGGAGCACCTGCTCGGGCTCCTGCTCGCCGCGCGCGCGGCCGACTTCGAGGGGGACGCGGACGCGGCGGAGGCGCTCAGATCCCGCATCCGGTCCCGAGTGGAGGAGGCCGGGGGGATTCCGGACCTCCCCGAGTACCAGGCCCACCGGACGCTGATCGAGGGAGTGATGCAAACGGATGGAGGAGAAGGAGGGGGCGGCGCGTGACCGGCTCCGGCGCGAACGGACACACGCCCGCGCAGGCCGTGAGCGGCCGAATGGCCGAACTGCGCGACGAGTTTGTCGATTTCATCTCCCAACTCGTGCTGGAGGAATCCCCTTCCACCGATCCGGAGGCCCAGCGCGGCATCGGCGCGATCCTCACGGAAACCTTGAACGACCTCGGTCTGGACGTAGAGCACATCCCGGGACAGGCGAGCGGCGGCCACCTGCTGGCGCGGAGCCCCGGGGCGGCCGACGGGCGGGCCGCGGCGGGCGGGGCACAACTTCTCGTGGGGCACATGGACACGGTGTGGCCCATCGGGACCCTGCGGGACATGCCGGTGCGGGTGTCGGACGGGCGCCTCTGGGGTCCCGGCGCCTTCGACATGAAGACGGGACTCGCGATCGGCGTGTTCGCGCTGCGGACGCTCCGGGACCTCGGGCTGGACGCGGGCGTCGCACCCGTCTTCTTCATCAACTCGGACGAGGAGATCGGGAGCCCGGAATCCGAGCCGTTGATTCGCGACCTGGCGCGTCGCGCGTCCCGGGCCTTCGTCCTCGAACCCGCGCTGGGTCCCGGCGGCCGGCTCAAGACGCGGCGCAAGGGGATCGGCCAGTACAACGTCGAGGTCGCAGGACGGAGTTCGCACGCGGGACTCGCCCCGGAAGAGGGGGCGTCGGCGATCCTCGAACTCGCCCACGCGATCCGGCAGATCGACCGCCTGGCGGACCCCGGGGCCGGGACGACGATGAACGTGGGGCTCATCGAGGGCGGCTCCCGCCCCAACGTGGTCGCGGCGAGCGCCAGCTGCGAGGTGGATGTGCGCGTGTGGACGGCCGCGGAGGCCGACCGGATCCGCGAGGGGATGTTCGGCTTGGAGCCCACCGTGCCCGGGACGCGGATCAGGGTCACGCAGGTGGCGGCCCGGGGGCCGCTGGAGCGTACGCCGCGCAACGTCGCTTTATGGGAGCGGGCGCTCCGGGTGGCGGACGAGATCGGCCTCGAACTCGAGGAGGGATCGGCGGGCGGCGGCTCGGACGGTAACTTGACGAGCCAGTACACGGCGACGCTCGACGGGCTGGGGGCGGTCGGCGACGGCGCCCACGCCCGGCACGAGTTCGTGTGGATCGACCGGGCCGTGGAGCGCGTCGCGTTGCTGGCGGGGCTGATCGCGGCGCCGTAGCGGCGGCCGGCCCGCCGGAGGGCTTCGAGAGGCGGCTTCGACGAGATGTTCTTTCGACAGGTTTTCGACGACACGCTCGCGCAGTACGCGTACCTCATCGGGTGCCAGCGTACCGGAGACGCGATCCTGTTCGATCCCCAGCGCGACATCGACCGCTACGTGGATCTGGCGGCGAGCGAGGGGCTGCGCATCGTCGCCGTGGCCGAGACGCACATTCACGCCGATTTCCTCTCCGGCGCGAGGGAGTTCGCCGAACGCTTCGGGACTCGGCTCTACCTGTCGGATGAAGGCGGCCCCGACTGGCGCTACGAGTGGGCCCGCGACGGGGGCTACGACCATGTGCCGCTCCGCGACGGCGCCCGCTTCGAAACCGGCGACGTCGACTTCCGGGCGCTGCATACGCCGGGGCACACGCCCGAGCACATGTCGTTTCTGGTCACGGACCGCGGTGCCGGGGCCGACGAGCCCATGGGCCTGCTCTCCGGGGACTTCGTCTTCGTGGGAGACCTCGGCCGGCCCGACCTGCTCGAGACGGCGGCGCGGGTCACGGGAGCGATGACGCCTGCCGCACGCCGGCTGTACGGCTCGGTGCGGAGCTTCCTCGACCTGCCCGACTACCTGCAGGTGTGGCCGGCCCACGGCGCCGGTTCCTCGTGCGGAAAGGCGCTCGGGGCGGTGCCGGAGACGACCGTGGGGTATGAAAGACGCTTCAGCCCGGCGATCGCGGCGGCGCTGAGAGGGGAGGACGCGTTCATCTCCCATATCCTCGAGGGTCAGCCCGAGCCGCCGATGTATTTCGCCCGCATGAAGCGTGACAACCGGGACGGCGCCCCCGTGCTGGGCGGCCTTCCGCGGCCGTCTCGGACCTCTCCGCGCGAGGCGGCGTCTCGCGCCCGGGCGGGTTCGCGCGCAGGCGAGGTCGTGATCGACACGCGGCCGGACCGGTCGGCCTTCATGGCGCGGCACCTCCCGGGGTCGGTCTACGTCCCACTAACGAAGTCGTTCTGCACCGCGGCGGGCTCGGTCCTGACGGAGGGCGCGGCGGTCACGCTCCTCATCGATGAGGCGGATCTCGAGTGGGCGGTGCGGCGCTTGGTGCGGATCGGGTTCGACGACGTGAGGGGCTTCGTGGAGCACGAAGCCGTCGAACGATACTTTCACGATGGCGGAGAGGCGGCCGCGATTCCCGAGATCGACCTCGAGGCGGCGAGCCGGCTCTCGGAAGATGGGCGGGGCGACGTCCTCGACGTGAGATACGCGTCGGAGTACGCGGCGTCGCACCTGCCCGGGGCGGTCAACGCCTCCTACACTCGGCTGCCCGACTACGCGGACCGGCTGCCGTCGAACGGTTCGCTGCTCGTACATTGCCTGAGCGGCGCGCGGGCCGCGGTGGCCGCGAGCTATCTGGCCCGCGAGGGGCGCGACGTGCACTACATCAACGACCTGTTCACCGCGTATGCGGGATCGCTGGAAACCGGAGGACCCTAAGCATGGTCACAGTCATGAAGATCCGATCGTTGGCCGCCACCCTGGCCGCCTTCACCGTCCTGGTCTCGATCGTCGGTCCCGCGGCGCTCGCCGCACAGGGATTCGGCACTTCGGTGCTCGTGGCCGGGGGCGGAGTTCTGGTGGGGGAGCCCACCTCCGAGCGTGAGCCCGGAAGCGTCCGCGTCTTCCGAGACGGCCGCTGGACGGAGGTCCAGGCGCTGTACGCGCCGGACTCGGCGGCACGAGATGGCTTCGGGGCAGCGCTGGCGGCCGGCGGTCCGCACCTGTTCGTGGGCGCACCGGGGGCGGGCGCCGTGCACGTGTTCGAGCGCGAGGGTGCCGAATGGCGGCACGCCGCGGAGATCTCCTCGCCCGGCCTGGAGGCGTTCGGGCGTTCGCTGGCCGCCGGGGACACGCACCTCCTCGTCGCGGCCGCGGACGGCGCGGGCGGGCAGGACGTCGTCGTTGCCTACCGGCGCGTGAACGGAGGCTGGGAGGAGGAAGCACGCCTGGCAGCGGATGGCGCGCCGGCGGGGTTCGGGGCTTCGATCGCGCTCGGCGGCGACCTCGCGCTGGTCGGCGCGCCGCTCGTCGCTGAGGGTCGCGGCGAGGCGTACCTCTTCGGCTTCGAGGCGGACGCGGGCTGGCAGCGCGTCGCGCGGCTCGGCGGCGAGGGCGGAGACGCGGGGCGCGCGTTCGGGTCGGCGGTCGCGTTCGCGGGCGAGGAGGCGCTGGTCGGCGCGGCCGGTCAGGATGCCGGGCTCGGCGCCATCCACCGGTTCGCGAGGGACGCCGCCGGGGAGTGGCAGCTCGCGGAGACCGTGGCGCCCGACAACGCGGCCCCCACCGCGTTCGGCGCCGCGCTCGCCGTGCACGGCGCCACCGCGTGGGTCGGCGCGCCCCTGGCCGGCGGAAGGGGTCTCGTGTACCGGATGGAACGCTCCGAGGACGGCTGGACCGTTGAAGCCGGGTTCGACATGCCGGGCCGGGAACCGGTCCAGGTGGGACGCGTGGTGGCCGCGGGGAGCGGCCGGGTGGTCGCGGGTCTGCCCGCCGACGACTTCGGGGCCGGGTCCGCCGTGCTCATGGACATCCGGTCCAGCAGGTTGGTCCGTCTCGCGAGCGAGCAGGTCGGGCTCTCCTCGATCTCGGGCGGCCAGATCGACTGCGAAGAGGGGCTCGCGGAGGGCTTCGACTGCGACCGCGTGGACCTCCTGTCCTTCATTCCGCGGGAAGAACTCGGCGCCCCCCGCGGCGTCCGCCTCAACGACGTGTGGGGCTGGACCGATCCGGCGACGCAACGGGAATACGCGCTCGTGGGCCGCATGGACGGCATCGCGTTCGTCGACGTCACGGATCCGTTCAACCCGCGGTATCTCGGCAACTTCGCCAAGACGCCCGGGAGCCGGTCGAACACGTGGCGCGACATGAAGGTGTTCGGGGATCACATGTTCGTCGTCGCCGACGGGGCGGGACAGCACGGGATGCAGGTCTTCGACCTCACCCAGTTGCGCGACGTCACGGAGCCCCGGGAATGGAAGCCCACGGCGCTGTACGAGGAGGTCGCCTCGGTCCACAACGTCGCGATCAACGAGGAGACGGGCTTCGCGTACCTGGTGGGCGCCTCCGGCGGAGGCGAGACGTGCGGCGGCGGTTCGCACATCGTCGACATCAACGACCCGCTCAATCCCGTGTTCGTCGGCTGCTTCGCCCACCCGAACACCGGACGCCGCAACACCGGGAACTCGCACGACACGCAGTGCGTGATCTACCACGGCCCCGACGAGGACTACGCGGGCCGGGAGATCTGCGTGAACGCGAACGAGACGGCGATTTCGATCGCCGACGTGACGGACAAGTCGAACCCCGTCGCCGTGGCGCGGGCCGAGTACGCGAACGTGGCCTACGCGCACCAGGGCTGGCTCACCGAAGACCACGCCTACTTCTACTCCAACGACGAACTCGATGAGGTGAGCGGGCAGGTGGACGCGACGCGGACCCTCGTGTGGGATCTGCAAGACCTCGACGATCCGCTCCTCGTCCGGGAGTACTACAGCCCGACGAAGGTCACGGACCACAACCTCTACGTGCGCGGCGACCGCCTCTACATGTCGAACAACCGCGCCGGGCTGCGCGTGCTCGACATCAGCGACCCCGAGAATCCGACCGAGGCGGGCAGCTTCGATACCACGCCCTGGGGCGAGGACGCGGCCGGCTTCGACGGCACGTGGAGCGTCTATCCGTACTTCGAGAGCGGGACGATCCTGCTCTCGAGCCGGCGCGAGGGGCTGTTTCTCGTGAAGGCGCGGGCAGAGCGGCTTGTCCCCTGACCCATGTGTTCCGTCCTCGGCATCTTCGAGATCGAACCCGGCGCGACGGGCCTCCGCCGCCGGGCGCTCGACCTTTCGCGGCGCCAGCGGCACCGCGGGCCGGACTGGAGCGGCATCTACGCGGGCGAGCGGGCTATCCTGGCCCACGAACGGCTCTCCATCGTCGACGTGGAGAGCGGGGCGCAGCCCCTGTTCGGCCCGGACCGCACGACGGTGCTCGCGGTCAACGGGGAGATCTACAACCACACGGAGCTGGAGCAGGGCGTGGCGCGCGGCTATCCGTTCCGCACCCGCTCGGACTGCGAGGTCATCCTCGCCCTGTACCAAGGGCGGCCCGACGCCGCCGCGGAGTGGCTCAACGAGCTGAGCGGGATCTTCGCCTTCGCGCTCTACGATGAGACGCGCGACCGCTACCTGATCGCGCGCGATCCGATCGGCGTCATGCCGCTCTACACGGGACGGGACGCCGACGGACGCTTCTACGTGGCCTCCGAGATGAAGGCGCTCATCGACACCTGTCCGGAGATCCACGACTTCCCGCCGGGCCACATGCTCGACAGCGGTGACGGTAACGGCCAGCCGGTGCCGTACTACCGGCCGGGGTGGCGCGAGTACGACCACGTGGCGGACGGGCCGACGGATCCCGCGCGGGTGCGCGACGCGCTGGAGGAGGCGGTGCACCGGCAGCTGATGTCGGACGTCCCGTACGGCGTCCTCCTCTCCGGCGGCCTCGACTCGTCCATCATCTCGGCCCTGGCCATGAAGTTCTCGCGCCGGCGCGTGGAGACGGGGGATGCGGAGGAGGCCTGGTGGCCGCGGCTGCATTCGTTCGCCGTCGGGCTCGAGGGGTCGCCGGACGTGGCGGCGGCGCGGGCGGCAGCGGACGCGATCGGCACGGTGCATCACGAGATCGTCTATACCCTTCAGGAGGGACTCGACGCGGTCTCCGAGGTCATCCGCCACCTGGAGACGTTCGATGTGACGACGGTGCGGGCGTCCACGCCGATGTACCTCATGGCGCGCCGCATCAAGGCGATGGGGATCAAGATGGTGCTCTCGGGCGAGGGCGCCGACGAGGTCTTCGGGGGCTACCTCTACTTCCACAAGGCCCCCGACGCGCGGGCGTTCCACGAGGAGACCGTCCGCAAGCTCGATCAGCTCCACAAGTACGACTGCCTGCGCGCGAACAAGTCGATGGCGGCCTGGGGCGTGGAGGCGCGCGTCCCCTTCCTCGACCGCGAGTTCCTCGATGTCGCCATGGCCCTCGATCCGGAGTCGAAGCGGCCGGCGGACGGACGCATGGAGAAACACATCCTGCGCGAGGCGTTCGAGGGACTCCTCCCCGACGAGATCCTGTGGCGGCAGAAGGAGCAGTTCTCCGACGGCGTGGGCTATTCCTGGATCGACAGCCTGAAGGAGATGGCCGAGGGCGAGATCGGCGACGGGCAGCTCGCGAGGGCGGCGGCGCGGTTCCCCACCAACACGCCGCTCACGAAGGAAGCGTACCTCTACCGCTCCATCTTCGCGTCGCACTTCCCGGGCGAGCCGGCCGTCCGCTGCGTCCCGGAGGGCCCGAGCATCGCGTGCAGCACGCCCGCTGCGATCGCCTGGGACCCCGCCTTCGCGGACATGGCGGATCCCTCGGGCCGCGCCGTGCAGGGCGTCCACGCCCACAGCTACTGACGGTCCATCGTTTGCGTGGCCCCTCGCGGGGCGGGCATCTTGAGGTCATCCCGGTGGATTCTCCCGACGACAAACTCCCGGATGACGAAGGTCGAACGATGAAGACCCCTGCCAGTCTTGCCGAACTCCGGTTGACCGCCCTTCTCGCACTCTGCGCCGGTGCGCTCGCGGTGAGTCCGCCCGCCGTGGCGCAGGAGGCGGTATCGGTCGAGATCGTGCCGGGTGCGGTGTCGCTCGACGTGGGGGAGGAGGTGACGCTCACGGCGCGCGTCCTAGATGCGGAGGGCAACACGGTCGATGCCCAGGTTCTGTTCTTCCCGTCGTTCGCGGACGGACGGAGCGGGAGCGCGCGGCAGAGCATCGACGTGGACCGGGCGACGGGCCGGATCAGAGCGGTCAAGGGCGGTGAGTTTCTGATCTCCGCCATCGTCGCGACGGCGCGTGGCCTGCGCGGGGAGGCCATGGTGAGCGTGGCCTTTCCGCCGCTCGACCGGATCGATGTGACGCCTTCCGGCGGGTCGACGTATGTCGGCGTCGCGACGCGTCACCGGGCCACGCTGCTCGACACCGCGGAGGACGAGCGTGACGGCGAGATCCGCTGGTCCACCTCCGACGAGGGCGTCGCGACCGTGGACCGCTTCGGCATCCTCACGGCGCACGCGCCCGGACAGGTCGTGCTGCAGGCGGAAGCGGAGGGGATCGCCGCGGAGGTCCGCTACGACGTCAGGGACAACCCCGCCGCTCGCCTGACGGTGTCCGGGAGCGCGGAGCGGGCGCGAACGGGCGACGTGGTGCGTTTCGAGGCGACGGTCGAGGATGCGATGGGCGGCGCGGTGGGCGACCTCCCGGTCACCTGGACCGTGATGTCGGATCCCTTCATCGAGGCGACGGCCGACATTCCTCCGGCGGAGATCGATGAGAAGGGCCGGTTCGTGGCCTACTTCCCCGGCGTGTACACGGTCGTCGCCAACGTGCCCGGCCGCGCCGCGCGCACCGCGCTGGAAGTCCATCCGCGGCACGCCTCGCAGGAAGTCACGTTCGTGGGGCAGGGACAAGTCAACAACGAGCGCACCTCGGACCTGTGGGTGTGGGAGGGAGTCGATCGTCGCGACTACGCGATCACCGGCACGCACGCCGCGGCGGGGGCCGTCTATTTCTGGGATGTGACGGATCCGGCGAGCCCCGTCCTCACGGACTCCGTCGTCGTCGATGCGCGCACGACGAACGATGTGAAGGTGAGCGAGGACGGGGAGATCTGCGTGATCTCGCGCGAGGGCGCCTCGAATCGGCGCAACGGGATCGTCATCCTCGACTGCCGGAACCCGCGGGACGTGACGACGATCTCCGTGTTCGACGACGAGCTCACGGGCGGCGTCCACAACCTCTTCATCCACGAGGGTCACGTGTACGCGGTGAACAACGGGCGCCGCTTCGACGTGATCAACATCGAGGACCCGGCCAGCCCGCACCGCGTGGGCCGGTTCGAACTCGACACGCCGGGGCACGCGATCCACGACATCTGGATCGTGGACGGGATTGCGTACACGTCGAACTGGGGCGACGGGGTCGTGCTCATTGACGTCGGGGGCGGCGACCGCGGTGGCTCGCCGTCCAACCCGGTGGAGATCGCGCGCTTCCGCGACATCGGCGGGCGGACGCACGCGGCCTTCCCGTACCGGAGTCCGACGGGACGCTTCTACGTGTTCATGGGGGACGAGGCGGGGCGCCCGGGCTTCGACGGACAGGACCCGGAACGCACGCCGCAGTTCATGTCGGGCTACATCCACGTCGTCGACTTCACGGATCCCGCGAACCCGGAGGAGGTCGCGCGCTACGAGATCCCCGAAGCGGGCTCGCACAACATGTGGATCGAGGACGACAAGCTCTACGCCGCGTTCTACAACGGCGGGCTGAGGGTGCTCGACATCTCCGGGGAACTGAAGGGGAACCTGGGCGAGCAGGGCCGGGAGGTCGCGCGCTACATGGCGTACGATCCGGACGGCGTGGTGGCGAACGCGCCCTTCACCTGGGGCCCCCAGATCCACAAGGGGAACCTCTTCTTCGCGGAGTACTTCAGCGGGCTGTGGGCGGTGAAGCTCCAGCCGCGCCAGGAACTCGTCCCGTAACGGGATTGAACTCCGTGAGAATATCCGCCCGGATCAACGGCATCGCGTGGTCCGGAGAGGTGGAGCCGCGGCTGCTCCTGTCGGACTTCCTGCGCGCCGAAGTCGGGCTTACGGGCACGCACGTCGGGTGCGAACACGGGGTGTGCGGGGCGTGCACCGTGCAGCTGGACGGGGAGCCCGTGCGGGCCTGCCTCATGTTCGCGGTGCAGGTCGACGGGCACGAAGTGACGACCGTCGAGGGGCTCGCCGCGACGGCGCCGGGGCAAGCGATCTCCGTCGAACAACTGCACCCGGTCCAGCAGGCCCTGCACGAGGCGCACGGTCTGCAGTGCGGCTTCTGCACGCCGGGGATCCTGATGACGGCGGAGGCCTTCCTGCGCGACAACCCGGCGCCTGCGCGGGAGGAGATCCGCGAGGCGGTGTCCGGCCACCTGTGCCGCTGCACGGGCTACCACAACATCGTGGAGGGGGTCGCGCTCGCGGCCGAGCGCCTCGCGGGGGACGGCCCCGGCGCCGACCGGGACGGTGGGGACCCTTGAGCCGGACGGACCGCGCATGAGCCGGGCGGGCGGGACGTGGGTCGGGGCGCGGGTGCCGCGCAACGAGGACGCGCGGTTGCTGACCGGCCGCGCGCAATTCGTGGAAGACGTGGAGCCGGCGGGGGCGCTGCACGCCGCCTTCGTACGCAGCGACCTGCCGGCCGGACGGCTGCGCGGACTCGACGTGGAGAGCGCGCGGGCGCACCCCGGCGTCCACGCCGTGTTCACGGCCGCCGATCTCGGTCCGCTCCTCCGGCCCGGCTCGGTACTCGTGCCGCCGCCGCCGCTCGAAGGATTGGTGTTCCACGCGCGCACCGCGCTCCCCCTCGTCCGCGAGCGGATCCGGCACCAGGGCGAGGCGCTGGCGATGATCGTCGCGGACAGCCGTTACGTGGCCGAGGACGCGGCCCAGCTCGTGGAGGCCGACATCGAACCGCTCGATCCCGTCGTGGATCTCGGGCGGGCGCTCGATGACGACGCACCGCGGATCCACGACGACCTTCCGTCGAACCTCGCGGCGCACGTCCGGCAGACGAAGGGGGACTACGCCGCCGCCCGCGCGCGGGCCGACCTCGTCCTGGAGCGCCGCTTCTCCTACGACCGGGGGATCGGGGGCGCGATCGAGAACCGGGCCGTCGTGGCGGAGTGGGATGCGCGGGCCGACCGGCTGCAGGTATGGGACACGACGCAGGCCCCCATTCCGGTGCGCAACGTCGTGGCCGCCGCCCTCGGCCTGTCGGAGTCGCAGGTGCGGTTCATCGCCCCCTTCGTGGGCGGCGGGTTCGGCCCGAAGATCATGTTCTATGCGGAGGAGATCCTCGTCCCCTGGGCCTCGATTCAACTGGGGCGACCGGTGAAGTGGGTCGAGGACCGCTACGAGAACTTCTTCGCCACCACCCAGGAGCGCGGACAGCTGCACGAGGCGGAGATCGCGGTGACGCGCGAGGGCCGGATCCTGGGCGTGCGGGACATTTTCATCCACGATTCGGGTGCGTACGACCCCTACGGTCTCACGATCCCGATCAACACCCAGTGCACGCTTCTCGGACCCTACCGGGTGCCGAGCTACGAGAGCGAGTTCCGGGTCGCCTTCACGAACAAGCCGATCGTCACGCCCGTACGGGGGGCCGGCCGGCAGCACGGCGTGTTCATCATGGAGCGGCTGCTCGACCTCGCGGCCCGCGGCCTCGGCCTCGATCCGGTCGAGATCCGCCGCCGCAACGTGATCGGCCCGGACGAGTTCCCCTACAACCACGAGATCATGTACCAGGACTTCGCCCCGCTCCGGTACGACAGCGGGAGTTACGAGGAGTCGCTGGAGGAGGCCGTCCGTCTCGTCGGCCACGAGACGTTCCCGCGGGAACGCGAGCGGTCGCAGGCGGACGGACGCGTGGTCGGCGTCGGCGTCGTCAACTACGTGGAGGGGACGGGCATCGGTCCCTACGAGGGGGCGCGGATCACGGTCGAGCCCGGCGGGACGGTCCGGCTCGCGACCGGTGTGGGCACCCAGGGCCAGGGCCACTTCACCGCCTTCGCGCAGATCGTGGCCGACGCGGTCGGAGTTACGCCGTCCGACGTGCGGGTCGTGACGGGCGACACGAGCGACTTCCACTGGGGAACGGGCACGTTCGCGAGCCGCGGGGCGGTCGTGGCCGGCAACGCGATCCACGCCGCGGCACAGTCCGTGCGGGAGAAGATCCTGCGCCACGCCGCGAAGGCGCTCGAGGTCGATCCCGATGACCTCGAACTCGCCAATGGCGCCGCCCGCGTGCGGGGCGCCCCGGACCTTTCCGTCGATCTCGGCGCGCTCGCGCTGAGCGCCAACCCGCTGCGCGGGGCCGTGGAGCCGGGCACCGAGCCGGGGCTGGAGGCGACCTCGTACTTCGGCCCGCCGTACGGGACGACCGCGAACGGAACGCACGCCGTCGTCGTGGCGGTCGACCCCGAGACGGCCATGGTCGAGATCCTGCGCTACCTCGTCGTGCACGACTGCGGGACGGTGATCAACCCGACGATCGTGGAAGGCCAGATCCACGGCGGCGTCGCGGCGGGAATCGGCAACGCCTTCTACGAGGAACTCGTGTTCGACGAGTTCGGGGGGACGAGCAACGCTTCGTTCATGGACTACCTGCTCCCGACATCGACGGACGTCCCCGCGATCGAGACGGCCCACCTCGAGACGCCTTCAACGCTGAATCCCCTGGGGACGAAGGGAGTGGGGGAGGGCGGCGCGATCCCGGTCGCGGCCGCCTTCGCGCAGGCCGTCGAGGATGCGCTGGCGGACGTCGCTCCGGGACTGGAGATCCTCGACATCCCGTTGAGCCCCGGCCGTCTGTTCGAACTTCTGCGGGCGCACCGCGAGCCACGGCCGGCGTCGCGTTCGGAGCCGGCGGGAGGGCCGTCGTGAAGCCGCCGGCTTTCGAGTACGTGGCGGCGGCCGACCTCGATGAGGCGCTGGAGACGCTCGCGGAACCGTCGCTCGAGACGCGGCCTCTCGCGGGCGGACAGAGCCTCGTGCCGATGCTCAACTTCCGTCTCGCGGCGCCGGAACGTCTCGTGGACCTGAACGGGATCGAAGAGTTGTCGCGAATCGAAGAGACGGGGGACGGAGGGCTGCGTCTCGGCGCCATGGTCCGGCATCGCCAACTGGAGTCCGATCCGCTCGTCGCGCGGCGGGTCCCGCTCCTGGCGGAGGCGGCGCCCTTCATCGCACACCCCCAGATCCGCTCGCGGGGCACCGTGGGCGGATCCGTGGCGCACGCCGATCCGGCCGCGGAACTGCCCGCCGTCCTCCTCACGCTCGGGGCGCGGGTCCGGATCGTGCGCCGCTCACGGGGCGGAGAGCCCGGCTCCAGGGTGGAGCGGACCCTCGATCTGGACGATTTTTTCCTCGGCCCGTTTTTCTCCGCGCTCGAGCCCGATGAACTCCTCACGGCCATCGACGTGCCTCCGTCCGCCCCGGGAGAAGGGACGGCCTTCGACGAGGTGGCCCGGCGCCGGGGCGACTACGCCCTCGCCGGCGTGGCGGCGCGCGTGCGGCTGAACTCCGGCGGGGTGTGCGAAGACGCCGCCATCTCGCTCGTGAACGGGGGATCCACCCCCTGTCTGATGAGAGAAGCCGCGCAGGCGCTCGTCGGCGCCGAGCCGACGCTCGAAGCGCTCGAAGCCGCCGCGGCCACGTGCGCGGAGACGTCCGAACCCGCCGCCGACATGCACGCGAGCGAGGCGTACCGCCGACACCTGATCCGCGTGCTGACGAAGCGCGTGCTGTCGCGCGCGGCGGATCGCGCCCGGACTTGACCGGCCCCGCGCTCTTCCACCCGTCTGCGGAGCGGTCGGATCGGGTCGCCGTGCTCTCGGGTGGCGCGGCCCGCACGTACGGCGAACTCGAAGCGCAATCGCGGCGGCAGGCCCGACATCTCCTTGCCGACGCCGATGCCGCCGATCTGGACGGGGCCCGGGTCGGTTTCCTCATGGAGCCGGGATTCGACTACGTCGTCACCCAGTGGGCCATCTGGCGCGCCGGCGGGATCGCCGTCCCCCTCTGCCCGGACCATCCCGCGCCCGAGATCGAATACGTGATCGACGACGCGGACTGCGCCGCGCTCATCGGGGCCGGAGGGACGGGACGTCGCATCGAGGGCCCCGCGCAGGCGCGCGGCATCCCGTTCCACGACGCAGCCGACTCGGACGCGGGCTTCTCCGCGTCCGACCCGCCCGACCCGCGTCCGCTGCCGCCGGTCGGGACGAATCGGCCGGCAATGATCCTCTATACCAGCGGCACGACCGGACGTCCCAAAGGGGTCGTGACGACGCACGGCCAGATCGAGGCGCACATCCGGTCGCTGCTCGACGCGTGGAGGTGGGGGCGCGACGACCGCGTCCTCCACGTCCTCCCCCTCCACCACACGCACGGGATCGTCAACGCGCTCTGCTGTCCGCTCTACGCGGGGGCCACGGTGGAGTTCGCCGGGCCGTTCAATCCGGCAGGCGTCTGGGAGCGGCTCGCCTCGGACGACATCACCGTGTTCATGGCCGTGCCGACGATCTACGCCAAGCTCCTGCGAGCCTGGGATGCCGCGGATGGCTCGACGCGCCGGCGATGGTCGCGGGGCGCGGGCGCGCTCCGGCTCATGGTGTCGGGGTCGGCGGCTCTCCCCGTGCGCGTGTTCGAGCGCTGGGAGGAGATCACGGGGCACCGTCTCCTCGAGCGCTACGGCATGACGGAGATCGGCATGGGGCTCTCGAATCCGTACGACGGCGAGCGGCGGCCGGGCACCGTGGGCCAGCCTCTTCCCGGCGTCGGCCTGCGTCTCGTGCGCCCGGCCACGGGGCGCGTGCTCGCGGAAGGCACGGAAGCCCTGGAACCGGGAGAATCGGGCGAGATCCGGATCCGCGGCGCCATGGTGTTCTCCGAATACTGGCGGCGTCCCGAAGAGACGGCGGCCGCCTTCGTCGACGGGTGGTTCCGGACCGGAGATGAGGCGGTCCTCGAGGACGGCTACTACCGTCTTCTGGGGCGCCGCTCCGTCGACATCCTCAAGAGCGGCGGCTACAAGATCTCGGCGGTCGAGATCGAGGAACTGCTGCGCACGCACCCGGCGGTGAGGGACTGCGCCGTCGTCGGAATCCCGGACGATGACTGGGGCGAGCGGATCGCCGCCGCGGTCGTCCCCGAGCCCGGCACGGCGTCGCAATCGGACTCGCTCCCCGAGCGGCTGGATCCGTGGGTCCGGGAGCGGCTCGCGCGCTACAAGGTGCCCCGCGCCTGGCTCTGCGTCGGAGACCTGCCGCGGAACGCGATGGGCAAGGTGCGGAAGCCCGCCGTGCAGGCCCTCTTCGACATCCCGTCCGCGCCGTCGTGACTCCTTGCCACGGGCCGCCGGCCCCCGGCATTGCGTTCCCCGACCGGATGGGGGAGCGTACGCCCGTTGGTCCTCGCCGCTTCAACCTCGAACCGAGTGGAGCCGATCGCCCATGAAACTCTACGATCTCTCGCAGCCCCTCAATCAGGACTGCTTCTTCTGGCCGTACTATCCCCCGTTCGAGGTCAAGTACATCAAGCGCAAGGTCGAACACGGCGTGAACGCGCAGTACATCCAGACCTCGAACCACATGGGCACGCACCTCGATGCGCCCCGCCACTTCGTGACGAACGGGATGACGATCGACGAGATCCCCTTGGAGTGGCTGTATGGCGACGGCGTCATCGTCGACCTGCGCGACGAGATGAGCGACCTCGCCGTGTACACGCCCGAGATGATCGAATCGAGGGTGGAGATCCGCGATGGAGACCTCCTGATCCTGCACACGGGCTGGGAGCGCTTCGCCCAGTTCGGCGCCGACGCGAACGAGGAGCGCTACGTCCATACCCACCCCGGCGCGCACCCGGACATGGTGCAGTGGCTCATCGACCGGAAGATCAAGGTCTGGGGCGTGGATGTGATCTCCACGGATCATCCCATGAACCTCCCCATCGGGAGATTCCTCGGAAAAGGCACGTTCGGACACTGCGACCGCGTGCGGGCAATGGCCGAAAAGGTGTTCGGCGGGGCCGAGGCCGTGGAGGAACTGTTTCCCGAGGAGCACTATCAGCTCACGCACAATGCGCTCTTCCCGCACAACTGCATGCACATAGAGAACCTCGGCGGCCGGATCGCCGCTCCGGAACTGCAGAACCGGCGGCTCACCATCGGGTGCTTCCCCTGGAAGTTCAAGGGAGGAGAAGCCGCCTTCTGCCGCGTGGTGGCGTTCCTCGAGGAATAGTTGGCAATGGACGGTCGGGCGGACACGAGTGCCCGAGGAAGTCTTAAGACGGAGAGGTGGAACATGACGATCGCCAACCGTGCGCGGACGAACGCATCGCCGCTGCTGTCGCTCCTTCTGTCGTTCGGTTTCCTGTCGCAGGCCGCGGCCCCGCTGGAGGCGCAGAGCCTCTCATGGGAGGGACTGCTCGACTACATGGAGCAGATCCGCAACGACAACGACCTTCCCGGGCTGTCCGTCGCGGTGGCGGTGGACGGGGAGATCGTCTTCTCCGAGGGCGTGGGCGTCGCCGAATTGGACAACCGCACGCCGGCAACAGGCCGGACCGTCCACAACGTGGGATCGGTGTCGAAAGTGCTGGCCGTGGTCGGTCTCATGCAGCTCGTCGAGCAGGGGAAGGTGGATCTCGACGCGACGCTCCAGACGTACATGCCCTGGTATCCGGAGCGGGCCTTCCCGATCACGGTGCGCCACATCCTCACGCACACCTCCGGCATCCGGCACTACAACGGCGTCGAGTTCGGCCCTCACGACCTGCTCAGTCTGCGGCACTACGACACCTTCGAGGAGGCGACGGAGCTGTGGCGCGACGACCCCCTTGCCTACGACACCGACTCCGGGTGGATGTACTCCTCGCACGCGCACAACCTCCAGCACGGGATCGTCGAGGCGGCCTCCGGAATGGACTACGAGGAATACCTCAAGCGCTACGTGTGGGAGCCGGCGGGGATGTTCGCCACCCAGTTCGACGTCCCGTCGCGGGTGGTGCAGAACCGCGGCCGCGGCTACGTCCGGGGCGAGTCCGGCCGCTTCATCAACGCCCCGCCGGAGGATCCGAGCTACAAGTACGCCGGCGGCGGCATCATCTCGAACGTGGAAGACCTCGTCCGCTTCGCGATCGCGATCAACGACGGGCGCCTGCTCGCGCCGGAGACCGTGGCCGAAATGCACCGGCCGCAACTCGAGCCGGGGATTCGGGAGATCGATCCGTCGTCGCCGGACGGACTGGGCGATCCGATCGCGCACGAACAGGCGCTCGCATGGTTCATCCGCACGGATCCGAAGGGACGCCGCTATCCGAGCCACACGGGAACGGTGAAGGGGACGCGGTCCTTCCTGGCGAACTTCGACGACTACGGCGTCGTCGTCGCGCTCCAGACGAACGCGCTCCCCTTCGACTCGGCGAGGTACGGGGAAGCGATCGCCCAGATGTTCCTGCCTTAGCAGCCCGTGGCAGGGAAAATTCGTCCGCCGTGACGGAACACCGCGATCCGGCGCTGCTGGCGGCCCGGGAACAGGCCCGGCGCATCCGCGCGGGCGCGCTCAGCGCGGCCGACCTGCTCCGCGCCTGCCTGACCCGCGTCGAACGGCACAACGGGGAACTCAACGCGGTCGTCACCCTGAACCCCGCCGCGGAGGCGGAGGCGGCCGCGGTCGACGCGGCCCTCGCGGACGGCACGGATCCGGGATCCCTCGCGGGGCTCGTCGTCGGCATCAAGGACGTGACCGAGACGGCGGACCTGCGCACGACGTACGGCTCGCCGCTCTTCGCGGAGCACGTGCCCAAGGAGGATGCGCTCGTGGTGCGCCGCCTGCGCGAGGCCGGCGCGGTGATCCTTGGCAAGACGAATACGCCGGAGTTCGCGGCGGGCGGAAACACCTGGAACGAAGTTTTCGGCGTGACTCGGAATCCGTGGAATCCCGCCCTCAGCGCGGGGGGGTCCACGGGAGGCGGAGCCGTCGCTCTCGCGACGGGAATGATCTCGCTCGCGCAGGGCACCGATCTCGGCGGCTCGCTGCGGATCCCGGCCTCGTTCTGTGGAATCGCGGGCCTTCGCCCCACGCCGGGGCTCGTCCCGACAGTGCCGGCGGCCTACCTGTGGGATGACCTGCAGTCGACCGGTCTGATGGCACGGGACCCCGAGGACGTCGCTTTCGGGCTCCGCGCGATCTCGGGATCCGATCCGGCCTCGCCGGTCTGCGCTCCCGAGCCGCCCTGGCCGGAACCCGGCACCGCCGATCTCGCCGGAGGCCGCTGGGCGTATTGCGGTGACATCGCGCGCATCGGAATCGACAGTGGCGTGGAGGCGGCATGCCGCGAGGCGCTGGCGTCGCTTCGCTCGGCGGGCGCGCAGGTCGAGGAGACGGATCTCGACCTCTCCTGGGCGTGGGATGCGTTTCTCGTCCTCCGCGGGCACTGGTTCGTGTCCCATTTCGAGGCGGAACTTCACCGGATCGACGCCTTCGGGCCCAACGTATCGGCGAATCTCCGCTCCGGACTTTCTCTGACCCCGGCCGAGATCGGGGCGGCCGAGAACGTGCGCCGCCGGGTGAGACAGGAGCTTCTCGCCCTCCTCGAACGCTACGACGCGCTCCTGACGCCGTGCATGGCGATCCCGCCCTTCCCGGCGGAGCAGAACTTTCCGGAGACGGTCGGAGAGCGGCCGATGAAGACGTACGTGGACTGGATCGCCCCGACCTTCCTGCTCTCGATGCCCGGTCTGCCCATCGCCTGCGTCCCGGCGGGTCTGGATTCGGCGGGGCTGCCGGTCGGGCTGCAGGTCGTCGGGCCTCCGCGCGGGGAGGGGCAGGTGCTTGCGATCGGATCCGCCATCGGCAGGGCACGCCCCATCGGCCTGCCGCCAGTGGTCGCCGACGACTGAAGCGGGCGGCGAGACGTTTCCGCGGGAACGTTCCGGGCTAGATTCCACGCTCGCGGCTGCCGCCGCCCATCACCCGAACCCCCGAGAATCGATCATGATGATGTCAAAAGACCGCGCCGTTTCGGAGTTGTCCGGCGAGGGACTCGACGCCTGCGTCCGTTTTCTTCAGCGGCTCATCCGCACGCAGTCGATGCCCGGCGAAGAAGGCGAACTGGCGATGCTCGTCGCCGCGGAGATGCGCGCGCTCGGCTACGACGAAGTCGAGCATGACGCGGCGGGCAACGTCATCGGTCTCCTCCGGGGAACCGGCGACGCCCCCTCGGTGATGTTCAACACCCACCTCGACCACGTGGACGCCGGGGATCCGGCGGACTGGCCCCATGATCCCTATGGCGGCGAGATACACGACGGCCTCCTGTGGGGGCGGGGCGCGATCGACATCAAGGGACCGCTCGCGGCGCAGGTGCACGGCATCGCCCGCCTCATCGCCGCCGGGCAGCGCCCTCCGGGCGACGTCTATGTGACGGGCACGGTTCAGGAAGAAGTCGGTGGTCTCGGCGCCCGCTACATGGCGGACACGCTGCGCCCCGACCTGGTCCTGATCGGCGAGCCCAGCCGGAACGAGGTCCGTCGCGGACACCGGGGCCGGATCGAACTCCGCGTCCGGGTGCGGGGGAAGATGGCTCACGCGTCGATGACCGACATCGGCCGCAACCCGCTGACGGTGCTCGGCCGGTTCCTCGCGGCGCTGGAAGACGTCGACCTCGCGTACGATCCCGATCTGGGCACCTGCTCGATCGCCCCGACGCTCATCGGGACCGACCAGACGAGCGGTAACGTCATCCCCGGCCTGGCGGAAGTCACGCTCGACTGCCGCACCGTGACCGGGCAGGACGCGGCCTCGCTGCGGGAACAACTCCTTCCGGTGCTGCGCGCGTGCGAGATCGAGGGGTCGAGCAGCGACATCCTGATCCCGCAGCACGAGCGCTCGAGCTATGCGGGATACGAGATGACGTATCCGGCCGACAACCCGGCCCTTTCGCTACCCGCCGACCACGACGCGGTCCGCACGGCGGTCGAGGTCCTGGCCGGCCCGCTCGGGGCCGAGCCGCCCGTCGACATATGGGACTTCGCGACCGACGGCGGACACTTCGGGCTCGCGGGCATGACCGTGGTCGGCTTCGGACCCGGAGACGATCGGCTGGCCCACACCGTCAACGAGCATATCGTGATCGACGAACTGGCGACGGGCATCCGCGGCAACGCGGCCCTCGCGTTCCGCTGGCCGGCCCAGTACGCAAGTGCGGCCTGATGCGCCGCCGAAGAATCCCGGCGCCAACGGTTTGTGACCCGCGGTCCGCCGGGGGCGTCTGGTATCCGGGTACACGCGAGTCAACCAGGAGGAGGTCTGGAATGAAGCGGCGGACAGTTGCGGGTGCGGCATTGGGGCGACGGGCTCTCGTGGCTTCGGCGGCGTTCCTGGCGCTTCACGGCGTGTCGGGCGCCGGGGCGTTGGCGGCTCAGGAGTCGCACACGTGTGAGGATCGCGCCGGGCTCCGCGTCGAAGTGCTGGACGCGACGGGAATGGTGCGGGTGAGCGGCGCCGACGTGCGGATTCGCTGGGTCGACGTGGTCCGCAGTCCCGTGCGCAAGGGTGCCGGCGATGACGGCCACGTGACGTTCTGCGCTCCGAGGGACGCCACGAAGGCGACGGTGTGGGCGGAGACCCGCGACGGGTCGAGCGAGCAGGCGTCCGTCGCGCTGATCCCCGGCGAGACGAGCGCGGTCGAACTCCGGATGCTGGGAGAGGACTATCCGGGGCGCCTCGAAGGGCGGGTGTTCGACGCCGTAACGAATGACCCGATCACGACCGCTGCCGTGACCGTGGCCGGTCGCCGGGCCGCCGTCGAGACGGACCGTTGGGGACGGTACATCCTCACGGGCATCCCCGCGGGAGCGAAGGAATTCCAGGTCCGCCGCATGGGGTACGAACCCCTCGACTACGTCGTCACGGTCAAACCGGGACTCACCACGCAGGTGGACATCGGCCTCGTTCCGGACCCCGTCGAGATGGAGCCTCTCGTGGCGACGACGGTCCGATCGGACAGGCTCGAGAGCAAGGGGTTCTACGAGCGGCAGTTTTGGGGCGAGATGCTCGGTGTCGGCGAATTCCTCACGCCGGAATACCTGGAGCGCTGGCGTCCGATTCGCATGAGCCAGCTGCTCGAGCAACACACGATGCTGCGTCCGCGACTCGTACGCGCGGGCAGGACGTCGGGCACCTTCGGCGAATGCCTTCAGGTGTATCTCGACAACATCAACGTGAGCAATCTCGACGACGGCAGCGTGAACAATTTTCCGCTCAACTCGGTCGTTCTACCCAGCGAGGTCGCCGGCGTCGAGGTGTACCGTGCCTCCACGTCACTCCCGGACGGCCTGATGCGATTCGGGGTCGGGCGGTGCGCCCTCGTCCTGATCTGGACGCGGTAGTCGACTGGCCGGGGCCCGCTAGCGGTCGATGAACTCGGCGACGTGCGCGGGGGCGAGGCGCGCGGTGTGGCGGGAGACCGCGATCATGACGATCACGTTTCCGACCATGCCGTAGATGCCGGGGTGGACGCCGGCGGTCGCGGCGGCTGAGACGAGGTCCAGCCGCAGGGCCAGATCGAGGCAGAACGCGATGCCGCCGCCCGTCACCAGACCCCACAGCGCCCCCGCGCGCGTGACTCCCCGCCACAGGAAGGTCACGACCGTCAGCGGGAAGAGCTGCGCGATGAACCCGTAGCTGAGGAGCAGCAGGTCCACGAGGCTGAGTCCGGGGATCAGCGCGAGCCCGTAGCTGGCGGCGCCCACGAGGATCACCATGAGGCGGATCCAGCGCCGTTGCGCCGCGTCGTCGAGCGCGCCCGGCCGAAGGTTGCCCCAGAAGTCGCGCACCGCCACGGACCCTGCCGCATGCAGGAGCGCGTCTCCCGTGGACATCGAGGCTGCGAGCGCACCGGCGCAGAAGAGTCCCACGATGAGCGGCGGCAGCCCGATCTGCGCCGACGTCACGATCGTGGGCAGGATGGCGTCCGACGGCTCGACGCCGGGGAAGGCGAGCACGCCCGAGAAACCGATGAAGAGGATGGGGACGAGGAAGAGCGCGAAGGTCGGATAGTAGACAACCGTCCGCTTGAGCGTGTCCACGTCGCGGGCCGTGTAGATCTTCATGAAATAGTGCGGCCACACGCTGAAGCCGAAGGCGGAGATGGCGACGGAACTCGAGTAGGCGCCCCAGCTCCACGGCTGTCCGTCCGCCCCGAGTCCCGGCCCCCGCAGCATGTCCGGAAGCCCGGCCGCGATCGCGTCGAACATGGGCCCCACACCCCCGTGCAGCTTCGCCGGCAGGTAGAGGCCGAGCCCCCACGCGAGCACCATCATGAACATCCCCTGGAAGGTGTTCGTCCAGCCGACCCCCAGGACGCCGCTCCGGAAGACGTAGACGAGGACGACCCCGTACGCGATCGCGGACCCGGCCCACTGGGGGACGCGCCCCTCGGTCACCACGTTGAAGACGTATCCCGCCCCCTTCATCTGGATCACCAGGTAGGGGACGAAGGCGAAGACGGAGAGGACCGCGAGGATGGCCGGGATCGCGCGGCTGTCGAAGCGGTGCGCGAAAAGTTCGGCCTGCGTGACGTAGCCGAAGCGCCGGCCGAGGGCGGCGACGCGCGGGCCGAAGAAATACCACGGGACGAGCCCGACCGAGGCATAAGCGAGGATGTAGAAGGCCGCCGCCCCGCGCGAATAGGCCCAGCCCGGCCCGCCGAGGAAGGCGAACGCGCTGAACACCGAGGCGCCCATGATGAAGTAGAGGACGAGGAAGTTCAGCGAGCGGTCGCCCGCGACGTAACCCTCCGTGCTGTCCGAGGCGTGGCGGCCGGAGGCGAGCCCGATGGCGAGCGAGGCGAGCAGGTATCCGATCGTGACGAGGAAGACGACCAGCCAGGCCGGCATCAGCGGCTCGCGCCGTTCGGATCACCGTCGGCGGTCTCCCGCTTCCGTTCCCACAGGTAGTACCCGAAGAGAACGAAGAAGGAGAAGAGGAGCCCGACGACGACGTAGAACAGCGAGAACGGCATCGCGAGCACGCGAGGCTCGATGGTGGCGAACCGCGGGTATATGGGCCACACGAGTGCCACGAAGAGCAGCACGTAGAACACCGCGACGGCGATGGCGACGGGGTTGCCGTCGGGAGGCGTGGAGCGGCGTGGTTCGTCCATCGCCGCAAAAGGCCGGCCGTGAAGGACCCGGTCAAGACTTGCGGCACGGTTGAGCGGCGGGCTCGATCGAACGATCTTACCGCATGTCCCGCACGAAGCGAAGCCGCATGCGTTCGGCCGTGACCTCCGGCCTGCTCGTTGTCTGTCTCGCGCTGGCGCTTACGGCGTGCGGCCCGGGGGAGGCTGCATCCGGCGCCGCCGAAACCCCCGGTGCTGGTGAAACGGTGCCGTCCGCCGCGGGCACCGCGGTTGGAGGCGCCGATCTCTCCACGGGGACGCACGTCGTGTTGCTGGGGACGGGGACGCCCAATCCGGAGCCGGAGGCATCGGGCCCCGCCACCGCGGTACTCGTCGACGGACGGGCCTACATCGTGGACGCCGGCGTGGGTCTCGTACGACGCGCGGCGGAGGCGGCCGACCGCTACGGAGCCGAGGGCCTCACGGCGGCGCGGCTGGACATCGCCTTCCTCACTCATCTGCACAGCGATCACACGATCGGGTTGCCGGACCTGATCCACACGCCGTGGGTGGCCGAGCGGGAGGCGCCGCTGAAGCTGTTCGGCCCCGACGGGACGGCGGCGATGGCCGCGCACCTGACGGCCGCGTGGGAGGCGGACATCGAGAACCGGCTCAGCGGCGCGCAGCCGGCGACGCCGGACGGGTGGCGCGTGGAGGCGGTCGAGATCGACCCGGGGGTGGTCTACGAGGACGAGCGCGTCCGCGTGACCGCCTTCGCCGTGCCACATACGGGGTGGCCGGAGGCGTACGGCTTTCGGTTCGACGGTGGGGGGCGCTCGGTCGTGATCTCCGGCGACACGGCTCCGACCGAGGCGATCGTCGAGATCTGCGCGGGGTGCGACGTGCTCGTGCACGAGGTGTACTCGGCGACGACGTTCCGTGACCGTCCGCCGGAATGGCAGTCGTATCACGCCCAGGCCCACACGTCGACCGTCGAACTGGCGGCACTCGCCGTGCGGGCGCGCCCGGGGATCCTCGTCCTGCATCATCAGTTGGGCTGGGGAGCGACACCTGAGGAGATGGTCGCGGAGATTCGCGCCGCCGGCTACGACGGACCGCTCGCCTACGGCCGGGACCTGGACGTGTACTGAGATGGGCCCGGGTTGGGGCATCCGGACCCACGCCTCCCGCGCGGCGCTTGCCTCGGCGCTCGCGGTCATCGTGCTCCCGGCGCCGGCGGTCCCCACGCCCGCGGCCCAATCCCGCGAGCCGCCCGTATCTCCCGATGCGACCTCGGCGATGCGGATGGCGCGCGACGCGCAGCGCGCATTCGAGCACGTCCGGCGCCGCAACTTCCCGCGCGGACCGCTCGTCAACCCGAAATGCGGCGAGGGGATCGGGCGCTTCTGTCTCGTCGAGGGATGGGACGACGACGATTGGGAGCCGGTCCCGGAGGAACCGGAGGTCATGGAGGAGCGGCACGCCCTGATTGCGGTCCTCGACAGCGCGGCCCGGGTCATCCCGGACGACGAGTGGCTCACGGGGCAGCGCGTCGCCTACCGGCTGGAGGCCGGCCGCGCGGAAGAGGCGCTCGCGCTGCTGGAAGCCTGCCGCATGGAGAGTGCGTGGTGCGCCGCGTTGGCCGGATTCGTCCTCCAGGAGCGCGGCCGCTATGCGGAGGCGGAGGCGGCCTTCGAGCGCGCGCTCGGCCGGATGAACGAGGCAGAGCGCTGTGGCTGGACCGAGCTCGGGCCGGTGCTCGACCGCCGGACGCGCGGCCGCTACGAACGCTTCGCCTGCGGAAGCTCGCCGCAACGCGCTGTGGAGCGCTCGTTCTGGCACCTCTCCGATCCCCTGTGGCTCGTGCCGGGAATGGAGCGGCGCTCGGAACACCTCGCCCGCCGCGTCCGCGCGGCGCTCCAGGCCGACGCCGCGAGCCCGTGGGGGATGCGGTGGGGCGACGATCTCACCGAGATCACGCTGCGCTTCGGCTGGCCCGCCGGTTGGGAGCGGGCGCGCCGCCGGTTCGTCGGCTCGCGCACCGACGAGATCGTGTGGTCGCACCGCCTTCCGGGGGCGCAGAAGTTCACCGTGTCCGGCCTCGGGCCTGCGGACGACGGGTCGCTCTGGGACTTGGATGAGCCGGAGGGACGTACAAGCTGGGCGCCGGTCTTCGGCGAAATCGCGAACCTTCCCCACCAGGTGGCCGGTTTTCGACGCGACGGCAGGCGGCAGGTGGTCGCGGCGTTCACTTGGCCCGACTCCCTGCCGTCCTGCGATCTGGAGAGCGGGCTCTTCCTCGCCGACGCCCACGGCGTGACGGCCTCGCGCACCGAGCGGGGCAGCGGGCCGCTCGCCGTCGCGGAGCCCCGGGGGTTCGCGCCCGCCACGCTGGTCGGCGTCGAAGCGCGCTGCGACGAGGGACCCGGCGCCGCACGCGCGCGGATGCCCCTCGCCGATGGCCATCCACTGCTGTCCGACATCCTGTTGCTCGACGCCGGCGGCCCCTCCCCCTCCACCCTCCCGGAGGCGCTCGCCCGCGCACGAGGCGCTCGCACCGCCCGGGCCGGCGAGACCCTGGCCGTCTACTGGGAGTGGTACGGCTCCCCCGCGACGGCGACCGCTCTCCAGGTGACGCTTTCGCTGGCGCGGGAAGGGAAGGGGTTCTGGCGCAGGGCGCTCGAATGGAGCGGTCTCGCCCGCGGCGACACGGAACAGGCGGGCATCCGCTGGCTCGAGTCGGCGACGAATCCCGCCGCCGAGGGCCGTACCGTCGAACTCCGCCTCCCCACCCTCGACGAGGGGCGGTATCGCCTTACGCTTCAAGTCGTTTCCCCGACACACGGGCCGGCCGAATCCAGCGTCGAAATCGAAATCAAGGAGTAGACCCGTGATGCACACCAGGATTTTCACAGCCGCCGTCCGCGGGGTCATTCCCGCCGTCGTTTCCGTCCTCACCGCCGCCGTGCTGGTCTCGGCGTGTGGCCAGGCCGGCGAACGTGCGGAACCGGATGCCGAGGTCACCACCGGGCGCACGCCCCAGTTCGAGAACGAGCACGTGCAGGTATGGAAGAGCGTCATCGCGCCGAACCAGCCGCTCGAGATGCACCGCCACGACAACCCCCGCGCCATCATCGCGCTCAAGGGGGGGACGCTCACCGTCGTCAGCGACGCCGGGGAACGGCGCGACATGACGTGGGAGACGGGCCGGGCCTATTGGCTCGACGCCGATCCTCCGGGCGAACTCCACGGCGACGTGAACCAGGGGTCCGAACCCGTAGAGGTCATCGTCGTACAGTTGAAGGGCGTCGGCGGAACGCCGGACACACCGTGACGGGCCCGCCCCCAGCGTGCATATTCCGCCCCCGCGCGACGACCGAATCGACTCGCAGCCGACACCGGAGGCCCCCATGAACCGCCGCCCGCAACTCTCGCGACGCCTCGGCCCCGTCCTGGCCCTTGCCCTCGCCACGGCCGCGGGCTGCGCACGGGACGACTCATCCCCCGCGGCCTCGACGGCCGCGCTCGAGCCCGATCAGGTGCTCGCAGATTCGCTCATCGGCACCTGGGTCGAGGCCGCGGGCGGGATGGAGGCCTGGCACGACATCGAGTCGGCCCGCTATACGATCACAACAGTGTGGTACGACTCCACCGGAGGAATCCGCCGCATGCGCCCGCGCCGTGTCGAGTACCGGAAGGTCGACGGCGTCGAGCAGACCCGCATCGAGCGCCCCGAGGCCGAAGGCCTCTACGTTCAGACCTTCACGGGCTCCGACATGTGGGCCACGCTCAACGAGCGCCTTCTCGAACCGGGAATCCGCGCCTGGGATGAGTCCGAATACGTTGGCCGGGACGTGGTCTACTGGTTCGGGCTCCCGTACAAGCTCTTCGACCCCGGCGTGAACCGGCGGGCCGGACCGCGGGAAGAGGGGGGATACGAGGTGCGCATCACCTTCGGCGACGGCGTCGGCCTCCAGTCCGGCGACCGCTACTTCTACTACTTCCTCGACGAGGATCCCTGGCCCGAGCAGGTCCACTACATCTCGCAGGGGAGGGGAGAGGAGAGCCGGGCGCGCATGTACTGGGACGGTTACCGGACGGCCGGTGACTTCACGTACGTCATCTCGCGGCTCTACCGGGATACGGAGATGAACCCGACCCGCGAACTCCGCCACGATGACGTGGAACTGAACCCCGTGCTGTCGGATTCCATCTTCCTGCGGCCGGGTTCGTGAAAGCCGGACCCGCGGACCCGAGCCGGGCGGTCGAAGACTACCTGAAGGCCGTCTACAAGCTCCAGCAGGCAGGCGACCCCGTGTCCACGACGGCGCTGGCCGAGGAACTCGATCGCTCCGCGGCGTCCGTCACGAACATGGTCAAGAGCCTGGCGACGCAGGGGCTTCTCCGGCACACGCCATACCGGGGGGTGCTCCTCACGGCCGCGGGCAGGGCGGCGGCGCTGCGGATCATCCGCAGACACCGGGTGATCGAACTGTACCTGATCGAGAGACTCGGCTTCTCCTGGGAGGACGTGCACGCCGAGGCCGAGCGTCTCGAGCACGCCGCCTCGGAAGCGCTCATCGACTGCATGGCGCAGGCGTTGGGGGAACCGTCGATCGACCCGCACGGAAGTCCGATCCCGACGCGCGACGGCGAACTCGAGCACACCGAGTGGATCCCCCTCGCCGAGTTGAAGAGAGGGCGCGGCGTCGTGCGCGAGGTCTCCGACCAGAGTCCGCGGACGCTGCGGGAACTCGCCGCGCTCGGGCTCTTCCCGGGTACGCGCATACGGTGTCTGGGCGAGCGGGCGGACGGCGTCGCCCGTCTCGAAGTGGACGACCGTTCCTTCGACGTCGAGCCCGTCCTCGCGCGCGCCGTCTTCGTCGAACGCGAGTCCTAGCGGGCTTTTACCGCGGGCTGCGGGTCCAGCAGGGCAGGGAGGATCGTTCCGGCCTCGCCACGCAGCGCGGCCGCGGCCACGTCCGTGAGTGCGGTTCGCCGCACGTTGACCTCCATGATGAGCCCGCCGGCCTCGCGCGTCGCGAGCGGAAGCGCGGCGGCCGGGTAGACGACGGCGCTCGTCCCGACGACGAGACACAGATCGGCCCGCTCCGCCAGCCGGCGCGCGCGGTCCAGCAGGCCGGCGTCGAGTGTCTCGCCGAAGAGAACGACATCGGGTCGCCGGAGACCCCCGCACGCGGAACACCGGGGGATCGCATCGCCGAGCGGCTCGGCGGGCCAGCGCGCCTCGCAGAACTCGCACCGGTCGCGACCCACGGCGCCGTGAAGTTCGAGCGGCAGCGCCGCCTCCGGGGGATCCTCTCCCGCTTCTTCGAGCGCGGCGCGCGTGTGGAGACCATCGACGTTCTGGGTCACGAGTCCGGCCTCTCCGCGCCGCAGGAAGAAGCGCGCGAGCGCCCGGTGCCCCTCGTTGGGACGGCACTCGGCGAGCGCCGAGCGCCGCCACGCGTACCACTCGAGCACGGTCCGCGGATCGCGCGCCAGCGCTTCGGGCGTGGCGAGTTCCTCGGGGCGATAGTTCCTCCACAGCCCGCCGGCGTCACGGAACGTCGGAACGCCCGATTCAGCCGAAATCCCCGCGCCCGTCAGCGCGATCACACGCCGGGCTTCGCGCACGAGTCGACGCGCCTTTCGCCATTGACCCTGTTCCATCGTCTCCCGATCTTGTGACCCCGACCTCAACCCGGGCCCGCATGCCGCGCCCGAGCCCGCAGCGCCGCCCCGAAGGACGACGAACCGGACAACGGACGATGAACGCGTGAGCATGAGAATCAAGGCCGAGGGAGACGTGTGGCGGGCGGAGCTCGCCGAGGAAGGAGGGGAGCGCGTCGTCGTGTTCTTCTGCCAGAGCACCGATCAGCGCCCCTACCGGGTGGTTCGCCTGGACCCGGACCGGCACGGCGGGAGCGAAGCTCTGGAGGAGATACCCGAGGAGGAACTCCAGGGGCTGTTCGAGTCCTCGCGTTCGATGGGAATCCCCCGCGACTATCCGACCTACAGCCGGTGACCGCACCCATCGCCGGACGGACCGTCCCGGGGCCCGGAACGGGTCCGTGCGTCGACTTGCACATGCACTCGACCGCCAGCGATGGAACGGTCGCGCCGGCCGACGTGGCCCGGGCCGCGGCGGACGCCGGCCTCGACGGGTTTTCCCTGACGGACCACGACACGACGCAGGGACTCGCCGAGGCGGAGACGGCGGCGCGAGCACTCCGTCTCCGCTTCCTGCCGGGGGCGGAGTTGTCGGCGAACGAACCCGGCCGGTCCGTGCACCTCCTGGCATACGGGTTCGATGTGGCCGATCCCGACCTGCAGGCCTTCCTCTCCCGCTATCGCGAGGATCGGCTGCGGCGCGCACGCGAGATCGTCGAACGGCTGCAGGCGGCGGGAGCCGCCGTGACCTGGGATGATGTCGAACGTCAGGCGGGCGCGGCGGCCCCCA
Organism: Candidatus Palauibacter soopunensis; assembly: GCF_947581735.1. Classification (NCBI taxonomy): domain Bacteria; kingdom Pseudomonadati; phylum Gemmatimonadota; class Gemmatimonadia; order Candidatus Palauibacterales; family Candidatus Palauibacteraceae; genus Candidatus Palauibacter; species Candidatus Palauibacter soopunensis. The sequence continues at coordinate 137,426 of NZ_CANPVT010000008.1, forward strand.
CCCGGGCCCACGTGGGCCGGGCGGTCGTGGCCTGTGGGGCGGCGTCCGATATCAACGACGCGTTCCGGCGCTACCTGTCGCGCGGGCGTCCCGCCTTCGTCGGCAAGGAACCGACGCCGCCGAGTGTCGTATTCGATTGCGTACACGCGGCGGGCGGCGTCGTCTGCCTCGCGCACCCGGGCACGATGCACGGCGAGGATGACGTCCGCCGCTGGGCGAGCGAGGGCCTGGATGGCGTCGAGGTCGTCCACCCCGCGAATTCCCCGGCCGTGCAGAGCCGCATGAACGCTCTCGCCGGCGAACTCGGTTTGCTTCGCTGCGGCGGTTCGGACTGGCACGGACCCGACGCGGGCCGGCGGGGTGTTCCCGGATGGGCGCACGTGCCCATGCGCTGGCTGGAAGAGATCGGGCGGCGGTCGTGCCGGAAGACCGATGCGGCAGCCCGCCTGAGGGCCTGAGGCCGGGTCGTGCCAGGTAGAGCCGTGCTAGGTAGAAGTGACGGAGTCGGTTATCTTGAAGAAGATGGACCGCGCCGGGAAACCGACGCGCCGAGTAGCGAAGCGATGCAGGCAAGGGCGGTATGAGCGAAATAGCAGAGGCCACGCGGTCGGCCGAACCCATCGTCACGCTGACGCCCGAGGCGGCCGCCAAGGTCAGGGAGTTCCAGGCCGGGACGGACGTCGAGACGGTCCTGAGGGTGAGCGTGATTCCGGGCGGATGCTCCGGCTTCGAATACGGGCTGGACATGGACACATCGGTGCGCGAGGACGATTTCACCTTCGAGTCCGAAGGGGTGCCCGTCGTCATCGATCCGTTCAGCGCGCAGTACCTGGCCGGCCTTTCCATCGGATACCACAGTTCGTTTCAGGGCACGGGGTTCACGTTCGAGAATCCGAACGCGACCGGGAGTTGCGGCTGCGGGACCTCCTTCGCCGTCTAGCAGACCGTGGCGGAAGCCCGGGTACGCGGGTGAATGGCACGATGCCGTTTCGCGTCGGACTGACCGGCACGGTGGCCGCCGGCAAGAGCGCCGTGGCCGGCCATCTGGCGGAACGCGGCGCCACCGTCATCGACTCCGACGAACTCGCGCGCGAGATCGTGCGTCCGGGATCCCCCGCATACGCCCGCATCCGCGAAGCCTTCGGGAGTGGGGTCATCAGCCCCGACGGGACCATCGATCGATCCTCGCTGCGGGAGGCGGCCTTCGCCGACAAGCAGGCCCGCGAACGCCTCGAAGAGATCTCTCACGCCGGAATCCGTGACCTCCGGGCCCGCCGAATCGCCGAAGCGGCCGCGGCCGGCGTACGCGTGATCGTCGAGGAAATCCCCCTGTTGTTCGAGGTCGGCCTGGAAGGCGACTACGACATGATCGTCGTCGTAGATGCCCCACGGGCGGTGCGCGAGGCGCGGGCGCTCGGGTCCCGAGGCTGGACCGCGGAGGAATTCGCCGCCATCGATGCCGCGCAACTTGCGGCGTCGGAGAAACGGCGTCGGGCCGACCGCGTGCTCGACAACCGGGGCGATCCCGCGGAACTGGATGACGCCGCGCGCGGACTCTGGCGGGAGATCCTCCGGGCAGCCGGCGAGGGCGGGCCTTGACCGTATCCTCGATGTCGCCGGCTCGTGCGAAGGCGCTCGAAGCGATCCGGCGCCGCCTGCGCGACGCCTCGTCCGTCGTGCTCACCACCCATGTGAACCCCGACGGCGACGGCATCGGCAGCATGGTAGCGCTGGCATCCCGACTGCTGCGGCACGGAGCCGAGGCCACGATCGTCACGCCGAGCCGGCCGCCCGCCTCGCTGCGATTCCTCCTCAGCGACATCCCGGCGCTCGTCGAAGAGGACCCGGCGGCGGCGGACCCGCTGAACGCAGCCGACACGATCGCCATCCTCGACACCGCCGAGCCGAAGCGTCTCGGCGGGCTGCCCGAGCACGCCGAGCGGACGGGAGGCGTCCTGATCGACCATCATCCGCCCGTGGGGTCTCCGCTCGTGAGACCGGAGATCCGCGATCCCTCCGCCTGTGCGACGGGTGAACTGGTCTACGATCTGCTCTCCCTCGACGACGAGGGACTGACGCGCACGGAAGCGGAGGCCATTTACGCGGCGATCTCGACGGATACGGGCTCATTCCGTTTCTCGAACACCTCCCCCCGCGCGCACGCGATCGCGAGCGTGCTGCTGGAGACGGGCGTGGACACCGGTGCGCTGTACCGTGAGCTGTACGGCGTGTACAGCCGGGGGCGGCTGGCCCTCATGCGGCTGGCCCTCGAGGGTCTGGAAGTCGATCCTCGCGCCCCCATCGCGTGGATCGCGCTGGACCGCAGGGCCCTGTCGAGGACGGGCGCGAGAAGCGAGGACATGGAGGGCCTTGTCGAGTTCCCGCGCCGGCTCGCGGGCATGGAGGTCGGACTCCTCTTCCGCGGCCTCGCGCGCAATCGAACGAAGGTGTCGCTGCGTTCGAACGGGGAGGTGGACGTGTCCGGTGTCGCGCAACTCCTCGGCGGCGGCGGACACGCGAAGGCTTCCGGCGTCCTCGTAGAACTCGACCTGGACGAGGCCGTGCGGGTTGTGCTGGATGCGTTGCGCCCGCTCGTGGAAGCGGCCGTCGCCTCGGAAAAGGACCGGTAGCGCCGGGCGCGTGCCGGGCTCTTCGAATTGCCTCCATCCGGGACAGCGGCGTATGTTGCGGAGGTGCCGTGCGTTCGGGGCTGCCGGTAGCGGGGCCCAGGGTGGGGATTCGGCGGGGAGGGTGAGATGGACGCGAAGGTCACGAAGGATATGCCGCGCGCAGCGAACGGGGTCGTGGATGATCCGGGTTCTCGCGCGGCACGGCTCGGCGACCTCGGCCGGCGCATCCCTCCGCCCCGCATTGCCGATGTCTGGCTGTTTCCGCCGCTCCCCCAGCTCGAGGATTCCTCCGAGTTCTTCCTCTTCACGAGCATCCTCGAGGACGGCGGGCGTGCCCTCTACAGCGCCCGCATGGTGCCGGCCAACGGCACGCCCGCCCACCAGGTGGTTGTGGAGCACGGACGGGCGCCGGCGAACCGCGTGCCCGGTCTGGTGGCCGGCCTGCAGCGGCGACTTGGACAGCCCTCGGCCGTCCGTCACGTACCGATCGAGGGTGACGGCGCGCGCTGGGAAGCGCTCCTGGAACAGTCGCGGGAGGCGGATGCCTGCGTTGATCCCGCCGCACAGGGTCGTTAGCTTCGGCGAATGCGAGGATCGGCCGCGAAGGCCGAGCGATGGCCCGTTCCCGACGGTGTGATGGTCAAGTGAGTCCTCCCGAAGCTCCACGCCGAGGCGTGTCCCGAGAAGAGTTGCGTCGCGCCCTGGAAGCCGGTGGACACCGGTTTACGACCCAGCGCGCGGCCGTGTATCGCGTGCTCTCCGGCACGTCCTCGCACCCGACCGCGGACGACGTCTTCACCTCGGTGCGCGAGCGGATTCCCGACATCAGTCTCGCCACGGTCTACAAGGCGCTCGAGGCGTTCGTGACCTGCGGGGTCGCGCGCAAACTCTCGCTCGGCGTAGGTCCGGCGCGCTACGACGGCCGAACCGATGATCACGAACATATCCGCTGTCTCTCCTGCGGCCGCGTGCAGGATATCGAAGGCCTGCGTCCGCGCGACTGGATGGAGGGTCTGGCCGAAATGACGCCGTTCAATGTCGTCGGCTACCGGCTCGAGCTGGAGGGCTACTGCCCCGACTGCCTGCACTGAACGAGGCTGATCTGCCCCGCACCCTCACGGGGCACGCCTGGACGGATCGCCACAACTTCCTCGATCTCCCGCCCGAACTGTGCCGTTGGGAAACGGCGGGCGCCGTCATCCTCCCCATCCCCTACGAGGCGACGACGAGCTGGGGGACGGGTACGCGCGACGGTCCGGCCGCGATCATCGAGGCGTCGCGCTACATCGAGTGGTATGACGAGGAACTCGACCGCGAGCCGTACGAGGTCGGCGTGTGCACGCTCCCGTCCATAGACCTCGGCACGGCCGGGCCCGAGCCCGCGATCACGAGGCTGCGGGCCCTGTACGACGATCTGCTCGAGGCCGCGGGGGACCGGTTCGTCATCGGACTGGGCGGAGAACATTCGATTTCCAGCGCTCCGGCCATCGCGTGGGCGGAGCGACTCGATGGCGACGTCACGATTCTTCAGTTCGACGCGCACACCGACCTCAGGGATCGCCACCACGACTCTCCGTGGAATCATGCCTGCGTCATGCGCCGGGTACTCGAGCACCGGTCGAGCGGCGCGAACCGGGGAAACGCGGCGGATATCGTGGCGGTCGGGATCCGCGCGCTCACGCGGGAGGAGCGGGACGTCATCCGCGAACACGGGATCGAAGTCGTGTTCGCGCATGAGATGCGCCGGCCGGGCTGGATCGAGCGGGCGGTGGAGGCGCTGGGGGAGAACGTCTACATCACGTTCGACGTGGACTTCTTCGATCCGTCGCTGATGCCGGCCACCGGCACGCCGGAACCCGGGGGTGGAAGCTGGTGGGACGCACTGGATCTGCTCTCCCGGGTCTTCGGCGAGCGCAACGTGGTGGGCGCGGACATCGTGGAACTCGCCCCCCGGCGGGGCGAGGAGGCCTCGGCCTTCACCGCGGCGAAGCTCGCCTACAAGATGATCGGGTTCTGGTCGGAGTACCGGTAACCGGGGGTCGCCGCCGCGGTCAGGCGCTCGCGACGCGCCGTTGCTCGATGCGCTCGAGTTCCTCGGCCACGAGCTGGCGGCGAAGCAGGCGCGCGTAGACGCCGTCGGCCGCGATCAGATCTTCATGGTTGCCGCGCTCGACGAGGCGTCCTTCGTCGAGGACCAGGATCACGTCGACAGTGCGCACCGCCGACACGCGGTGAGAGACGATGATGGAGGTGCGCCCGGACATGTATTCGCGCAGCGCCCCCAGGATCGCGGTTTCCGTCTCCGAATCCACGGCCGACAGGGCGTCGTCCAGGATGAGGACGGGCGCATCGCGGTGGACCGCCCGGGCCAGCGTGGCTCGCTGCTTCTGTCCGCCCGAGAGGTTGATGCCGCGCTCGCCCAGGCGCGTGTCGATCCCGTCGGGAAGGATGGCCAGCGTCTTCTCCAGTTGCGAGACGGCGAGCGCGCTGCGGAGTTCGTCCGAGACCGGCTCTCCCGCGTCCTTCCCTCCGCGCTGGAGTTCGATGTTCATCCTCAGCCGCATGCTGAACAGGAACGGCTCCTGTGGCACGAAGGCCATCGAATCGCGCAGCGAACCGAGGTCGAGTTCCCGGATATCCACGCCATCCAGACGAATCGTCCCCGCCGTCACGTCGTAGAGACGGGGGATGAGCGCGGCCAAGGTGGACTTGCCGCTCGCGGTTGCGCCGACAATGGCGACCGTCTGCCCGGGTTCGATTCGGAAGGAGATGTCCCGCAGCACATCGCGCTCAGTCCCCGGATAGCGGAAGGAAACGTCGTCGAACTCCAGCGCGCCCCGCACCGACGTGAGCGAGACCGGCGACTCCGGGTCCCGGACAGCGGGCACGATATCGAACAGTTCGTTGAGGCGGCCCATCGAGGCGGCGCCGCGCTGGAAGAGGTTCGTGACCCAGCCGAGCGCGATCATGGGCCACATCAGCATCGTGAGGTAGAAGGAGAAGGCGACGAAATCGCCGAGGGTGATGGTGCCGCGGACGACCTGTCCGCCCCCGAACCACAGTACGACGACCGCGCCGACGCCCGCGAAGAACATGAGTGACGGATGGAACAGCCCCCACACGCGGGCGAGGGAGAGATTGCGCGATTTGTAGTCCCGGTTGAGGGTCTCGAAACGTCGGGTCTGAGCCTCCTCCCGCACGTACGCCTTCACGATGCGGGTCCCCGCCAGATTCTCCTGGGCGAAGTTGGAGATCTCCGAGAACTGGGCCTGGATTCTCTCGAAGCGCTCATGAATCTGTCGGCCGAAGATGAACACGATGGGGGGGAGGACGACCATCGGGATCATCGCCCAGAGCGTGAGCATGGGATCGATCCAGATCATGAGCCCGAGCGCCAGCGTCGCGACGGTGGCCGTGTTCACCGCGTACATGATCGCAGGGCCGGCGACCATGCGGACCGCCTGGACGTCGTTCGTCGAGCGGCTCACGAGGTCGCCCGTGCGCCAGGCGTCGAAGAACTGCGGCGGGAGCCTGAGGAGGTGCGCGAAGAGGGCGCTCCGGATATCCGTCTCCATGCGGCGGCTCAGCCCGTTGAGGAGCTTGCGCATCCAGAATCTCGTCGCGCCGGCGACGACGGAAATCGCCGTGAGCACGAGAGCATAGCGCAGGATGAGGTCGGACCGGAGTTCCCTTTCCAGCGCGTCGACCGCCATCTTGAGCACCCATGGGCCCGCGACCGTGAACAGGTTGCTCACGATCACGAGCGTAAGCCCGGCCGCAATACCCAGGCGGTACGGGCGGAAGTAGGGTAGCAGCGCTCTGAGCGATCTCAAGATGTCTCCGCGGGAGTCGGCCGGGCGTTTATTTTGCGGGAGCGCACCGTTCGAACGTATGCGCGGGTTGAAGGCCGTACAACGACACACGGGAAGGAACAGGATGGAACGGACGACGTCAGCGATGCTCGTCGCGCTCGTTGCGATGACCCCGATGGTCTTGGGCTGCGCGCCGGAAATCGGCCCGGGAGCGGCGGGGAGCGGGGACGCGAACGAGGCGACGGCGGAGAGTGCGGTGCCCGCTTCGCCCGTGCGGCGAACGCCGGCTCCGCCCGTGGCCGGGAGGGCGGTGGCCGAGCCGGGCGGCGCGCCCGAAATGACGTATACGATGGTGACGGTTCAGACCGGCGCGGAGCTGGAGGTGGAACTCCTGGATCCGATCCGGCCGGCCGACCTTCGGCCTGGGGACGCCTTGAAGTTCGGCGTGACGCGGCCCTTGATCGAGAACCAGATGGTCATGGTGCCACTGAACTCGCTGATCAATGGTGAGATCACCGCGGTCGAGGCCGCGGCTGAGGGCGGGGACGACGATGAAGCCGCCGAGGCCGGCGAACGCGTGATGGTGAAAGTCCGCTTCGTCGATGTCTTCTTCAACGGCGAAGCCTGGCCCATATCGGCGTCCGTGGTGGAGATCCTGCGGGGGCCGGGAGGCGGCGCGGCGGCCGCAGGGGTGGCCCGCACGAATCTGGGCCGCGTCCTCGCCGGTGGCCGCCAGGGCGCGGTCACGGGCGCCGCGGCAGGAGCCGTGAGGGGTTCTGCCATCCTCCTCGCGGCCGACGAGGCGGAGCCGGCACTGCCGGTCGGGACGATCCTCCGGCTGCGGCTGGACGAGCCCCTGGTGTTTGGACTCCCGAACATCTGAGGACGGAAGCCCACGCCGGCGTGCGCGCCCTGTCAGACGCCGATTCTCGGACACTCGGATTCGAGAGGGCATTCCCCGCAGCGCGGGGCTCTGGCGAGGCAGAGCGAACGGCCGAACGTGATGAGCAGCATGTGCATGCGGAAGCGCTCGGAAGGAGCGACGATCCGCGAGAGGGCGGTGTAGGTCAGGTCGGCCGACGCTCGCGGCGGAACCCATGCGAGGCGCCGTGCGATCCGGAGGACATGCGTATCGACCGGGAGCACGGGCCGGCGGAGCGAGAAGCAGAGCACGCACGCGGCCGTTTTTACCCCGACTCCCCGGAAGGTCGTGAGATAGGCGATCGCCTCCTCATCGCTCATCTCCTCGAGGTGGTCGAGCGAGATCCGCCCCACCTCGGCCCGGAGCCGCTCGAGAGCGGCGTGGATGGCCGGCGCCTTCTGGTTTGCGAGGCCGGCGACGCGCACCGCGTCTTCCAGTTCGGCCGGCGGAGCTCCAAGCACGGCTTCCCACGAGATCGGCCCGGCCGGAGATGCTCGGTCCGCCGTCTCGCCGGCTTCCTCGGCCGGATACCGCGCCGCAAGAGTTCGCCAGGCGCGATCCCGATTCTCGTCGGTCGTCGACTGGCTGAGGATCGTGAGGACGAGTTCGTCCAGAGGGGCGAGGCGAGGCTTGTCGGGGACGGGAAAGCGGTCGGAAAGACGCCCGAGGACGAGGTCGGTCGCCGGACTCGGCGTCGTCTGAGGACCCGAACTCACGTGGCGCGTCTCTCCTTTTCGAACGGTGTGACTCCCGCCCCCCGGGCGAACCCTCTACGTTTGCGCCCGACAGTCCGTGGCAGAACACAATACGTACCCGGACGCCGCGAACTCCAGCAACGAGCCGCAGGGCTCCCGAGGACCTGACGCTTGGATCCCCGTCTAACCGAGGGGCGCAACCCTCGTACCCGCGCCATCGATCGCGCGGACAGCGCGACGATCGTCCATACGATACAGGCGGAAGATCGCGCGGTGCCGGAGGCCGTCGCCTCGCAGGCCGATGCGCTTGCACGCGTCATCGATGATGTCGTGGAGCGCTTCCGTCGCGGCGGACGTCTCGTCTACGTCGGCGCGGGGACGAGCGGCCGCCTCGGCGTGCTCGACGCGGCGGAGTGTCCGCCCACGTTCGGCGTCGACCCGGGCCTCGTGGAGGCGATCATTGCGGGCGGCTCCGGTGCGCTCGTGCGGAGCGCCGAGGGGGCGGAGGATTCCCGGCGGGGAGGAGCGGAGGCGGTGGGGGCGTTCGGCGTCTCGCCCGCGGACCTCGTGTTCGGGATCGCGACCTCGGGGACCACGCCGTACGTCCTCGGGGCGCTGGCGGAGGCGGCGTCGCGAGGAGCAGGGATCGGGTTTCTCGGCTGCACGGCACCGCCCGCGGAGGTCACGGAGGTGGCGGACCACCTCATCCTGCCGCTCGTGGGGCCCGAAGTCATCGCGGGTTCGACCCGCATGAAGGCGGGGACGGCGACGAAGCTCGTACTGAATACGATCACGACGGGGGCGATGATCCGCAGTGGCCGCGTGTTCGAGAATCTCATGGTCGACCTGCGGGCGCGATCCGCGAAGCTGGTCGACCGCGGGCTCCGCATTTTCGTCACGCTCACGGGCGCATCGCGCGAGGAGGCCCGCCGCGCTCTGATCCGCACGGGCGGCGCGGTGAAGACGGCGCTTGCAATGCACGCGTTGCGCGTCGACCGCGCCCTGGCCGAGCGATATCTCGACTGCGCGGACGGCTTTCTGGGCCTCGCGGTCGAGCGCTTCGGCGGCCGGGAGCGTCCCTGCTACGGCGGCTACCCGGCCGCGCCGGGCTGGCCGGACGGCGCGACGCTGCTCGCGCGGCTGAGCGCCGCGCCGGATCGTCTCGTCGCCGCGCGCGCGGCCGGCGCCGCGGCCGAAGCGCAGGGGCAGCGCATCGCGGCGCGTCGAACCGCGTGGACGCCGGGCCAGCACGCCGCGCACCTGGCGGACTTCGAGCGGAGCGCCGTGCGGCCGCGGGTCGAGCGGTGGCTCGAGGCCGCCGACCCGAGCCGATCCCTCCCGGCATTCGAAGACTGGACCGCGGACGCCCCTCCGCCCGAACGCGGCTTCGAGATCGAGACCGCCGGTTTTTCCGCGGAGCGGGCCCGCACGGTGGCGGCCGTAGCCGATGACCCGGAGCCGGTCGCCGCGGTCCTCTCTCGTCGCGCCCGCGTCGGCTCCGAGACGTTGACCCTGTATCAGTTTCTCCGAGGCGTCGCGCAGCACGACACCGCGCACGAAACGAGGCTGCGGGAGCGCGTGCACCCGGCATTGCTGGCGGAGGGGGGCGCGTGACCCTCTGGGTCGGTGTGATGTCCGGGACATCGCTGGACGGCATCGACGTCGCCGTCGTCGAGACGGCGGGTGACGGCGAGCAGCCGACGGACTGGCGCGTCGTCGCCTTCGAGACGGAGAGCTACGACAGCGCCGCGCGCGAACGGATCGCCATGGCCATCACCGCGGGGAGCGCCGCGGCGATCTGCGCGCTCGACTTCGAGCTGGGTGAGAGGATCGGCGCGGCCGTGAATCGGACGTTGGCTTCCGCCTCCCTCCTGCCGGCGGACATCGAAGCCATCGGCAGCCACGGCCAGACGGTATGGCATGAGCCTCCCGCGGGCGACCGGAGCGGGTCGACGCTGCAACTCGGCCAGGCGGCGGTCATCGCCGAGCGCACCTCGTGTGCAGTCGTCTCGGACTTCCGCGTGCGGGACGTGGCGGCGGGCGGGGAAGGCGCGCCCCTCACGGCCTATACCGACTGGCTCCTCTTCCGCGCACGGGAATCGCGCGCGATCCAGAACATCGGCGGAATCGGCAACGTGACGGCGCTCCCCGCCGAATCGAGTGAGGCGACGCCGCAGGCCTACGACACCGGCCCCGGGGTCGTGCTCATCGATGGCGCGGTCGAGTTCCTTACGGAGGGGCGATCCCGCTTCGACCTCGACGGAGGCATGGCGCGGCGCGGCGCGGTGAGCCAGGACGCCCTCTCCGATTGGCTGAGCGATCCCTTCTTCCGCCGGCCCCCGCCCCGGTCGACGGGACGCGAGCGCTTCTCGCAGGATCGCCTGCTCGAATGGCTGCGGAGACACGCCGCGCTTTCGCCCCGAGACACGATCGCCACCCTGACGGAACTCACCGCGCGCACGATCGCGGACGCCTACCGCTGGATCGAGGAGCCTCCGGCGGCGTGCTATCTCTGCGGCGGCGGAGCCCGGAACCCGGTTCTCGTATCGCGATTGGAGCGGCTGCTGGATCCCGTGCCCGTCCGCGATCTCTCCGCCCTCGGCCTCGACGCGGACGCCCGCGAGGCCGTGGCCTTCGCGCTCCTGGCGAGACAGCATGTCCTCGGGTATCCCGCCAACGCCCCGTGGGCCACCGGTGCGCGCGGTCCCCGCCTGCTCGGAGTGCGGACCGCCGCGTGATCCGGCCCGACGTGGACCCGGCCCGGGTCGTCATCGATGCGCTCCGGCTCGACCGCTGGTCGCCGGATGAGGTGGAGAGGCGCGCGGACCGGGCGCTCTCCCTCGGGGTGGGGGGCTTCATTCTGTTCGGCGGCGAAGCGGAACGCGTCGGTCGTCTGGTCGAACGGATCCGCGACGACGCGGCGCGGCCGCTCTGGATCGGGGCGGATCTCGAGCGGGGCGCGGGTCAGCAGATCCGGGGTCTGATCGAGCTGCCGCCGCCCGCCGCTCTGGCGGCGCCACCGGATCCCGGCGCAGCCGTCGCCGCGGCGGGTCGTGTGACGGCCCGGGAAGCACTGTCCGTCGGGATCAACTGGGTCATCGCACCGGTGCTCGATCTGGATGCGGAACCTGACAACCCGATCATCGCCACGCGCAGTTTCGGCGCGGACCCGCGGCGTGTCGGAGAGCTGGGCGTCCGCTGGATCGACGCCTGCCAATCCGCCGGAGCCGCGGCGTGTGCGAAACACTTCCCGGGCCACGGAAGGACGACCGAGGACTCGCATATCGGACTTCCCTCCATCGATGCCGCCGCCGAGCTTCTCGAGGAGGATCTCGCGCCTTTCTCCGCCGCCGCGGACCGGGTCGCAAGCGTGATGGTGGCGCACGTCGCCTATCCGGCACTCGGCGGCGAGCGGGCGGCGACGGTGGAGCCGAACATCGTCTCGGGACTTCTTCGCGGACGACTGGGCTTCGAAGGGGTCGTGACGACGGACGCCATGATCATGGGCGGCGCCGGCCCCGACGATGCGAGCGCCGCGGTCGAGGCGGTCGCCGCGGGCTGCGATCTCATCTGCTACCCGGCCGATGCCGGCGCGACCATCGCGTCGCTGGCGCGGGCCGCTCACGACGCGCGCTTTGCCGCCAGGCTCGAGGAGGCCGTGACCCGCTCGGCCCGTACGTGCCCGCCCTCCGCGCGGACGTCGCGGCCGGAGTTCGAGCCGGTCGCGTTCGCCCGGGACACGATCGTGGGGGATGCGGAGGTCCTGCGCGGCTGGACGCCGCGGACGCCGACGCGGGTCGTCGGAGTGTCGGACGACCCCGATGTCGGGCCGCCGGCCGGCCGGGCGGGAGCGTTGGGCACGATCGTCGCCGACGAGCTGCGCGCGACCGGCTGGCGGATCACGGACCGCTCAGATTGCGGGCAGTGCATCGTCGTGCTCGCCGCGACACCTCGCGGCTGGAAGGGCCGCGGCGCACCCGCGACGGAAGTCGTCGAGGAGACGCGCGCTCTCATCCGCTCCGCGCACCGCGGCCTCGTCGTGCTGCTCGGCCACCGCCGCTGGCTCGATGTGCTCGGCGTCCCCGGCATCTGCGCGTGGTCCACCGAGACGGTGATGGAACGAGCCGCCGCGGACTGGATACGCTCCGCGGTCGGCGCGGCTGCGGGGACGCGGCTCGGCGGGGCGGACCGTTGAGTCCGGCCGACTGGTGGATTGTCGCGATCTACCTCGCTCTCACGTTCGGCGTCGGACTGTGGCTCTCGCGCCGCGCACGCGGGAGCATCGTGGACTTCTTCGTCGGGGGACGCGCGCTGCCATGGTGGCTCGCCGGTACGTCGATGGCCGCGACCACCTTCTCGGTGGATACGCCGCTCTACGTCTCGGCCCTCATCGCGCGCCGGGGCATCGCCGGCAACTGGGAATGGTGGTCGTTCGGCCTCTCCCACCTCCTCCTCATCTACCTCTTCGCGCGCCTGTGGCGCCGCGCCGGGATCGTCACGGACGTGGAGCTGACGGAGCTTCGCTACGGCGGCCGCCCCGCCGCCGTCCTGCGGGCCACGCGCGCCTTCCTGTTCGCGGTGCCGATCAACTGCATCTCGATCGGCTTCGTGATGCTGGCCATGCGCAAGGTCGTCGAGGCTCTCGGGCTCCTCCCGGACCTGTCCGGCTGGATGCCGGGAGACGAGCGTCTATGGGCCGTCGTGGCGCTCTCGATCTTCGTGCTCGCCTACGCGGGCCTCGCCGGGCTGTGGGGGGTCGTCGCGACGGACTTCTTCCAGTTCTTTCTCGCCCTCTTCGGGGCCATTCTCGTGGCCGGCTTCGCCCTCGTGGAAATCGGGGGGATCGCGGAACTCAAGGCTCAGCTCGCGGCGGCGGGGCGAAGCGATGCACTACGGATGGTCCCCCGGCCGGGGTCCGATGCCCTCCCGTTCGGGACCTTCCTCGCCTACCTCGGCATACAGTGGTGGGCGTTCCGCCGCTCTGATGGCGGGGGCGAGTTCGTGCAGCGCCTCCTCGCCTGCCGCACGGAAGCGGACGCCGAGCGCGCCGCCTGGTGGTTCGTGTGGCTTCACTACGTGGTCCGCGCGTGGCCCTGGGTGCTCGTCGGACTCGTGGCCGTCGTCGTCTTTCCCGATCTGGCCGATCCCGATCTGGGATACCCGATGCTCATGCTGCGCTACCTTCCCGCCGGCCTCCTGGGGCTCGTCGTCGCGTCGTTCTTCGCCGCCTTCATGTCGACCGTCTCGACGCAGATCAACTGGGGCGCGAGCTATCTGGTGAACGACCTCTATGCCCGCTTCGTCGACCCGGACGCCTCGTCCGCGAGACTCGTGTTGCTGGGCCGGCTCGCCTCGGCCGGCATCGTCGCGGCCGCGACGGCGGCGGCGTTCTTCGCCAACGACATCGGGGCGCTCTTCCGCTTCATGATCGCCATCGGCACGGGGCCCGGGGCCGTGCTCATCCTGCGCTGGTTCTGGTGGCGGGTGAACGCCTGGGCCGAACTCGCCTCCATGCTCGCCGGTTTCGCCATCGCGCTCTGCTCCTATCTGCCGGCGTTCGGCGCGATGGAGTTCGGGACGCGGCTCGCAGTGACCGCTTTCGGATCGGCGGCGGTCTGGCTTCCCGTGATGTGGTTCACGCGCGCCGAGGACGAGGCGACCCTGCTGGAGTTCTATCGACGGGTGCGGCCCGCCGGGCCGGGCTGGCGCGCGATCCGCGAGCGCGCGGGCGTTTCTCCCGACCTTCCCCTCCGCGAGGCGCTGCTGCGGACCGCCGGGGCAACGCTGCTCCTGTTCGGGGCGATGTTCGCCCTCGGCGCCATGCTGCTGCTCGAGCCATGGACGGCCGCCCTTTCCGCCGGCGTGGCCGCTCTGGGCGGAGCCGGACTCTGGATCCTGCGCACCCGGCGGGCCGTCTAGCGCGGTGTCGCCACACCAGCCGCCCGGGAGGCCGTTTCCCGGCTTGACCACAACATATGGTGTAGTTATCATTTGAAGGCCACCACATATAGCGGTACGTGTGGAAAAAACACCGGTTTTGTGTGGAAAAGCTGTGGAGTCGTGGAAAACCGCCGACGGTCCACAGCGATCGCATACAAAGAACCAGAACGATGGGCGCGGAGTCATGTCGATCTCCGCGCCCGTCAGGCTTCCCGGCCTAGGCCGGCATTCGACTCGCGCGGTCGTCGGGTCCCGGCCGAAGCCGGTTTTTTCCGCGGATTGACCTGATTTGTGGACGGTCGAGAACAGGAAGGCGGGGGCGGCAATGAATCCACCGGATGTGGCGGTGCGGGAGGGCGCGTCGACGAGCGCCCCGGTGCGGGATGAAATGCGGGTGGGATCCAATGCCAGGCCGGCCGACCTCGCCGAGCCGGGACTTGCCGAGAACGCGCGGACGGTGCTGGCGCGCCGGTATCTGAAGAAGAACGACCGCGGCGAGCCCATCGAGGGGCCGCGCGACCTCTTCTGGCGCGTGGCCGATGTCGTCGCGTCGCAGGATGCCCGCTACGGGGCGACGGACGACGCGGTCCTCGAGCGCACGAAGCGCTTCTATCATCTGATGGCCGACGGCATCTTCGAGCCGAACAGCCCCACGCTCATGAACGCGGGGCGTCCGCTCGGGCAACTCTCCGCGTGCTTCGTGCTTCCCGTTCCGGACAGCCTCGACGGCATCTACGAGACGCTGCGCGACATGGCCCTCATCCATCAGAGCGGGGGCGGCACCGGGTTCGGCTTCAGCCGCCTTCGTCCTTCCGGTGACGTCGTCAAGTCGACGATGGGCGTGGCGAGCGGCCCGGTCAGCTTCATGGAGGTCTATGACGCCTCGACCGAGGCCGTGAAGCAGGGCGGGACGCGACGGGGCGCGAACATGGGCATCCTGCGCGTCGATCATCCGGACATCCGCCACTTCATCGAGTGCAAGGCGGACAAGACCCGGATCACGAACTTCAACATCTCGGTCGGGGTCACCGACGCCTTCATGGCGGCGGCCCGGACGGGCTCGGACTACGATCTCATCAGCCCGCGGACCGGCGATGTCGTGGATCAGCTGAACGCCGAGGAGGTGTTCTCGAGCATCATCTCCAGCGCGTGGCGGAACGGTGAGCCCGGGGTCTTCTTCATCGACGAGGCGAACCGCTACAATCCGGTCCCGCACCTCGGCGACTACGAAGCCACGAACCCCTGCGGCGAACAGCCGCTGCTCGCCTACGACGTGTGCAATCTCGGCTCGATCAACGTCGGCTACTTCGTCGACGATCAGGGCCGGATCGACTGGGACGGGCTCGGCGAGGCCGTCCACGAATCGACCCATTTCCTCGACAACGTCATCGATGCCAACCGCTATCCGCTCCCGAAAATCGAAGATCTGTCCCAGCGGATCCGCCGCGTCGGCCTCGGGGTCATGGGGTGGGCCGACATGCTCGTGAGGGTGGGCGAACCCTACGGTTCCGAGCGCGCCGTCGAACTCGCGCGCGAGTTGATGGAGTTCGTCGACGAGGAATGCAAGGTCGAGTCCGAACGGCTGGCCGCCGAGCGCGGCGTCTTCCCCGAGTGGGAACGATCGATCTGGGGGCCCGACGAGACGTGCGCGCGGGACGCCGACGGCAATCGGATCCGCCCCGAGCGCCGGCTCCGCAACTGCAACCTGACGACGGTCGCCCCCACGGGGACCATCTCGATCATTGCGGGGTGTTCAAGTGGGATCGAACCTCTGTTCGCGGTCGCATTCATGAGGAATCAGGCAGGCGTGCTGATGCCGGATGTGAATCCGGACTTCGTGCGCCGTGCGAAGGAAGGGGGTTGGTACTCCGAGGAGTTGATGCAGCGCATCGCCGACGAGGGCCACATCCACTTCGATGAAGTGCCGGGGGATGTCCAGGGGATCTTCGTCACGGCGCACGATGTTCCGCCCGAGCAGCACATTCGCATGCAGGCGGCATTCCAGGCGCACTGCGACTCCGCCATCTCGAAGACGTGCAATTTTGCGACGGCCGCCACGGAGGAGGACGTGCGCAAGATCTACGAGATGGCGTACGAGTTGCGGTGCAAGGGGGTCACCGTCTACCGCGATGGTTCGCGCGACGAGCAGGTTCTGTCGACCGGCAGCACGGCGAAGGATGTCCAGCGTCAGACGAGCGAGAGCGGCTCGGCC
Organism: Candidatus Palauibacter soopunensis; assembly: GCF_947581735.1. NCBI lineage: Bacteria > Pseudomonadati > Gemmatimonadota > Gemmatimonadia > Candidatus Palauibacterales > Candidatus Palauibacteraceae > Candidatus Palauibacter > Candidatus Palauibacter soopunensis. The sequence goes on from NZ_CANPVT010000008.1 coordinate 153,637, forward strand.
GTTGCGGCGGACGGCGTCCAGCTCGAAGCCGTCGATGTGGGGCCCGAGTTCGCCGGAGATCTCGCGGACACGCTGACCCGGCTCGCCGCCGCGGAGGCGCAGAACAGCGAACTGCAGGCGCACAACCGGAAGCTTGAGAATGCCGTCGAGGCGAAGCAGCGGCGGATCACCGAACTCGAGGGTTCCAGAATGCGCCGCGTCGAGAGGCGGCAACGGCCTGCCGTCCTGCGGGGCCACACCCGGCAGATCGAATCGCCGCTGGGTACGATGTACGTGACGATCAACGAGGACGATCAGGGTCGCCCGTTCGAGGTCTTCGTCGCCCTCGGCAAGACGGGAGGGGCGGCGATGGCGGATGCCGAAGCCATCGGACGGCTGTGTTCACTCGCCCTGCGCTCGGGGATCTCGCTGCGCGATGTGCACAAGCAGTTGCGCGGGATTTCTTCCGACCGGGCCGTCGGACTCGGGGCGAGCAAGGTGCTCTCCGGTCCCGACGCGATCGCCCAGGTCATCGAGCGCTACCTCGAGGAGAAGGAAGGGATTCAGCAGACGCTTCCCATCGAGGAGGTCGAGACCGCCCGGAGAAAGAACACGAACGGGGGCGCCCGGTCGGCGCAGCGCCCCGTGATCGAACGTTACCAGGAGTCGGCGGCCCGGCTCTTCCTCGGAGCGTGCTCGGAGTGCGGCAGCAGCCTCGCCTTTGAGGAAGGCTGCGCGAAGTGCTACGCTTGCGGCTACAGCGAGTGCGGCTGACGCCACAGGTTCATCCACGGCAGTAGATTGGGGGTGGGCCGGGGTTGGGTCGGCGCTCGGCCACCCGCGCACCGAACCGCCGGGGGACGCCCGTGAACACTCCCTCTTCTTCGCGTCGTTCGACGAGATCCGTCGATATCGGAGGCGTCCGGGTGGGCAGCGCCCATCCCATCGTCGTCCAGTCGATGACGAACACGGATACGGCGGATGTCGCGGCCACCGCGGATCAGGTCCGGGCGCTCTACGAGGCGGGCTCGGAAATCGTCCGCATCACGGTGAATACCCCGCGGGCCGCCAGGGCGGTGCCGCGGATCGCGGAACAGCTTTCCGGCCAGGGCATCGACGTACCACTCGTCGGCGACTTCCACTTCAACGGGCACATCCTCCTGCCCGGCCACCCCGACTGCGCCGCCGCCCTCTCCAAGTTCCGCATCAACCCGGGCAACGTCGGCCGAAAGCGGCGCGACGAGCAGTTCGCAACGATCGTCCGCTGCGCGATCGAGCACGACAAGCCGGTCCGCATCGGAGTCAACTGGGGCTCGCTGGATCAGATGCTCCTGACCCGGCTCATGGATGAGAACGCGCGCCGGGCGGAGCCGCTGGATGCGCACCGGGTGACCCTCGACGCGATCGTGGAGAGTGCCATGGCGTCCGCGGAAGCCGCGGAAGGCCTCGGTCTCGGGCCCGACCGGATCGTGCTCAGCGCGAAGGTGTCGCGCGTGCCGGATCTCGTGACCGTGTACCGCGAACTCGCGTCCCGCTGCGACTACCCGCTGCACCTCGGACTCACGGAAGCGGGGATGGGGCGCAAGGGCACCGTCGCGTCCTCGGCCGCCCTCGCGATCCTGCTCTCCGAGGGGATCGGCGATACGATCCGTGTGTCGTTGACGCCGGAACCCGGCGCCGACCGGACCGAGGAGGTCCGAATCGCGCAGCAGCTGCTACAGTCGCTCGAGTTGAGGAGCTTCAAGCCTCAGGTGACGGCGTGCCCCGGGTGCGGGCGGACGACGAGCACCTTCTTCCAGCAGTTGGCGCTCGATGTCGAAAGCCATATCGCGGACCGTCTTGCGGCCTGGCGGGAGCACTACCCCGGCGTGGAGGATCTCTCCGTAGCGGTGATGGGGTGCGTGGTCAACGGGCCCGGCGAGTCGAAGCATGCGGATCTCGGTATCTCGCTGCCGGGAGTGGCCGAGGCGCCGACCGCGCCGGTCTATGTCGACGGAAAGCACCACTCGACGCTGCGCGGCGATGGGATCGTGGAGGAATTCCTGCAGATTCTCGACGGGTACGTCGAACGCCGCTTTTCCTGAGACTGCGGGGAGAACTGCCGGTTGGCGGGGGGCCTCCGGCTAGCGGCGGGCCTCCGGGCTAGCGGCGGGCCTTCTGGCGACGCCGACGCCGACGCCGACGGCGTTCCGCCGCCTTCATCTTGCGACGCCGCGCCTCGCTCGGCTTCTCGTAGAACCGGTGCTTCTTGATATCCCGGAAGATCCCGGCTCGCTGGACCTTGCGGCGGAATTTCCGCAGCGCGCGGTCGAGTTCTTCGTTGTCGCGTAGCGTGTACTGCAAGTGTAAGCCTCCTGGCAGGGCAACTCTGACAGCCCGTAGACACAACGGGGCCGAAGTTTAGCGGCCCGCGCGGCGGTGCGTCAAATATCCCGCTCGCGCCCGTTCGGGGTCCGCTCCTCGTCCGGACGGTGTCCGGGGTCGGCACCCGGCACGGGATGGCGCGGACAGTTTGCATCGAGGGCACGTTCAAGCCTATAGTACGTTCTGGAAGCCCGAGGACCGTGCGGCTGGGATGAAGGGGAATCGTGGAGATTGTCCAACCTTCCGGCGGCACGGTCTTTTGCGTCTCTGGCTGCTACGTAAGGCGTAAGGAGGCTGAACATGGCAGGTCCCGTCGCCATCTCATCGGACGGCACCCTCGAACTCGAAGGTCACGCCTATCTGATCCCCGCCGAATTCTCCGCCCGCGAAGTCTACAGTTACCGCCGCCTCATGGAGCCGATCCCGGACATCCCCGGTGGAACGAGCCTCAACCCGGAACAGCGCCGCCGCCAGCGCGCTTACTTTCTCCGCCGCGCCGCCGCCTGTATCATCCCCGGCTTGCAGGTGAAATCCCTCGAGGGGCTCCCGCTCGGCCAGTTGCAACACATGCACGAGTGGATCGTAGCCCACCGACCCGATCTCTCGGAGGCTGGCCGGCTGCCTGGATAGGAACCGTGGCCTCCCACGCCATTTGGGCCACGGATGAGCGCAGGCTTCCGCAGAGCGAAGATCGTCAGCACGATCGGACCCGCCTCCTGGGACCGGGACGTGCTGCACGACCTGATTGAAGCCGGCACCGACGCAGTCCGCATCAACTTCACACATACGCCGACGGATCGCGCCGCCGGTCTGGTACGGAAGATCTCCGACGTGGCCCGCGATGTCGGCCGGCCGGTGGCGATCATCGGCGACTTGGGGGGACCGAAGATCCGGGTCGGGGACCTGCCCGGCGACCAACTCGATATCGAGCCTGAAGGCACGTACTGGTTCTTTCCCGAAGGGGAAGACGCTCCCGCGGGCAGTTCCCCGCGCCGACAGATTCCGACCACATATCCGGAGCTGGCCGAGGAGGTCGCGCCCGGAAACCGGATCCTGCTCGACGACGGTCACTTCGAATTCGCGGTGCGGGAAGTCTCCGACGACCCGCCGTGGGTTTCGGCCGTGGCCTTCAGTGCCGGCGTCCTGAAATCCCAGAAGGGCATCAACCTGCCGGGCGTGCGGGTCGGGGCGCCGGCCCTGACCGAGAAGGACATCGCGGACATCGAGTTCTCCGTCGAACAGGTCATCGACTACCTGGCGCTGAGCTTCGTACGGCAGCCGGCCGACCTCGAAACGACCCGCCAGAAAATGGACCGGGGGTGTCTGCTCATTGCGAAGATCGAAAAGTCGCAGGCGCTCGAGAACCTGGCGGAGATCCTGCCCCTGAGCGACGCCGTCATGGTCGCGCGCGGCGACCTCGGGGTGGAGTTGCCGTACGAGGAAGTGCCGATGATCCAGAAGCGGATCATTCGACTCGCGCAGGAACGGGCGCGGCCGGTGATCACGGCGACGCAGATGCTGGAGTCGATGATCGAGAGCCCGCAGCCGACGCGGGCGGAGGTGTCGGACGTCGCGAACGCGCTGCTCGACGGCACCGACGCGGTGATGCTCTCGGCGGAGACCGCCGCGGGCGGATATCCGGTACAGGCCGTCCTTACAATGGACCGGATCATCCGCCGTATCGAGCACGAGCGGCTGGGACGGACCGGGCGGGCCGGCAAGCAGGTGGAGGGCTTCTCGAAGATCCAGCAGACGACATCGGGCGCGATCGCGGCGTCGTCGCTCATCGCGGTTGAGCGCGTGGGTTCGCCGTTCATCGTGACGTTCACGCAGAGCGGCTATACGGCCCGCATCGTGTCGGCGCAGCGTCCCTCGGTCCCGATCCTGGCGATCACGGACCAGTGGAGGACGTACAACCAGCTGGCGCTCGTGTGGGGCGTGCAGCCGATCCTCTTCCACGGCGGCATCAGCTATTCGAGCATGCTCGACAAGGCCCGTGATGTGGCCCTCGAGCTGGGCATGGGCGAGGCGGGGCAGCGTTTCGTGGTGACGGCCGGAGTCCCCTTCCACGTCCCCGGCACGACCAACATGATGCGCGTCGAAGAGTTGTGATCCGCCTCTTCCGCCACTGACGCCCGGCCCGTGAGAGTCCGTTTTCTCGGTACCGGCACTTCCTTCGGGGTTCCGGTGATCGGCTGCGACTGCGCGACCTGTCGCTCGCCGGACCCCAGGGACCGACGCACGCGCCACGGACTCCTCATCGAAACCGGCCGGACCCGTCTCCTCGTGGACACGCCCCCGGAACTTCGGCTTCAACTGCTGCGGGCGGGCGTCGAGCGGCTGGACGCCGTCTTTCTTTCGCACGAGCACGCGGACCATACGCACGGGATCGACGATCTGCGAATCTTCTCGCTGCGTCAGCGCCGACCTGTCCCGCTCTACGTGGCGCGCGAGTTCGAGGCCGGAATCCGGAGCCGGTTCTCCTATATCTGGGGTGACGCCCGTCCCCAGCCCGGATCCGCCGTCCCCCGGCTCGATCTGCTGCTCTTCGAGGACCGCGACGTCATCGCGCCCGGCGGGCTCGAGATGCAAGTCGTTGCGCTGCCGCACGGCGTGTACCGCAGCTACGGGTTTCGCGCCGACGGTCTCGGAGTCCTGATCGACGCGAAGTCCTTACCCGAGGATGCCATGGAGGTGTTCGCGGGCGTCGACGTCCTCGTCACGAACGCGCTCTGGTTCGGCGACCCGCACCCGGGACACTTCTCAATGGAGGAGGCCGCGGCGACGGCGCGTCGACTCGGGGCCGGACGCACGTACATCACGCACATCGCGCACAGGACGAGGCACGAGGAGATCGAGCGCCGCCTCCCGGCCGGCGTGACGCCGGCGTACGACGGACTGGTGGTGGAGTTGTGACCGCGCCCCCGGCCACGGAGCGCATCCGGAATTTTTCCATCATCGCGCACATCGACCACGGGAAGTCAACGCTGGCCGACCGGCTCCTCGAGCGTACCGGCGCCGTGGATGCGCGCCGGATGCGGAAGCAGGTCCTCGACTCGATGGAACTCGAGCGGGAACGCGGGATCACGATCAAGCTCAACGCGATCCGCATGGCCTACGGGTACCGGGACGGGGTCGAGTATCAGCTCAACCTCATCGACACGCCGGGGCACGTCGACTTCGCCTACGAGGTGAGCCGGAGTCTCGCCGCGTGCGAAGGGGCCCTCCTCGTCGTCGACGCCACGCAGGGCATCGAGGCGCAGACGCTCGCGAACCTCTTCCTCGCGCTCGAAGCGGATCTCGAAGTTGTCCCGGTCATCAACAAGATCGATCTCCCGGCGGCCGACCCGGAACGCGTGGCGGCGGAGATTTCGGAACTGCTCGGCGTGGATCCCGCCTCGACGATCCACACCTCGGCGAAGGAAGGGGCGGGGATCGACGAGGTTCTCGACGCCATCGTCGAGCGCGTCCCGGCTCCGGACGGAGCCCCCGAGGCGCCGCTGCGGGCCCTGATCTTCGACTCGCAGTACGACCGCTATCGCGGAGCGATGCCCATGTTGCGCGTCGTGGATGGCGAACTGCGCGAGGGCATGCGCATCGGGTTCGGACGCCACGACGCCGTCTACGAGGTGGACGAGGTCGGCTTCATGCGTCTCGGGTTCGAGCGCACCGGCGCCCTCCGCTGCGGGGAGGTCGGGTATCTTACGGCCCAGATCAAGAACGTGGGCCATACCCGCGTCGGCGATACGGTGCTGGACGCCGGAGACCGCGCCGCGGAGGTCCTCCCCGGCTACCGCGAAGCGAAGCCGATGGTCTTCGCCGGCCTCTATCCGACGGATTCGGACCAGTTCGAGGAACTCCGAGAGGCGCTCGAAAAGCTCCAGTTGAACGACGCCAGCCTCCACTACGAGCCGGAGACATCGGGCGCGCTCGGCTTCGGCTTCCGGTGCGGCTTTCTGGGGCTCCTCCACCTGGAGATCGTGCAGGAGCGGCTCGACCGGGAATTCGGCGTCGACCTCATCACGACCCTGCCCAGCGTGGAGTACCAGGTGACGCTCACGAACGACGACGAGATCCAGCTCGAAAACCCATCGAAGATGCCGGACCGCGTCCACATCAGCGAAGTGCGGGAGCCCTTCGTCCGGGTTCGCGTCGTGTCGCCCGCCGACTACATCGGCGCGATCCAGAAGATCTGCCACGACCGGCGCGGGAGGTACGTCGACCTGCAATATCTGGATCCCACCCGGGTCGAGATCTCGTACTCGATGCCCCTCGGCGAGATCGTGCTCGACTTCTACGACAAGCTGAAGTCCGTGTCTCGCGGATACGCTTCGCTCGACTACGAAGTAACGGGCCACGAGCGCTCGGACCTGGTGAAGCTGGATATCCTCCTCAACGGGGCGCCCGTGGACGCGCTCAGCGTCATCGTGCACCGGAGCCGGGCCTACGACTTCGGGCAGAAGATGGCTCGCAAGCTCAAGGAACTCATCCCGCGGCAGCTCTTCGACGTGGCGATCCAGGCCGCGATCGGGCGGGACGTGATCGCGAGGACGACGGTGAAGGCGCTGCGCAAGAACGTGACCGCCAAGTGCTACGGAGGCGACATCACGCGCAAGCGAAAGCTCCTCGAGAAGCAGAGGGAAGGGAAGCGGCGCATGAAGCAGGTCGGGAGCGTCGAGATCCCCCAGGAGGCCTTTCTCGCCGTCTTGCAGGTCGAAAGCGACTAGTCCGGCGGCTGGAGCGGTTCGGCTTTTCCGCCTATGATTCTCCGAAGCGCGGTCGGCGGCGGATGATCCCACCAGCTCGAAGCGGGTAGGGGATGTGAGCGGAAGAAACCACATCATCGGTGTCGATCTCGGGGGAACCACGATCAACGTCGGCGCCGTCCCGGTGGACGGCGGCACCGTGCTCGGCATGCGTACGCTGCCCACGGACGCCCACATCGGCGCGAAATTCGTCGTGGACCGGATCGTGTCGCTGATCCGCGAGGTCAAGCGGGACGCCACGCGTGAGGGCGGATTCGGGGAGGATGCGATCGTCGGCGTCGGAATGGGGGCGCCCGGCCCGCTGGACCGTGACACGGGAACCGTGATCGAAACGCCGAATCTCGGGTGGCGGAACTTCCCGCTTCGCGACCTGATCGTAAAGGGAACGGGACTCGAGACCGAACTCGACAACGACGCAAACGCCGCAACGCTCGGGGAGTGGTGGCGCGGCGCGGGGCGCGGGGTCGACAACCTCGTGGGGATCACTCTGGGGACGGGGATCGGCGGCGGCATCGTACTCGACGGCGAACTCTACCACGGGGCGTCGGACGCGGCCGCCGAGATCGGACACATGACGATCGATTCCACGGGCCGGAAGTGCGCCTGCGGCAGCTACGGGTGCCTGGAAGCCTACGCCTCCGGGCCCGCGATTGCGGCCCGCGCGGTGGAAGGACTGCAGGCGGGCGCCGAAAGCATGCTCCTGGATCTCGTCGAGGGCGACCTGCGGGCGGTAACGGCCGAGGCCGTATCCGATGCCATCGTGGCGGGCGACGAGTATGCCGCCGACGTGATGCGGGAGACGGCGGGATACCTCGGGACCGGTCTGGCGAACCTCATCAACATCCTCAACCCCGGGATGATCGTCGTTTCCGGGGGAGTGACGCGCGCGGGCAAGCACCTCTTCGACCCCCTGCGCCGCGAGGTCAGGAAGCGGGCCTTCCGACCGGCGGCCGAGGCGTGCCGGATCGTGCGCACCGAACTCGGCGGTCTCGCGGGAGTCATCGGCGCCGCCGCCGTGTTCCGCGTCGCGCGGCTCGGACCCCTCTGAGTCGCCGATGCCGCGACTCGGAGTCGTGGGGACGATGGTGTGGGACACGATCCGCGCACGGGATGTCGGACGCGAGGAGCCGGTCGAGGAATGGGGAGGGATCGCCTATGCGCTGGCCGCCGCGGACGCCGCCGTGGCGGAGGCCGGGGATGGCTGGACCCTGTTTCCGATTCTCAAGATCGGAAAGGACATGCGCGAGGCGGCGGATCTCTTCCTCGGGGGACTCGAGCGGGTCGATTCCCTCGATGGGGTGTGGACCGTGACGGAACCGAACAACCGGGTCGAACTCATTTACCTCGACGACGCGCGGCGCTCCGAGAAGCTCACCGGCGGCGTACCGGGCTGGACCCGCGAGGAACTCGTGCCCCTCGCACGTTCGTGCGACGCGATCTACGTGAATTTCATCGCAGGCTGGGAGGTGGATCTCCCGGCCGCGGCGGCCCTCCGGACGGCGGCGGAGGGTCCGGTCTACGCGGATCTGCACTCGTTGATGCTCGGCGTGGGGACGGACGGAGGGCGCTCTCCGCGTCCGCTCGATGACTGGCGCGCGTGGCTTTCGTGTTTCGACGTCGTGCAGCTGAACGAGGAGGAACTCGGCACGCTGGCGGCCGGCTGGGAAGATCCCTGGGCGCTCGCCGCGGACGTCGTGGGTCCGGTGACGCGCGGCCTCCTCGTCACGCTCGGGGAGCGCGGCGCCGCCTGGGTTGCGACCCGCAGCTTCTGGACGGCGCCGACGGATCCTCGCCCGCCGCCGGGCGCCGTCGCGCCCGCGGAAGCGCTGGTGAGCGGGAGGGTCGAGCCCGAAGTCCCGGTATCGGGGGGCGACCCGACCGGCTGCGGTGACGTGTGGGGAGCGACCTGCTTCGTGACGATGCTGGGCGGTGAGGATCTCGAGTCATCCGTCATGGCGGCTACGCATGCGGCGCAACGGAACGCCGGTTTCCGCGGCGCGTCCGGACTCGGCGAATACCTGCGCTCCGAGACCGGCCTCCTGACCGGCAGGGCGGGGAGTCGGGCGCGGGGTTCCGCGTGAGCCGGGTCGTTCGGGTCCCCGGAAATCTGGATGAATCCTCCTTCGAGACGCTCGTCCGGCGGGTCCGCTCGGGGGGCAATCCGAAGGCGCGCCTCCTGCTCGACGCCCGGTCCGTCGGCTGGGTCTCGCCGTACGGGCTCATCGGCCTTCTGGCCGTCGGTCAGGAGGCGCGCCTGCGCACGGGGCTGCCTCCGCTGATCGAGCCTCCGCGAGATTCAGAGGTCCGCTCCTATATCAACCGCATGCGCTTCTGGCCCGCCGCAGCGCAGGTGTTCGACCTGAAGCAACTGCCGAAGCCGTCTCTCGAGATCTCCGACGCCCTCATCGAAGTCACGACGATCCGCTCCCACGACGACGTCCATTCGGTCGTCGAGGGTGTGCGGGACCGTGCCCAGCGCATCCTGCACGACCGTCTCGGCTACCCCCGGCCCGCCGTGATCCACTTCTCCATCATGCTGTCGGAGGTGTGCCAGAACATCCTCGAACACGCCGACTCGATCGGCTGGGTATGTGCGCAGCGATACCGGTGGCAGCGCCGCCTGGGCCGCGACGTCGTCGTGCTCGCCGTGATGGACGTGGGAGTGGGCTTCGAAGGCTCCCTGGGCGCCGAGCATGCACGCCGGTATGGAGAGCAGTGGTCGGCGGCAGCGGCCCTGGAGGCGGCCTTTCTGCGCGGCGAGTCGCGCTTCCCGGACCCCGGTCGCGGCCAGGGCCTGCAGGCGATCCGAAGCCAGATCATCAAGTGGAACGGCGCCATCCGTATCCGAAGCGGCGATGCGAGTATCGCCAGGGTGCCGGACTGGGATGAGGGCGAGCCGCTCAGCACGGATCTGCCCCGTTTTCCCGGCGCCCAGGTGCTGATCGTCCTGCCCGAACGGGTCGAAAGAGAAAGGACGTGATCGCGTGAGGCCGGAGGTCGCTCACACGACGCTGTTCAGCTACCTGGTCACGCGTCCCACCGGCCGAACGGTCCGGGCGACGGTCGAACGCCAGATCGCGGACGCGGGCCGCACGGTCCTGGCGGTACTCGACCTGCGCCATGTCCCCGTGATCGATTTTTCCTGTGCGGACGAGATCGTCGCGAAGCTCGTCCTCCTCGCGTCGGACGCCTCCACGCACCGGTCCTTCATCCTCTTTCGCGGGGTCGCGGAACACCACCTCGGACCGATCGACTCGGTCCTCCGGCGCCGGGGGCTCGCGGCCGCTGCCGAGAGCACCGAAGGGAAACCGCTGCTGCTGGGCGCGCTCGATCCCGGCGCCACCGCGGTGTGGCGCGAGATCTGGAGCCTCGGCCGCACCGGGGCATCTCCGCTCGCCGACCGGCTCGAACTTCCTCTCGACCGGGTGCGCGGGCTGCTTGATGACCTCGTCGCACGAGCGCTCGTGATTCGTGACGGCGAGCGCTACGTCTCGCTCCGCCGCGCCCTGCTCGACGCGGGACCGCCATCTCCCGCTCCCACCGACCGTCGGGACCCGTGAGCCTTCGGCGCCGCGCGGGAGTCGTACTGGTGGCCTGCTTTGTGGCCGGGGGGGCCCTCACCACAGTTGCGTGGTTCCATCTACAGCGGTCCATGCAGCCGCGATCCGGCCGGCACATCCTGCCGGGCCTGGTGGATCCCGTCACGGTAACGTTCGATGAGTGGGCCATTCCGTCCATCTCCGCGAGCACCGAACTCGACGCCATGCGCGTCCAGGGCTTCATGCACGCCTCCGACCGGTTGTGGCAGATGGAGCTCTTCCAGCGGGTCGCGCGCGGACGCCTGGCCGAACTCTTCGGTCCGGCTGCCATCGGCGCGGATCGCCTCGCGCGTACGCTGGACCTGTGGTCGGCAGCGGGCCGCGAACTCGACGACATGGCGGAGACGGAGCGGGCCCTCCTCGAGGCATTCACGGAGGGTGTCAACGGTCGCATCGCGAGTTGGCGGGGGCCGTGGCCCCCCGAATTCCTCATCCTCGGCATCGAGCCGCAGCCGTGGAGTCCGCAGGCGTCCCTTTCGATCGGCCGCATCATGTCGCTGGATCTCTCCGAGTGGCGGGAGGAACTGGACCGGATGACGGCGCTCGCGACGCTCGACGCGGATCATCGGCGGGCGCTGGGGGCCGGATACCCGGTCTGGGGGCCCACGATTCTCCAGGACACGCTCCCCTCCGGCACTCCGCCGGCGCGCATCGCCATCGCGGAGACTCCGGTTCCTGCGGATCCGCGCGCGGCGGCTTCGTCTCCCGACCCTCTGATCTATCTCTCCCGCTTCGGCTTTCACGCCTCGAACTCGTGGGCGCTGACGGGATCGCGCACCGCGGATGGCGTTCCACTGCTCGCGAACGACATGCACCTCGCCCTCCGGGCACCCTCCACCTGGTACCTCAACTCCATCGCGGCCGAGGATGCGGACCTGGCCGTCGCGGGCCTGTCGATCCCGGGAGCCCCCGGCGTCATCGTCGGACTCAACCGGGATGTCGCATGGTCCTTCACGAACGCGGAGGTGGACGACGCGGACTTCGTGGTCGAAGGCATCAACCTCGACGGGTCGATGTATCGCGACTCCGCCGACTGGCGGCCCTTCGAGACGCGGACGGAGGAGATCCGCGTGCGGGGGCGCGGCGAGCCGGAGACCTGGGTCGTGCGTTCGACGGTGCGCGGCCCGGTGATCACGGATGTCGTACCGGCCGGAGGACTCACGCTGTCGCTGTTGTGGACGGGGCTCGAACCCGGGGGTCCCTTCTCGGCTCTCCGCGAGATGAATCGGGCCTCCGACGTCGAGGCGTTCGTGGCGGCGGTCGCGCGCTTTCGTTCGCCTCACCAGAACGTGGTCTATGCGGCGTCGAGCGGGGAGATCGGCTACCGCATGGCGGGGTCCGTGCCCCTGCGCCCGGCCGGGGAGGGCGCCTCCCCGATCTCCTTCGAGCGCCTGCCCGCGGGCTGGCCGGGCTTCTGGCCACCGGAAGCGATGCCGGCGCTACGAGATCCGGAGCGGGGATATCTCGTCAGCGCGAACAACCTCCAGGCGCGGTCCCTGTTCGGACGGGTAGGCGCGTACTATCCGGCGCCGTTTCGGGCCCGGCGCATCGATGACCTCGTGTCTCGCGCGTCGGGCTGGACGGTGGAGGACATGCGCGAGACGCAACTGGACAGCCACAGCCTCTGGGCGGAGCGCTACCGGCCACGCGCCGTCCGGGCCGCCCGCCGCGCGGGCCTCGATTCGCTCGCGCTCCTGCTCGAGCGCTGGGATCTGCGCACCGAAACGGAATCTCGGGGCGCCGTACCCTTCTTCACCTGGCTCTACCGACTGCGCGAACTCATCGTTGCCGACGAGTTCGAGGGCGGAGACGGGTGGTTCCCCGATCTCGCGTTCATGGAGATCGTCGAGACCGGGGACAGCGCCTGGATCGACGATGCGCGCACGCCGGAAGTCGAGCGCCTCGAAGCGCTGGAAGAAGAGGCGGCTCGCACCGCGGCCGTCGCCCCCCGAAGCTCGTGGGGGGAGGTCCATCGCGAGCGATCGGCCCACCCGCTCGGAACCGTGGCGCTGCTCGACCGCCTGTTCGGGTTCCACGTCGGACCCTATCCGTCGCGCGGCGGGCCACACACCGTTCGCCCCGACGCCCCGTCGCTGAGATCGCGTCTCGACTCGACCGCGTGGAAGTTCCCGGTCGTGAGCGAGTACGGCCCCAGCGCGAGATTCGTCGCTCGCGCCGCGCCCTCGGACATGAGGGGCTACTTCCTGCTGCCCACGGGCCAGGCCGGAAACCCGCTCGATCCGCACTATCGAGACATGGGGGCCGTGTGGACCGAGAATCCGCTCATCGAACTCCGCCCGGGCCGGCCGCCCACGAGGGTGGAGAGGGCGCTCCTTTTTCTGCCCGGCTCGCGTTGACCGCCGGACGGCGGAATCCTACCTTTCTCAAGCCCTCCGGAACGTCGACTTCGAGGTTGCCGCGGGGCATGGAAACGCTCTCCCGACCCACGCCAGGATCCAGACGATTTGAGCACTGCCACCGTTGAGAGCACGCTCGACGAGATCGAGAGAGTCCTCGACGACATCCGTCCCGCGGTGCGCGCGGATGGAGGGGACATTCAGCTCGTTTCGTTCGATCCGGAGAGCGGGCGCGTCGCGGTTCGGCTCGTCGGCGCCTGCTACGACTGTCCCATGTCGACCGCTACGCTTCGGGCCGGGATCGAACAGCACCTTTGCCACGCGCTCCCAATCGTCCATTCCGTCGAGGCCGTGGCGTAGTCGAGCGTCAACCCGTGTCCGACACGCCGACCCGCGGCCCCCGGCCGCTTCCGATCATGGATCCCGCGCCCAAACGTCCCGGGCCGCCCCCGAAGGGGAACGACGGGGACGCCGCGCGACGCCATCCCTCGCAGGCGCCCCCCATGCCGGGCGTGGGGCGCGTCGTCGCCGTGAGTTCGGGCAAGGGTGGCGTCGGAAAATCCACCATCTCCACGAATCTCGCCGCAACCTGGACCCGGCGGGGCCATCGCGTCGGACTGCTCGACGCCGACATCTACGGCCCGGACATCCCGACGATGTTCGGCATCCAGGAGAAGCCCCGGATCGACCGGGAAGAAGTCGTGCCCCTGGAGGCGCACGGGGTAAAGCTCATGAGCATCGGATTCCTCATCGAGGAGGACGCTCCGGCGATCTGGCGCGGACCCATCATCATGGGGGTCATCCGCCAGTTCCTCCAGCAGGTCGCCTGGGGGGAACTCGACTACCTCGTGATCGACATGCCGCCGGGGACGGGTGACGCGCAGTTGTCGCTGTGTCAGCTCGTGCGCGTGGACGGAGCAGTCATGGTGACGACGCCGCAGGACGTGGCGGTCGGTGGCGTGCTGCGCGGTATCCGGATGTTCGAGAAGCTCGAGGTGCCGGTCCTCGGCATCGTCGAGAACATGCGCGGCTTCGCGTGTCCCGGGTGTGGCGAGACGCACGACATCTTCGGCGCCGGCGGCGGCGAGCGGCTCGCCGGCTCGATCGACGTGCCTTTCCTGGGTGCCGTGCCGCTCGGCGTGTCGGTCCGCGAGGAGAGCGATCGAGGGGTCCCGACGTCGATCGGAAGACCGGACGCACCGGAAGCTCGGGCTTTCGCAAGCATCGCGTCGGCGGCCGTCACTCGGCTGGAGGCGGTGGAAGCCGCGCGCGAGGAGGTGTAGCAGGCCCGGCAAGGCCTTGGCAAAACCCGGCGTCAGCGCCGAGAGGCTGCCTAGCCGTGCTCCACGATGACCGAGCCGAGCCCGGCGACCAGCGTGACTTCCAGCCGCACGCGTGCCGTCTCCCAGTTCGGACTCAACCAGTAATCTCCCACCTTCTCGAAGTTTGCCGCGCTCAGTGAGGCGAGTCCGCTGCGCCGAACGCGGACGCCGATATGCGCCGGGACCCGCATCAGGAGTTCGCCCAGCCCCATCCTGATCTCGGCTTCGGCGCTCGATCGCCAGGAGCCCGAGAAGTCCAGGACCACGTCGCCGACGACACCGTAGAACTCCAGCCGCCGGAAGCGGGCGTTGCCGAGGTTCTCGGCCATGAAGGCCGTCGCGCCCGACTTGATGGACAGCAACTCCATCGCCGCGCGGTTCTCGCGCGCGAAACCGACCTCCACATCACTGGCGCCGGTCATGAGTTCCAGCGCCGTAAGGTGGGCGCCGCCGAGGTCGAGGCGCGCTCGTCCGGCGCCGATCCCCAGCCGCAGATCCGTGGGTACCGAGGAGTTCAGCGACAGGTCCAACCTGCCGGCCGCGTCCGCGTCGCGAGGGAGGTCCTCGAGTTCGAGCTCCGGGTCGCCGAACCGCGTCGCATCGTCGGCATCGCGCCGGTCCTCGGGAGACGAAGACGTGGTCAGCCGAAGGTGTCCCGTGCCACCGGCACGACGCCATTCGCGATGGGGCAGGGAACGTTCGGCGTCGTAACGGAGGCGCGCGTCGTAAAGCAGATGTGTCTCCGAGGCGGATACGTCGAGCCGCCCGCCCGCGTACATCAGCTCGATTTCGAGCGCTTCCAGGTCGCCGGGTTGCCGCGCCGTCCGGAAGTCCCGCCAGTCCTGTGCCGCAACCGGCGTCACGCTCCCGCCGAGAGCGAGAGCCAGCGAAACGAGCAGACCCGGCAGCGTCCACTCCGCGGCGCGGGCTATTCGGGCATCAGGCATCGTCCACCGGGGCGGAGGGCGGATCGGTCCCGGCTCCCGGCATCGCACCGTCACCGGGAGCGTTGTCCGCCGACCAGTCGATCACGACGCTCCGTCCGCCGGCCCGCGTGAGCAGAACGCCCCCGAAACCGGCCGTGACGACGACCCAGGTGCCGACGCCGGCCACGAAGAGGATCAGGCCGCGCACGAAATCCGCCGCGCCGCCGAACACCCACAGGGCGGCGCCGGCGGCGAAGGGGAGCATCAGAAGCGCGAGTCCGCTGACGACGTAGTAATAGGAGTTCGAGCGGCGGAGTCTCTCCAGCCATTCGGAGCGGAAGCGGCGTCGCGCGAAGATCTCGCCACCGGCATGCGCCGCCGCGAGATATCCGAAGACCCCGGCGAGCCCCGCGGCGAGCAGGAAGAAGGGTATCACCAGCCACGTAATGACCAGCACGGTGAGGACGAGAAGCACGGGAAGGAACAGCACCTCCCCGGCGAGGCCCATCGCAAACGAGCGGGCGAACTCCAGCCGAACCGTATCCGAGACGGTTTCCAGCCGACGGCGCCCGACATACACGAACAGGAGGCCGAGTGCGGCGAGGACCATGAACGCGCAGCCCGCGGCGACCACCCCCTCGACGGCCCGCCCGAAGTTGCGCGCAAGACGGGTCCCGAGGCCCGGCTGTGAGGGCCGCATGTGCATGGGGGCGTCGAACGACTCGGCGCGCTGAACGGAAGGAGCGTCCGGCGCTGCCCGCGCGGAGGGTTCCGAAGGTGCCAGACGGATGTCGGACAGGATCTCCCCTTCGACCCTCGACGCATCTTCACCCAGGTCGATCTCGCCTCCCACCTGAAGCACGTCGCCTCGCACGCGCGCACCGCCGTCCAGCACGAGCGCACCGTCCAGCACGAGGATGTCGCCCTCGACGCTCCCGGCGAGTCTCAGGGTGCCGTCAAGGATCGCGATGTCGCCCGGAATCGTACTTTCGGCGAGCACCAGGTAGTCGCCGTGAACGATCATGGCCAGCCCATCTTCGATGAATTCACCGGAGTCGCCGAGCCGGCCGAGCGCGTCGCGCAGACGATCCAGTTCGCCGGTGACATCGAAACCAAGTCCGCCGGGGACGATCTGCATGGGTCCGCGCTGTCCCGATATCCCCGGCGCCGGTTCGCCCGACGGGAGGGCGGGCACCGCGTCGGCCGGCGACGGCGCGGCGAGCCCGAGAATCGCGTCGATCCGACCGGCAAGGGCCCGGGCCGCACCCCGGTCGGCGACCTCCTCCGATGAGCTCCACTCCTCCAGGAACCGTCGGAATTCGACCAGGCCTCCGCGCACCGCGGCAGCATCCTCTCCCGCGTGTTCACGAAGGAAATCGCGCCAGGCGCTCTCCAGACCGCCGCGCTCCGCGTAGGATCCGATTCCGATGCCGTCCACCTCGACGGTCTCGCCCTCGAAACGAAGTCGATGCTCGGTCCCGCCCTCCAGTTCGAACCACAATTCGGCCCGACCGCTGGCGGAGAGCGTGATCGCGGCGTCGGCGATGCCGACCTCCTGCGCGCCGACCGGAAGCGCGACCGCGAGACAGGCCAGGAACGCCAGCGCCCGGGTCATGCGGCCCTCTCGATGCGAACGCGTTGTGGGAGCGGCTGCCGGAACAGCCTGGCCATGAACCAGAGAGAGGCGAGTCCGACAAGACTCGACAGCGCCAGGCTGCCGAGCGCGGCGGCCGGGCTGACTCGGTCGACGATCGATCCGCCCGCGTCCACGAGTCCGAGACGGTACGCCAGGCGGCCCGCCGCGAGCATGGTGTCGACAAGAACGGTTCGCGCCCCGCCGAGGGCAACGGAAAAAAGCTGACCGGGCGCGAAGCCCTGGGCACCGAACAGCCAGGCCGCGGCGCCTCCTGAGACGGTGAGCATGGCCGCGCCCGCCGTGGCCAGCGCCGCACGGCGCCGCCGCGCGAAGCGCAGGAGGCGTTCGGGCCACGGGACCGGCAAGCGCACACGCGCCATCACGGCCGAAGCGAACGCCGGGGCGGGAGACCAGGTATGGAGCCTCGCGAGCGCGCGGTCGAGCGCGGGGTGAGGCAGGTCGACCTGCGCCAGGACGTCGCTGGCGAAGGAAGGTGCCGGGGACCACTCGGGCAACTGCGCCAACTGATGATCGAGCGCGGCACCGGCGACATCGACCCGCCGTGCGACGCCCTCCGCAAAACCGTCCGTCGGCCGATGCGGGGCCAGACCCTCGAGAAACGCGATGACGTCCCGGAGCGCCTCGACTTCCCTCCGGCAACGGGCGCACGCGGCCAGGTGGTCGGCCATCGTCCCGGGCGGCGGCGACGCCGAGCTCCGGCTGGCGAATCGCTCGATTTCCTCAGGTGTAAGATGCGGCAAGTTCACTCCTGTTCTCCCTGGAGGCGCCGGCAACACTCGGCAAAAGCAGCTGCGAGCTGCTACGGCTCCGTCAGATGTACGAGAGCGGCCTTCAATTCGTTTCTCGCCCGGTGGATATAGGTCTTCACGGTCCCGAGCGGGATCTCCATCACCTGGGCGATTTCGTCGTACGCGTAACCTTCGATGTGCCGCAGGAGGATCGCGGTTCGGTATTCGGGTCGCAGCTGCCCGATGGCCGCTTCGATCTCCGATCCGAGTTCCCGGGCCTCGAGGAGTTCATCGGGTCGTTCGTCACCCGAGACCAGCGTGATTTCCGTCGCGGCCTGGCGGTCCGGCGTCACGGCATCCGGCGCCCCGTGCATGGAAACGACGTCGAGTTCCTTCTTGCGCAGATGATCTATCGTCAGGTTGTAGCCGATCTTGAAGAGCCAGGAGGAAAATTTGTAGGAGGGATCGTACCGGCGAAGATTGTTCAACGTGCGGACGAACGTTTCCTGGGCCAGGTCCTCCGCCAGTTCACGGTCCCGCACCATCCGGAAGATGAGGGAGAAGACCGGACGTTCGAACCGGAGCACGATCTCGCGCGCGGCCCGTTCGTCGCCGCGGAGGCACATCTCCACCAGCGTCTGCTCGCTGTGATCCGAGTAGTTCACTCGATCCTGCCCCTCCGGGTCGCGGCGGCGCGCCGCCGGCGGCCGGGTCGCCGCGACCGACGCGGCACGCCGGGTTCCGGCCCACCCTACACGGCTCTGCGACCAATATGCGCACGGAAGGCCCTCACCGGCATGCGCTGATGCGGGGTTTGCCACGGGCCGCTAGCGCTGGCAGCCGGCGCAGAAGAACGAACTCCGTCCGGCCTGCACGATCCGACGGATCGGTCGGGCGCAAGCGGGGCACGCGGCTCCTTCGCGCTGGTAGACCTCCAGCCGCGTCTGAAAGGAGCCCGAGCGGCCGTTGACGGCGCGATAGTCCCGCAGCGTCGTCCCCGCGCTCTCGAGCGCCTCGCGCAGGACCGCCCGCACTGCGCGATGCAGTCGCCGCACCTCCTCCGCGTCGAGCGATCCCGCCGGTCGGCGCGGGTCGATCCTCGCGCGGTACAACGCCTCGCTGGCGTAGATGTTCCCGAGACCCGCGACGCGCCGCTGGTCCAGCAGCGTGTTCTTGATCGGCGCCCGCAGCGGCGCGACGATGGAAGCCAGCCGGGCGGCGGTGAACATCCGGCCGAGGGGCTCCGGTCCGAGCTCGGCCTCCCGGGCCCTCCACGCGTCGGGCGTCAGCAGGTCGAAGCCGCCGAGTCGGCGGACATCGTCGTAGAAGAGCGTCCGGCCATCGTCGAGTTCGAGGTCGAGGCCCGGGTGCCGGAACTCCGCGGAGTCCGGACGTTCCGGGGCGAGCGCGAAACGGCCGGTCATGCGGACCTGGACGCGCATCAACCGCTCGACCGGACCGTCGATGCCGTCCGCCGCATGAAGTGGGAAGAGCAGGTACTTGGCCCGGCGGTCCGCGTCTCCGAAGGTGCGCCCGAGCACGGCGCGCGAAAACGACCGCGCCGAAAGCCCTCCGAGGATCAGGTCGTCGTGATGGACCCGGGCGCGGCGGATCCGTCGGCCTCGGATGAGCGGGGCGAGATCCCGGCGCATCGTCTCGACCTCGGGAAGTTCCGGCACGATGACGCGCTAGCCGCCCGAGGCCGTCCCCGAGGGATGGATTCGCGCCGACTCTTCCGGCGCGAGCCGGCCGGGATCCAGTTCGTGCCAGCCGATGTCGGATCGCGAATGGGCGCCGTCGAATCGGATCCGGGCCGCGGCCGCGCGGCTGCGCCGCGCCGCTTCTTCGAGCGTCCCGCCGAACCCGGTGATCCCGAGCACACGCCCTCCGGCCGTGACCAGCCGCCCCTCCTTCATCGCGGTCCCGGCATGAAACACCCTCACCTCGCCGGGGTCGAAGGCCGGAATCTCGATCGGCCGCCCGGAATCCGCGCTTTCCGGATATCCGGCGCTCGCCAGCACGGTGACGAGCGCGTGCCCGGGAGCGGCTTCGGGGCGCCAGCCGGCGAGCGAATCGCCGTGCGCGACCCGGAGCATCGGCTCGAGCAGGTTCGAACTCGTGAGCGGGAGTACGACCTGCGTCTCCGGGTCTCCCATCCGACAGTTGAACTCGACGACGCGCGGACCCGTGGCGGTCAGCATGAGCCCGGCGTACAGGAAGCCCCGATAGGGAGAGCCCGACTCCGCCATCGCCTCGAGCACGGGTTGCGCGATCTCGCGCCGCACCTCGTCGACGAAATCGGGATTGGCGGGAGCCGCGGGGGAGTACGCCCCCATGCCGCCTGTGTTCGGGCCGCGGTCTCCCTCCCCGACCCGCTTGTAGTCCCGGGACGTGAGCAGCGGGACGGCGCGCTCCCCGTCCGCCACGAAGAACACGGACAGTTCCACGCCGCGCATGAACTCCTCGATCACGACCCGGCCGCCCGCGTCCCCGAACTTGCGGTCGACCATCATCTCCTCGATCGCCGTACGGGCTTCACCGCGCGTTTCGCAGACGATGGCGCCCTTGCCGGCCGCCAGGCCGGAAGCTTTCACCACGAGGGGTTCCTCGTGGCCCGCGACGTAATCCAGCGCCGCCGCGGCCTCGTCGAACGTCTCGTGATCCGCCGTCGGCACGCCGCAGTCGCGCATCAGTCGCTTGGCGAACGCCTTGGAAGCTTCGAGGCGGGCCCCCGCCCGGTCGGGACCGAACACGGGCAGACCGGCCTCGGCGAAACGGTCGGCGATGCCCGCCGCGAGAGGGGCTTCGGGGCCGACGACGGTGAGGTCGATGCGACGCGCCGCCGCGAAGTCGAGCAGGCCTCGGATATCTGCGGCCTGGATATCGACGAGTTCCGCCTTGCCGAGCATGCCCGGGTTGCCGGGGGCCGCGTAGATCGTGGCGTTCGGCGCGTCGCGGCGCAGGCAGTCCGCGAAGGCGTGCTCCCGGCCGCCGCTTCCGATGATGAGGAGGTTCACGACTAGTCTTCCGAGCGTCCCCTGAAGGCGCCGGTCAGCCGGTCCCGCAGTCGATCCACCGCGGCGTCGACCTCGTCGAAGAGGTCGCGCGCGCCCTCCTGATAGCCCTTCGCCGCCTCGCGAAGGTCCTCGCGATACGGGCGGTCGTCCTGCTCGTCCCGGTGCTGGTATTCGCCCGCCAGGATGCGGTCGTACGCGCCGCTCTCGATCCAGTCGCGCAGTTCGGCCACGCGGATGACGGCGAACGGATGGGTCTGGCCGAGCACGTTGAGCACCTTGTAGACGGCGTCGAGGAGATCGCCGCCGGCCCGGTACTCGTCGGACTGTGCAATGAACTCGTCGAGGTCGAGGGAGACGCCCCGCCCGCCGCCCGCAAGCTGCATCAGCGCGGACATCGCGACCTGCGGGTTCTGGACCGCGAGGAGCCCGGCGCGGTCCGATGAGAGTTCGCTCTTCCGGTACCACTCCATGAGGCCCATGTAGATCGGTAGAAGCGCAAGGCCGGCGAACGAATAGCGGAGAGCGACCAGGTTGAGCACCAGGATCAGCATGGTCCGGTAGAGCACATGCCCGGATACGATGTGTCCGACTTCGTGGCCGAGGACGGCCTCGACCTCGTCCTCGGACAGGATCTCGAGCATCGAGGAATTGAGGACGATGAACGGCTCGCCGAAGCCCACCGCTCCCGCGTTCACCAGGTGTGTCTGCGAGATGTAGCATTCCGGCGGGTTCTCTACGTCGAGTACTTCGCACACCCGCGCCAGGCGCGCGTGAACCCACGCGTACTGCCGCTCGGACGTGCGCACGGCGTTGGCCTTGAACGCTAGCCGGATCGCGCGCTCGCCGAACAGAGCGAAGATCTTGCGCAGGAGGAGATCGAACCCGGGGATCTTGCGCAGCGTATTCAGCGCCGCCCGGTCCGCCGGGTGCTCCCACGAGACCGCAGCGATCTGTGCGAGGATCCGCCTCTGGTGTTCGTCGCCTGCCGCCATCAATCACCCCCTGCGCGTCAAATCGCGCTCATGTGAGCCGGCCGATTCGCGGGGCCGGCTTCCGCGCTTCCGGCTCTACGTCCGGCCCCGATTCCCTGTTTCAACCGTCGGGACTTCCGAAGCCCCGCCGCTCAGAGACGGGCCAGGGCCTGCTCGATGTCCTCCGCCAGATCGTCACCGTCCTCCACGCCCACCGACAGTCGGACGAGTCCCGGCCCCAGTCCGATCTCCAGCTTCTTTTCCTCCGGCACCGAAGCGTGGGTCATCGAAGAGGGGACGCATACCAGGCTCTCGACCCCGCCGAGACTCTCGGCCAGTTGGAACACCTGCGTGAGGCCGGCGAAGCGGTTGGCCCGTTCCTCCGTCCCCAGGTCGAAGCTCACCATGGAGCCGAAGTCGCGCATCTGACGTCTGGCGAGGGCGTGCTGCGGATGGCTCTCGAGGCCCGGATAGCGGACGGATTCGACTTCGTCGTGCCCCTGGAGGACGTCGACGACCCGTCGGGCGTTCCGGCAGTGGGCCGGCATGCGCAGGTGCAGCGTCTTCGTGCCGCGGAGGACGAGCCAGCAGTCGAAGGGGCCCGGGACAGCCCCGCTCGTCTTCTGCTGAAAGTGAAACCCTTCGGCGAGCTCGCCGGAGTTCGTGAGCAGCGCGCCGCCGATCATGTCGCTGTGGCCGTTGAGGAACTTCGTCGTCGAGTGCATCACGACATCCGCGCCTTCGTCGAGCGGGCGCTGGAGAAAAGGCGTCGCAAACGTGTTGTCGACGGACAGTACGGCCTCCGCCTCGCGGGCGATCGCGGCGCACGCCGCGATATCCGTGATCGTCATCGTCGGGTTGCTCGGCGTTTCGACATGGATGAGGCGCGTCTCCGGGCGGATCGCGGCGCGAACCTGATCGAGATCTCCCGTGTTCACGAAATCGAAGTCGACCCCGAACCGCTCCCACACGTGGCGCAGCATGCGATCCACGCCCCCGTAGACGTCCGCGCCGCAGATGAGGTGGTCGCCCGCGTTGAGCACCGCCTTGACGATCGCCTCCGTCGCGGCGAGACCCGAGGAGAATGCCGCGCCGTACCGCCCGTTCTCGAGCGCGGCCAGATTTCCCTGAAGGGCTTCGCGCGTGGGGTTCCTGACCCTCGCGTAGTCATAGCCCTCGCGCGGCGCGCCAACGGCATCCTGGACGTATGTGGATGTCTGGAAGATCGGCGTCATGATCGCCCCGGTCGTGGGATCGGGGCGCTGCCCGGCGTGGATGGCCCGGGTTCCGAACCGTCGGGCGGCTGGGTCCACGTCTTCATCTCCGGCTCGGGTAGAGGCAGACGACGCGTGGTACGACGCATCGCGGGTCGAGTGCGCAAGGTATTCCCGCCGTGCGGGGAGGGCGACCGGAGCCGCCGCCGCAAGCCGCGCGGACGCCCAACCATTAACATCCCGCGTCCATCTCACGGTCTGTGGAGAACAGCGTGTCAAGGTCACTCATCGTTTCTGCTTCGGGCATTCGCGGAATCGTCGGACGCGGGCTCACGCCCGAGGTCGCGGTTCGCTACGGCGCCGCCTTTGCCACCCACATCGCCGCCGGGGCTCGCCGCCGGGGGCATGTCCTGATCGGCCGCGACAGCCGCGTCTCCGGGTCCGTGCTGCTCGATGCGGTGTCCGCGGGGGTCCGGGCCGTCGGGCTGGATGTATGCGACCTGGGGATCGTGGCGACGCCGACGGGCCTTCTCGCCGTCGAGGAGGATGAGGCCGCCGTGGGCGGACTTCTCGTTACGGCCTCCCACAACCCCGCCCCCTGGAACGGGTTCAAGCTGGTGGCGCGCGAGGGGCGGTTTCTCTCGCCGGCCGCCGGACGGGACGTCCAGCGAAGGTTCGAAGGGGAGATCGAATACGCGGGGTCTGCGCGCATGGGAGAAAGAAGCGCGCGGGAAGGCGCCGGCCGCGCCCATGTCGAGCGGATTCTGTCGCTGCCGATCATTGACCGCGAACTCATCGCGTCGAACGCGTTCCACGTCGCACTCGATTGTGTGCGCGGCGCCGGGGCGCCGATCATGCTCCCGCTGCTCGAGAGTCTCGGCTGCCGGGTGAGCGGTCTCGATCTGGAACCCGACGGCCGTTTCCCGCGCCCCCCCGAGCCTCTGGTGGAGAATCTCGGAAGGCTCTCCGAACGCGTGACGGAAGTCGGCGCGGATGTCGGCTTCGCCGTGGACCCCGATGTCGACCGCCTCGCCCTGGTGGACGAGAACGGGCGTCCCGTGGGCGAGGACTGGACCCTCGCGCTGGCCGTCGAACTCGTGGCGGCGCGGGAGCCCGCGCCGGTCGTGACCAACCTCTCCGCCAGCCGCCTGATTCAGGACGCGGCGGATCGCGTCGGCGTACCGCTGCTCCGCACGCCGGTCGCGGAAGCCAACGTCGTCGCCCGCATGCTCGAGGTGGGGAGTTCGATCGGCGGAGAGGGAAACGGCGGCGTGATCTACGGAGGACTGCACCTCACGCGGGACGCCCCGCTGGCCGCCGCCCTGATCCTCCAGTTTCTCGCGGAGAGCCGTTCCACGCTCGGCGCCGTCGTCGACGAGCGGGCTTCGTACCGGATCGTGAAGCGCACGATCTCCCGGGAGGGACTGGGCGTGGAGGAGGCGCTGGCCGCGATCGCGGCCGCGGCCCCGTCCGGAGCGGAGCTGGACCGGCAGGACGGGATCCGGCTCGAGTGGCCGGATGGATCGTGGATCCACGCCAGGCCGTCGGGGACCGAGCCGATCTTCCGCATTATGGCGGAGGCGCCCCGCGAAGCGCTGGCGGACGAACGCGCGGACTGGGTCGACGCCCTGGTGCGGCGCGCCGTCTGATCGCGGAATGTGCGGCATCGTCGGCTACGTCGGGACATCGGAGGCGATCCCCCTTCTTCTGAACGGGCTTCGCCGCCTCGAGTACCGCGGGTACGACTCGGCGGGCCTCGCCGTCCACACCGGTTCCGGGCTCGATCTCCACAAGTGCGCGGGCCGCATCGACGATCTGGCGGACCGGCTCATCGACGTCCCGCTGTCCGGAAAGGCCGGAATCGCTCACACCCGCTGGGCGACACACGGCGCGCCCACCCGCGCGAACGCCCATCCGTTGACGGACTGCCGGGGCGAGGTAGGGCTGGTCCACAACGGCGTGATCGAGAACTGCGACGCACTGCGGACGAAGCTCTCCGAACTTGGCCACCGCTTCACGTCGGAGACCGATACCGAGGTCGTCGCGCACCTGATCGAGGAAGCGTTCGAGGGGAACCTCGAGCGCGCCGTCGCCGCCTCGCTGACCCAGGTGGAAGGCACGCTCGGGCTGGCCGTCATGAGCGCGCACGACCCGGCGCGGATCGTCGTCGCGCGCCGCGGCGCCCCTCTGCTGCTCGGTCTCGGGGAGAAGGAGGAAGAAGGGACCTGGGTGGCTTCGGACGTGGCCGCGGTTCTCGAACACACCCGTAACATCGTGTATCTCGAGGACGACGAGATGGCCGTCCTCACCTCTTCCGGGCACCGGACCGTCGATCTCGGGAGAAAACGCGGCCACGTCGGCTGGGAGCCCGTTCCGAAGGAAGTCAGCCGCGTCGACTGGGACCTGGAGAAGATCGAAAAGGCGGGATACCCGCACTTCATGCTCCGCGAGATTCACGAACAGCCGCACACCGTGCGCGATGCGATGCGGGGCCGACTGCTGGCGGAGGAAGGCACGGCTCGGCTGGGCGGACTCGACGAGTTCCGCCCGGACATCGACGCGGCCGAGCGCATCGTCCTCACCGGGTGCGGGACGAGCTGGCATGCGGCGCTCGTCGGGGAGTACCTCATCGAGTCACTCGCGCGCCTTCCGGTCGAGGTCGAATACGCCTCCGAGTTCCGATACCGGAACCCGATCATCGCTCCGGGGACCCTGGTGGGCGGCATCTCCCAGTCGGGGGAGACCGCGGACACGCTCGCGGCCGTGCGCGAAGCCGGACGGCTCGGGGCCCCCACCTTTGGAATCGTCAACGTTGTGGGCTCGACGATCGCGCGGGAGACGCGCGCCGGAATCTACACGCACGCCGGTCCGGAGATCGGCGTCGCGTCCACGAAGGCCTTCCTGGCGCAAGTCGTTTCCCTCGCGCTCCTCGGCCTCATGATCGCGCGGCGCCGCGGGATGAGCCGCGAGGAAGGCCGCGGCTTCGTGCGCGCCCTGGACGGGCTTCCCGCCCTCATCGAAGAGGTTCTGGCAACGGAGGACCACATCCGGCAGGTGGCGGAGGAGTTCACGCCCGCGCGCAACTTCCTCTATCTGGGGCGGGGCCCGGACTTCCCGATCGCCCTCGAGGGGGCGCTCAAGTTGAAGGAGATCTCCTACATCCATGCCGAGGGTTACCCGGCAGCCGAGATGAAGCATGGGCCGATCGCGCTCATCGACGAGGACATGCCCGTCGTCTTCGTGGCTCCGCGCGGCGCCGTCTACTCGAAGGTGCTCGTGAACATCGAGGAAGTGAAAACGCGCGGCGGCCGCGTCATCGCGCTCGTGACCCGCCGGGACACCGATCTCGCCGGCAAGGTGGATCACCTGATCCCGGTGCCCGCGACGCTGCCTCTCTTGCAACCGATCGTCAACGTCGTTCCGCTGCAGCTTCTCGCCTACCATATCGCGGTCCTGCGGGGCTGCGACGTGGATCGTCCGCGGAACCTCGCGAAGACCGTGACGGTCGAGTAGCCCTGCGGACGCCGGAACCCCGCCACCGCGCGGAGTGAAGGGGTTACAGCGGGAAAGAGCCGGTGGTATGTTTGGGCGTCGCGTCCGCCGCCGGGCCGTGCCCACAAGGCTGGCCGCCCGGTTGCGCGTTCCACCGGGATCGGGATTGGAAGGGGATGCCAAGCGCCTACCTCCAGGGGATGAAGGATCAGGTCGCACGATACGCCGGCACGTTGCGTGACGTCGTCATCCTCGCGCCCGTCTACGGTTTGTTGATGTTCACCCTCATGAAGGACCCGCGCCTGACTCGGCAGCAGCGGATTCTGGTGGATGCGGCCATCGCCTACCTCGTGAGCCCGGATGATGTGATCCCGGAAGATGAGGTCGGGCCGTACGGTTTTCTGGATGATGTTTTCTGCTGTGCGTACGTGACGCACCGGATCGGAGAGGAGCTTGGCTGGGATGTGGTGGAGGAGCACTGGACCGGCGAGCGATCGGCGCTCGAGGTCTCGAACAACCTGCTCGCCCGCGAGCGGGAACTGCTCGGTGGGGCAGGCGATGACGTCCTCGAATTCGCGGGACTCCTCGACCGGCGGTCGGACGCTGAAGCGGAACGCCCCCAACTCGTCCTCACGGCGGCCGGCCGGTAGCGCGGGCGGTCGACCGCGGATCACTGCGGCGCTGGCCGTACTCGCCGGATTCCTCGGCGCGGAGTCGGTTGACGCCCAGTATCGCCTGACGGCCCCTTCGGGCAGCGTCGTGGAGTTCGAGGCCGACCTCCTCCTCCGCTTCCGGGATCATTCCGACTCCCTCATGACCGATCTCGTGGAGGATCCTCTCGTTCTCTACTTCCCGTCGTTCGGACGGGACCTCGACGAATCGGAGGCGCGGGACGCCTGGCCATGGAACGCGGTGGAAGTCGTGACGGATTCGAGCGCCGCGCTCGTGATGCCGGGGAATCTGAGGGAGGCCGGCCGGGCGTACGAGAGTTACGCGGTCCTGCGAATGCACGCCGTGCGTCAGGATCCCGACGTGGCCTGCGAGGTGCTCTTCTCACGGGAAGTCGAGGCCGTCGACGGGTTCATCGACGGATGGATCGCGGCGCGCCTCCTCTTCGGCGGGCCCGCGTACGAGCCGCTCGACGAACTCGCTTTCGCGCGGGAGGCCGGCGTCCTCGCGGGACTCATCCTCGACCGGTCGGACCGCCAACTGGGTGGTTGTCTGCAGGTCTCCCGCGAACGTCTCGCGGAGGAAATCGCCGCCTACCGTGCCTGGCGAACGGAACGCTACCTCTCTCCAGGTGGGCGATGAGTCTCCGGCTCTACGACTCCCTTACGCGGCGGCTCCGCGCGTTCAAGACCGTCGAAGCGGGCCGGGTGCGGATGTACAACTGCGGTCCCACGGTGTACGACCGCGCGCATATCGGGAACTTCCGCGCCTTCACGTGGGAAGACCTGCTTCGCCGCTACCTCCGCTTCAAGGGCTATGACGTCTGCCAGGTCATGAACCTGACGGATGTCGACGATCGGACGATCGCGGCGGCCTCCGCCCGGGGCGTGCCGCTGGCCGACGTCACCGATCCCGTGATCGAGATGTTCCTCGAGGACTGGGACACGCTGGGGCTCGAGGAACCGGAGCATCGGCCACGGGCGACCCGCTTCGTCGACGGGATGATCCGGCTCGTCGAAGCGCTCTCCGAGCGGGGACTCACCTACGAGAGCGAGGGTTCCGTGTACTTCGCGATCGGGCGTTCCCCCGAATACGGGCGGTTGGCGGGGATCGACGCCAAGGGACTCACGGCCGCCGGCAGGGCCGCGGGGGATGAGGAGTACGACAAGGATGACCCGAGAGATTTCGTCCTCTGGAAGGGCGGCGACCGAGATGCCGATGGAGCCGTGGCGGTGTGGGATTCTCCGTGGGGGCCGGGTCGGCCGGGCTGGCACCTCGAGTGCTCGGCGATGGCGATGCACCACCTGGGCGAAACGCTGGACATCCATACCGGAGGGGTCGACAACCTCTTCCCGCATCACACCAACGAGATCGCCCAGTCGGAAGGAGTGACGGGGAAGAAGTTCTCGGAGTTCTGGCTCCACGCCGAGCACCTGCTCGTGGAAGGCCGGAAGATGTCGAAGTCGCTCGGCAACTGCTTTACGATCCCGGAACTGGTCGACCGCGGACACGCGCCCTCCGCGATCCGGTATCTGCTGCTCAGCGGACATTACCGGGCCCAGCTGAACTTCACCTTCGACGGCCTGGAAGCCGCGGCGAAGGCCGTAACCCGCCTGTACGAGTTCAGGGACCGCGTACGCGCGGCCGGCGAGGCGGAGACCGATGCGTCGGCCGATCTCGAAGACGCCGCGACGCGAGCGCGCGCTGCGTTCGAGGCGGCGATGGACGACGATCTGAACGTGAGTGAAGCGCTTTCGGCGGTATTCGGGCTCGTTCGGGAGGCGAATCACCTGCTCGACCGCGTCCATCCTCGAGCCCCGGCGGGCGCGGAGACCGCCCTTGCCGTGATCGACGCGTTCGATCGCGTCTTCGGGGTGCTGGCCGTGCGGGGCCGCGAGTCATCCGGTGGCGATGACGAGCTCGTCGCGTGGGCCACGGCTCGCATCGGGGAACGTGAGCGCGCCCGTAAGAACCGGGACTTCGCGCGCGCCGACGCGATTCGCGCCGAACTCGAGGCCCGTGGCGTGATCGTGGAGGATCTGGCGGAGTTCACTCGCCTACGGATGGGGGGTCGCACGATCCAGGTGCCGCGCCCCCTCGGGGCGGCAAGATGAGGCGATGGCGCCCACGAACGGCAGCCGGATCGGGTGCCCGAAACCACCTTGACGGTCGGCCCCGCATGCCCCTATGTTAGAACGCTATTGTGCGGAAGGGTCGCTGGCGTAGCTCAACCGGTAGAGCGTCGGATTTGTAATCCGGAGGTTGTGGGTTCGAGCCCCACCGCCAGCTCGGTCGAGTCGGACGAACAGCCGCCCCGAAGCGGCGAACCCTGGAACTCATCGATCGGGCGTCGATCGGGCGCCAGGTACCGGCGGTGGGGTACCGAAGCGGCCAAACGGGGCAGACTGTAAATCTGCTGGCTTATGCCTTCGGAGGTTCGAATCCTCCCCCCACCACCTTCATGAGACCACTGACGAAACAAAGGGCGTAGCCCGCGCGCGAGCAAGAGGAGCGTCCGTCGCGGAGCCACTCCGCCGAACCCGTAGTCCGAGAGGAGAACGAGGGGCGATGGCGAAGGAAAAGTTCGAGCGAACGAAGCCGCATGTGAACGTGGGCACGATCGGTCACGTGGACCACGGGAAGACGACGCTGACGGCGGCGATCACGCAGGTGCAGGCTCAGAAGGGATACGGGGAGTACGTGGCGTTCGACCAGATCGACAAGGCTCCTGAGGAGCGTGAGCGCGGGATCACGATCGCGACGGCGCACGTGGAGTACGAGTCGGAGGGGCGTCATTACGCGCACGTGGACTGTCCGGGGCACGCGGACTACGTGAAGAACATGATCACGGGCGCGGCTCAGATGGACGGAGCGATCGTGGTGGTGTCGGCGGCGGACGGGCCGATGCCGCAGACGCGGGAGCACATTTTGTTGGCCCGCCAGGTGAACGTGCCGTACATCGTGGTGTTTTTGAACAAGGTGGACCAGGTCGACGACGAGGAGTTGCTGGACCTGGTGGAGCTGGAGGTTCGGGAGCTGTTGAGCGAGTACGAGTTTCCGGGCGATGACGTGCCGGTGGTACGGGGCTCTGCGCTCCATGCGTTGGAGAGCGGGGATCCGTCGGCTTCGGAGACGGCGTGCATCGGGGAGCTGATGGAGGCGCTGGACAGCTACATCCCGGTTCCGGAGCGTGCGACGGACAAGCCGTTCTTGATGCCTGTGGAGGACGTGTTCACGATCACGGGCCGGGGGACGGTGGTGACGGGTCGGATCGAGCGGGGGGTGGTGAAGACGGGCGAGGGCGTGGAGTTGGTGGGCCTGGGCTCGGAGAAGAAGACGGTGGTGACGGGTGTGGAGATGTTCCGGAAGATCCTGGACGAGGGCCAGGCGGGAGACAACGCGGGGCTTCTGCTGCGCGGGGTGGCGAAGACGGAGGTGGAGCGCGGGATGGTGGTCGCGCACCCTCAGTCGATCACGCCTCACCGGAAGTTTTCGGCGGAGGTGTACGTGCTGACGAAGAACGAGGGGGGACGGCATACGCCGTTCTTCAACGGATACCGTCCCCAGTTCTACTTCCGGACGACGGACGTGACGGGCTCGGCGGAGCTGCCCGAAGGGGTGGAGATGGTGATGCCGGGGGACAATGTGAATATGGCGGTGGAGCTGATCGCGCCGATCGCGATGGAGGAGAACCTCCGGTTCGCGATCCGCGAGGGAGGCCGGACGGTGGGCGCCGGGGTCGTCACCGCCATCCACGACTAGGAAACACAAATGAGGGTTCGGATTACGCTCGAATGTACGGAGTGCAAAGAGCGCAACTATTCGACGACGAAGAATCGGCGGACCCATCCGCAGCGGGCCGAACAGAAGAAGTACTGTCGCCGCTGTAACGGACACACAATGCACAAAGAAACACGATAAGGGGTTCGATTGGCCGGCATCGTCAGAAGAACCCAGGAGTTCGCGGAGCAGGTACAGGTCGAGATGCGTCGGGTCACGTGGCCCGACAAGGATCAGTTGCGCGGCGCAACGATCGGCATCCTGATCTTCGTCTTCATCATGGCCATCGTCATCGGGGCCATGGATTCGGTCTTCGCGGCGGCGGTGCGTTTCATCGTCCGGTCGTTCGGTGGTTGAGTCCGCGGGCGCGGGAGCCGCGCAGACCGGCCTTCCCGAGGACGCGCTGCGCTGGTACGCGCTGCAGACGTACTCGGGTCACGAGAAGAAGGTGAAGACGCTGCTGGAGCAGAAGATCCAGGAGTATGGGGATGAGCCTCCGATTCGCGAGGTCATCGTCCCCACGCAGGAGGTCGTCGAGATCAAGGGAGGGAAGCGCGTCAAGTCGACGAAGCGGCTCTACCCGGGCTACGTGCTGATTCAGATGCTGCTGGACCAGAACACGATGTACGTCGTGAACAACGTCCCCGGCGTCATCAAGTTCGTGGGGAGCGGGAAAGATCCCCAGCCGCTCAAGACCGAGGAGATGAACAAGATCCTCGGCATTGCGGATGAACTCGAGCAGGCGGGCCCGGAAACGGAGATCCCCTTCCGGCCGGGACAGGTCGTGGAAGTCATGGAAGGACCGTTCAGCGATTTCAGCGGAACGGTGGAAGAAGTGTTTGCGGAGAAGGGCAAGGTGCGCGTGCAGGTGAGCCTGTTCGGGCGCCCGACCTCGGTTGAACTGGACTACACGCAGCTGCAGGGGTTCTGATGCCGCCGACGAAACAGGTTACCGGATTCATCAAGCTGCAGATTCCGGGGGGGCAGGCGAATCCGGCCCCGCCCGTGGGTCCTGCCCTGGGCCAGCACGGCCTCAACATCATGGACTTCTGCAAGGCGTTCAACGCGCAGACGCAGCAGGAAGCCGGCACGATCATCCCCGTCGAGATCACGGTCTACAAGGACCGGACATTCAGCTTCATCACCAAGACGCCACCGGCGGTGGAGTTGCTCAAGAAGGAACTCGGTCTCGAGTCGGGCTCTCCGGTTCCGAACCGCGAGAAGGTCGGCAAGGTCACCGACGACCAGCTGCGCAGGATCGCCAGGATCAAGATGAAGGATCTCAACGCGGCCGATGAAGAGGCTGCGATGCGGATGATCGCGGGCACCGCACGATCCATGGGGATCGAGCGGGCCGACTGATCGGGAGAGATCGGGAAACATGCCGAAACGCGGCAAGAAATACCGCTCGGCCGTAGAGGCCGCTCCGTCGAACGGCGCCCTTGCGCCGCGCGAGGCGCTTGAGCGTGTGCGGAAAACGGCGTTCGCAAACTTCGACGAGACGGTCGAGGCCGCCGTGCGCCTCGGCGTGGACCCCCGCAAGGCGGACCAGATCGTGCGCGGCACGGTCATCCTGCCTGCAGGCACGGGACGCAAGGTGCGCGTGCTCGCCCTCGTGAAGGCGGACCGGGCGGCCGAGGCGACCGAGGCCGGCGCGGACTACGTGGGCACCGACTACATCGAGCAGATTCAGGAGGGTTGGCTCGATTTCGACGTGGCGATCGCGACGCCGGATCTTATGAAGGATGTTGCCAGGCTGGGCCGGATACTCGGCCCGCGTGGCCTCATGCCCACGCCGAAGGCCGGCACGGTCACCATGGACGTGAGTCGGGCCGTTCGCGAATCGAAGGCGGGCAAGATCGAATTCCGGGTGGACCGTACCGGCAACGTGCATGCGCCGATCGGAAAAGTGAGCTTCGAACTCGACCAGCTGAGCGAGAATCTCGATGCGCTCATGGACGAGATCGTGCGGTTGAAGCCCGCCGCGTCGAAGGGCCGGTATGTGAAGAGCGTGACCGTGACCAGCACGATGGGTCTCGGTGTTTCCGTCGACGAGGACCTGTACCGATAGATCCATGAGACTCGAAGAAAAGCAGCGCGTCACGCAGGAACTCACTGCGCAGATCGAAGAGAGCGGGACGATCTACCTGACCGACTTCACCGGTTTGAACGTGAAGGCGATCACGGATTTCCGAACGCGACTCCGAGACGAGGGCCTCAGCTATCGGGTCGTGAAGAACACCCTCATGAAGCGGGCGCTCGAGGATCTGGATCTCCCGGATCTGAGCGCTCACCTCGAGGGTCCGACGGGGCTCATCCTCAGCGACGCCGACCCGGTCGCGCCGGCCAGGGTGCTGAAGGAATTCGCGAAAGCGAACGAGGACCGGCCGGTGGTGAAGGTCGGCGTCATCAATCGGGTGGAAACGTCGCCGGAGGAAGTGAGGCGCATCGCCGATCTTCCCGCGCGCGAGGTTCTGCTCGGCAGCATCGCGGGCGGGCTCACGGCGAGCGTCGGCGGCATCGCCGGCGCGCTGAATGCGCTCTTCCGCGACATCGCAGACATGATCGAACAGGTCGGAAGGAAGAACGAGTCCGCCTGAGGTGGGGCGCATGCCCGTGACGTGCGGGCGTGCGGAATGCATACAGGATCCAGGGAACGGAAGAACATGTCCAAAATCGACGATCTTCTGCAGCAGATCGGCTCGCTGACGGTGCTCGAAGCCGCCGAGCTGAAAGACAAGATGGAGGAAACCTTCGGCGTGTCGGCCGCTGCGCCTGTCGCCGTCGCCGCCGCTCCCGGTGGCGGAGGGGACGCCGCCGAGGAGGAGCAGACGGAGTTCGATGTCGTCCTCACGGCGGTGGGCAGCAAGAAGATCCAGGTGATCAAAGTCGTGCGCGAAGTGACGAGCCTGGGTCTCAAGGAGGCGAAAGCCGTCGTCGACAACGCCCCCGGACCCGTCAAGGAAGGCGTGTCCAAGGAGGAGGCGGAGGAGATCAAGGCCAAGCTCGAAGAGCAGGGCGCCACGGCGGATCTCAAGTAGCCACGCTGAAGAGCGTGGCAGGCCCCGGCGTCGATCATCCGATCGGTCCCGGACTGCGGAGATGCCGCAGCCGAGCCGATGACGCGGGAGTCCGACCTCACACCGTGCACGGACCGGCGCGACCGCCCACGGGCGGTCCCCGGCATTTGCGCATCTCCCATGTACTCGCGGGGTTCCCCGCGGGAGGTACGATTTGACGGCCAACGGCAGACCTGCGGTCTCGTTCGACAAGCTCGCCCGCCCGATGCACATGCCGCATTTCCTGGATGTGCAGCGAGAGGCGTTCGAGCGTCTGCTGCAGTCGAAGGCGATCGAAGAGGAGCGCCGGGACCTCGGTCTCGAGCGTGTTTTTCGGGAGATCTTCCCGATTACGGACGTCAACGAGAACTTCTCGCTGGAGTTCGTCAGCTACTCTCTCGGAGAGCCGAAGTACGAGGTCGAGGAGTGCATCGAGCGCGACATGACCTACTCCGCGCCGCTGAAGGCGCGGCTCCGGCTGGTCATCTTCGAGACGGTCGGGAAGGACGACGAAAAGCGTCCGGGCGACATCCTGGAGAAGGAAGTCTATCTCGGGGATCTGCCGCTCCTGACGGAGCAGGGAACGTTCGTCGTGAACGGAGCGGAGCGGGTCATCGTGAGCCAGCTTCATCGTTCCCCCGGCGTCGTGTTCGAAGAGACGCTGCACCCCAACGGCACGCGGCTTTTTTCGTCCCGGATCATCCCGTTCCGCGGATCCTGGGTCGAATTCACCCTCGACATCCACGACGTGATCCACGTCCACATCGACAAGAAGAAGAAATTCCCCGCCACCGCACTGCTGAGGGCGTTCGGCTATGGGCGGGACGTGGACATCCTCGAATGTTTCTGCCGACGCCGGCTCGTGCGGATCGACGCGGAGAATGACGAGGAGTCGTCGACGCATCGCGAGGTCACGGGCACGCTGGTGGCTCGGAGCATCGCGAACCCCGACTTCGGGGAGGATCCAGAAGCGCTGGAACTGCGCGGCTACGAGCCCGCTCCGGACGCGCCGCACTGGCTGGCGGACGATCTTCCCGGCGCGGATGGCGGGGAGCCGGTTGCGGCCCTCGGCGATCGGCTCGACGCGGAGTTGATTCAGCGCATCCTCGACCAGGAGATCACAAGTGTCGAGGTGTTCGGAGAGGACGACGCCTTCATCGTGCGCCGCGGGGAGCTGTTGGGCGAGGAAGCCCTCGAACGCCTCGTGCGCGCGGGCGTGTCGGAGGTCGAGGTGTACTCGAGCGCGACGTTCGTACCGCTGCGCGGGACCTACGAGGATCTCGCGATGCGCCGCGACTGGAGTTCGAGTCCGCAACTCGCCGCCGACGTCGTGGCCGAGGACACCGGAGAAGTCCTGGCCGAGAAGGGCGCGCGCTTCGATTCGAGCCTGTTCGCCAAGCTCAAGGCGGAGAAGGCCCGCGAGGCTCTCGTGTTCACGGGTGGTCCGCGCGGGGAGTCCCCGCTGCTGCGCAATACGCTCGCGAAGGATCCGACGGCGAGCGAGGCGGCCGCGCTGCACTCCATCTATTCTCTCGTCCGGCCCGGCGAGGCGCCGAACCTGGCGACGGCCCGGGGCGCGCTCGATCGGCTCTTCTTCAACCCCAAGCGATACGACCTGGGTCGGGTGGGGCGACACAAGATCAACCACCGGCTCAAGGACGTGTACCGGCTGCTCGGCCTCGATATCCCCGCGGGCGATCTCGTGGTGCTGGACCCGTCCGACTTCGTGGCGATCGTCCGCTACCTGGTCGAACTGCACGAGGGCCGCGGATACACGGACGACATCGACCACCTGGGGAACCGCCGCGTACGGTCCATCGGCGAACTCATCGCGAACCAGTTTTCCGTCGGACTGTCGCGCATGGCCCGCCTGGTGCGGGAGCGGATGTCGATCAACAGCGACCCCGAGAAGATTTCCATCGACGACCTCGTGAACGCGCGCACGGTAAGCGCCGTCATCCAGGCCTTCTTCGGGAGTTCGCAGCTGAGCCAGTTCATGGACCAGACGAACCCGCTCTCGGAACTCACGCACAAGCGACGCCTGAGCGCGCTGGGTCCGGGTGGGCTGACGCGGGAGCGCGCGGGCTTCGAAGTGCGGGACGTGCACTACTCGCACTACGGTCGGATGTGTCCGATCGAGACCCCGGAGGGCCCGAACATCGGGCTCATCACCTCGGTGACCACATACTCCCGTCTGAACGAGCTGGGCTTCCTCGAAACCCCCTATCGCAGGGTGGTCAACGAGCGGGTCTCGCAGGACGAAATCGTCTGGCTCTCGGCGAGCGAGGAGGAGGAGTACTCGGTCGCGCAGGCGAACGCCGAACTCAACCCCGACGGGACGTTCGCCCGCTCGCTCGTCCTCTGTCGGCGGCGTGACGACTATCCGCTGCTGCCGCCGGACGAGATCGACTTCATGGATGTCGCGCCCGATCAGTTGGTGGCGGTGTCGCCGGCGCTCATTCCGTTCCTCGAGCACGATGACGCGAACCGGGCGCTGATGGGATCGAACATGCAGCGGCAGGCCGTGCCGCTTCTCTTCCCGGAGCGTCCGCTCGTGGGTACGGGTCTGGAGGGCAAGGTGGCCCGGGACTCCGGCGCAGTGGTGCTTGCTCGCCGCGCCGGGACGGTGACTCGGGTCACGGCGGACGAAGTCGAGGTCGACACCGGCAAGCCCCGCCGGGCGGCCGGCGAGATCCCTCTCGCCCGCCTTACGCAGTACGACTCCTATCGGCTCAGGAAGTTCTGGCGCACGAATCAGGACACGGCGATCAACCAGCGGCCGATCGTCCGGGTCGGGGACCGCGTGGAAGCGGGCGATGTGATCGCGGACGGCGCCGGCACCGACGGCGGTTCGCTCGCGCTCGGCCGCAACGCGCTCGTCGCTTTCATGCCATGGTTCGGACACAATTTCGAGGACGCCATCGTGATCAGCGAGAAGCTGGTCAAGGGAGACGTCTACACGTCGGTCCACATCCAGGAACTCGAACTCCACGTCCGGGACACGAAACGCGGGATGGAGGAGATCACGCGCGAGATCCCCAACGTGGCCGAGGAAGCGCTCGTCGACCTCGACGACCGGGGGATCGTCCGCATCGGCGCCGCGGTTCGCTCGGGAGACATCCTCGTCGGCAAGATCACGCCGAAGGGGGAGACCGAGCTTTCCCCGGAAGAAAAGCTGCTGACGGCGATCTTCGGGGAGAAGGCGAAGGATGTGAAGGACAGCTCGCTGCGCGTTCCCCCGGGCGTTGAAGGGACCGTGATCGACGTCAAGATCTTCTCGAGGCGAATCGACGATCCGCTGCTGGAACGGGAGCACGGCGAGCGAATCGCTGAACTGCGCGAAGGCGAGCGCGAAGAGATCGCACGGGTGATGGAGGCCCGGGACGAGGAGATCCTGGAACTGCTTCAGGGGGAGACGGTGGTGCTGTGCCTCGGCCGGGGCTCCCTCGAACCGTTGTTCGCCGAGGGCACGAAGCTGACGAAGACGAAGCTTCGGAGCATCGACCTGGGAGAGATTGACCTCTCGACGCTGAAGGTGAAGACGGAGAAGTCGAACGACCTGATCCGCCGCGTGGAGGCCGAGGCTCGCATGCGAGTGGAACGGATACGCGAGCGCACGGAAGAGGGAATCGACAAGATCTTCCAGCCCGACGAGTTGTCCCCGGGCGTCGTCCAGCTCGTGAAGGTCTACCTTGCGGAGAAGCGAAAGATCTCGGTGGGAGACAAGATGGCCGGCCGGCACGGGAACAAGGGCATCATCGCCCGCGTGGTTCCCGAAGAGGACATGCCGGTCCTGCCCGACGGACAGTCCATCGAGATCGTACTCAACCCGCTCGGCGTACCGAGCCGGATGAACGTGGGTCAGATTCTCGAGACCACGCTGGGTTGGGCGGCCCGGGCTCTCGGCTTCGAGGCGAATACGCCCGTCTTCCAGGGAGCGACCGAGCATGAGATCGGCGCTCTCCTGAAGATCGGGGGCGCCTACTGGGCGGCTCGCACGCTCGGATCGGACGTGGAACCGCCCGAACTCTCCTACGAGACGATTCAGACGCTCGTCAACGAGATTCAGGCCCGGGCCGGAGACGATCCGGTTTCGGATGACCCGGCCAGTCTCGGACGCACGCTCGACGCCTATCTCGAGGGAGGAGGCGAACTTGCCTCGTACCTGCGGAGCCTGGCCTCCTTCGTCCTGCGCGTCGTGCGCGATGTTTCGGGTGCGACTACGGCGGCGAAGCTGGAGTCCGAGGGCTGGCCGAAGACCGCCGCGCTCTCGGGGCGGCGCAGGATCACCTCGGGCGTGGACGCGGCCGTCGTCGAGCTCATGGAGCGCGCGGGGCTGCGTTCGAACGGCAAGATGAGGCTGCGCGACGGTCGCACGGGCGATGAGTTCGTGGCGGATATCGCGGTCGGCGAGATCTACATGATGAAGCTCTCACACCTCGTCGACGACAAGATCCACGCACGCTCCATCGGTCCGTACAGCCTTGTCACGCAGCAGCCGCTGGCCGGCAAGGCGCAGTTCGGAGGGCAGCGCTTCGGCGAGATGGAGGTGTGGGCGCTGGAAGCCTACGGCGCGGCCCACACGCTGCAGGAGATGCTGACCGTCAAGTCGGATGACGTGACGGGACGGAGCCGCGTGTACGAGGCGATCGTGAAGGGCGACAACCTGCCCAAGCCGGGGGTGCCCGAGAGCTTCAACGTGCTCGTCAAGGAACTACAGGCGCTGGGGCTGAGCGTGACGCTCGGCGGCGACGAGTCGGAGCCGCTGTTCTAGCGAACAAGAGGGTGACAGATGATCGATTTTCCGCGAAACCGCAGTGCCGGTTCGTCCGAGTTCGACTGGATTCAGATCAAGCTCGCCTCGCCCGAGGAAATCCGTTCCTGGAGCCACGGAGAGGTCACGAAGCCGGAGACGATCAACTATCGGTCGTTCAAGCCGGAGCGCGACGGCCTGTTCTGCGAGCGCATCTTCGGGCCGGTCAAGGACTGGGAGTGCCACTGCGGAAAATTCAAGCGGATCCGATACCGCGGCCACATATGTGACAAGTGCGGGGTCGAGGTCACGCTCTCCAAGGTTCGCCGCGAGCGGATGGGTCACATCGAACTCGCCGTGCCCGTGGCCCATATCTGGTTCTTCAAGACGCTTCCTTCCCAGATGGGCTACCTGCTCGGGATGAAGCTGCGGGATCTCGAGAAGGTCATCTACTACGCCGCGCATGTCGTCACCGAGCCCGGCCGGCAGGAGGTCGAGTTCAAACAGGTCCTGGAAGAGGATGAGTACTGGGAGCTGACGGACAAGGCGCGCGAGGAGGGAGATACCGAATTCCGTGCTGAAATCGGGGCGGAGGGGATCCGGACGCTGCTGGGACAGCTCGACGTCGACGAACTCGCCGAGCAGCTGCGCTACGAGGTCGTGCACGAGACCTCGAAGCACCGGAAGAAGAAGAAGCTCAAGCGGCTCAAGGTCATCGACGCGATCCGCAACAGCGACGACGAAGTCTCCAAGCGCAACAGCCCCGAGCACATGATCATGGATGTGATTCCGGTGATCCCGCCGGATCTGCGTCCCCTCGTTCCGCTCGATGGCGGACGGTTCGCGACGTCCGACCTCAACGACCTCTACCGTCGCGTGATCAATCGGAACAACCGGCTCAAGAAGCTGCTGGAAATGCGCGCGCCGGAAGTGATCCTGCGCAACGAGAAGCGCATGCTCCAGGAGGCGGTGGATGCGCTGTTCGACAACGGGCGCCGCGGCAAGGCGATTCGCGGAAGGGGCAAGCGGCCGCTCAAGTCCCTGTCGGACATGCTCAAGGGCAAGCAGGGCCGGTTCCGGCAGAATCTGCTCGGAAAGCGTGTCGACTATTCCGGCCGGTCGGTCATCGTCGTGGGTCCGGAACTCCGGCTGCACCAGTGCGGGCTGCCGAAGAAGATGGCCGTCGAGCTGTTCAAGCCGTTCATTATCCATGAACTCGAGCGGCGGATGCACGCCGAGACGGTGAAGCGGGCCAAGAAGCTCGTCGAACTCGACGACCCGACGGTCTACGAGGTCCTCGAGGACATCATCAAGGATCACCCGGTACTCCTGAACCGGGCCCCGACGCTTCACCGGCTGGGGATCCAGGCCTTCGAGCCGGTGCTCGTGGAGGGGAAGGCCATCCGCATTCACCCGCTCGTGTGCGCCGCGTTCAACGCGGACTTCGACGGCGACCAGATGGCGGTTCACGTGCCGCTGTCGTTCGAATCGCAGCTCGAGGCGCGAATCCTCATGCTGTCGAGCAACAACATCCTGAAGCCCGCAAACGGCCGGCCGATCGCGTCGCCGTCCCAGGACATGGTCCTCGGCTGCTACTACATGACGAAGGTCCGGCCGGACTTCGACGAATACGAGGCGGGAGGATCGGATCTCCCCCACTTCGCGAACGCGGCCCAGGTTGAAATGGCGCTCGAAGCGGGATACCTGCGCTCGCCGGCGGGGACGCCGGACTACCACCTGCCGATTCGGCTGCTCGTCGACGAAGAGGCCGACGACGGCCAGGTCGAGCGGAAGTGGGTCATGACGAGCGTCGGACGCGCCCTCTTCAACGCGATCCTGCCCTCCCGGGTGCCGTACGTGAACGAGACGCTGGGCAAGGGTGCGCTGGGAGACCTCGTCTTCCGGTCGTTCCGGCTCGCGGGACTCGAGGACACGACGGCGTTCCTCGATCAACTCAAGGACTTCGGGTTCCGCAACGCGACGAAGGCCGGCGTTTCCATCGGACTCGACGACATGGAAATCCCGGCCGAAAAGCAGGAGATCCTCGGAGAAGCCCAGGAGGACGTGAACCGGTTCACGAAGGCGTATCACCGCGGCGTGATCTCCTTCGGGGAACGGTACAACAAGGTGATCGATGCCTGGACCCACGCGAACAACGACGTCGCCGACGCGATGGTCCGCGGACTCCAGCAATCGAGACACGGCTTCAATCCGATCTTCATGATGTTCGATTCGGGGGCCCGGGGTTCCCGCGACCAGATCCGGCAGCTCGCGGGGATGCGGGGTCTGATGGCCAAGCCCCAGAAGAAGTTGACCGGCGGCATCGGCGAGATCATCGAGAGCCCGATCCGCTCCAACTTCCGGGAGGGCCTCAGCGTGCTCGAGTACTTCATCTCGACGCACGGCGCGCGGAAGGGGCTCGCAGACACCGCCCTCAAGACGGCGGACGCCGGCTATCTCACGCGCCGGCTCGTCGATGTGGCGCAGGATGTCACGATCATCGAGGAGGACTGCAACACGATCCTCGGGCTTGACGTCACGGCGCTCAAGGAGGGCGAGGACATCATCGAGCCGCTGTCGGATCGCGTCGCCGGCAACATCGCGGCGGAAGCCGTGATCGACCCCATCGACGACGAGGTCATCGTCGAGTCCGGGGATATGATCACGGAGGCTCGGGCACGGGCCATCGATGAGAGCGGTGTCCAGCAGGTTCGCATCCGCTCGGTCCTCACGTGCGAGTCCCGGCGGGGCATCTGTC
Organism: Candidatus Palauibacter soopunensis; assembly: GCF_947581735.1. NCBI lineage: Bacteria > Pseudomonadati > Gemmatimonadota > Gemmatimonadia > Candidatus Palauibacterales > Candidatus Palauibacteraceae > Candidatus Palauibacter > Candidatus Palauibacter soopunensis. Next base: position 195,048 of record NZ_CANPVT010000008.1, read on the forward strand.
AGCAGTGCTACGGGCGCAACCTCGCGACGATGGAACTCGTCGATCTCGGTGAGGCGGCGGGAATCCTCGCTGCGCAGTCGATCGGCGAGCCGGGAACGCAGCTCACGCTCAGAACCTTCCACATCGGAGGGACGGCGGCACGGATCGCGGCGCAGACCCAGCGGCGCTCAAAGCTCGAAGGCCGGATCGCATTCGAGCGCGTGACGACCGTCACGAGTCCGTCGGGCGATACGATCGTCACAAGCCGTGAGGGCGAACTCCTCATGAAGACGCCGGACGACCGCATCCTGTCGCGGCTCGCCATCCCCTACGGCGCGACGCTCTTCGTGGAGGACGACACCGACGTGGGGCACGGGGATCTGCTCTTCGGCTGGGACCCGTACTCCGAACCCATCGTGGCGGACAAGAAGGGGAAGATCCGGTTCACGGACATCGTGCCGGAAGAGACGGTTCGCGAGGAACTCGACGAAGCGACGGGGCGGCGTCAGCAGGTGATCATCGACGACCGGGAGAAGAAGCTCCACCCCGTCATCAACATCGTGACCGGCAAGGGCGCCAAGCTGCGCGAGTTCATCGTACCGGTGGGCACGCAACTGCTCGTGCAGGATGGACAGGCCGTCAACGCGGGGGAGACGCTCGCCAAGATCAGCCGCGAGGCCTACAAGACCCGCGACATCACGGGTGGATTGCCACGCGTTGCCGAGCTGTTCGAGGCGCGGAGGCCGAAGGATCCCGCGACGATTACGGAAGTCGATGGGCGCGTCTCGTTCGGCGGGATCAAGCGCGGGAAGCGCGAGATCATCGTGACCATGGATGACGGCGAGGAGATGGTCTACCAGATCCCCGTCGGCAAGCACCTTCGCGTGCACGAGGGAGATCTCGTGCGTGCGGGAGACCGGCTCTCCGAGGGTCCGGTGAATCCGCACGACATCCTGCGTGTCCGGGGACCCCGAGCGGTGCAGGAGTACCTGCTCAACGAAATCCAGGAGGTCTACCGCCTGCAAGGCGTACGGATCAACGACAAGCACATCGCGGTGATCGTGCGTCAGATGCTGCAGAAGGTCCGCATCACGGATCCGGGCGGCACGGAATTCCTCGAAGGTGAGCATGTTGATCGGATGGAGTTCCGCGACGCGACGCGCGAAGTTCTCGAGGGTGGAGGCAAGCCCCCGCGGGCCGAGCCGATCCTGCTTGGGATCACGAAGTCGAGCCTCACCACGGAGTCCTTCATCAGCGCGGCCTCCTTCCAGGAGACCACGCGTGTGCTTACCGATGCCGCTGTGCGTGGAGCGAAGGACCGCCTCAGAGGGCTCAAGGAGAACATCATTATCGGGCACCTGGTCCCGGCGGGTACGGGGACGCACCGATTCTCCGATATCGAATTCCTCGTGGACGACGCGCTAAAGGCGCAGATCGACTCCATGCGGCGCAGGGTCGTGCCCGAGGAGATGCCCCGGAGCCTCTTCTCGGACCTCCGGGACCAGGCCGAGGAAGACGAGGCCGCCGTGGCGGAGGAGGGCGCGGTCATGACGACCTGACGTCCGTCCGACCCCGAAGCGGGGGGTGCGTTTACGGGATCTCCGCACCCCCTCTCCGCGACGGAAGTTGCTTGACACCGAGGGGCCTCAAGACTACTCTCTCTCGTCTGTCGACCGACCGGTCGGCAGTCGCCGCGGGGGCGGTTCGGATCCGTCCCCGATTTTTTTACCCCCAACGGCCGGCCCCCGAGTTCGGTGATCGGCGCACCGGTGCGGCCGAAGGGAGCGATGGAGCGGGAATGCCGACCATCAATCAGCTGGTCCGCAAGGGCCGCAGGAAGGTCCAGAAGAAGAGCAAGGCGCCGGCGCTGGAGGGGAACCCCCAGAAGCGCGGCGTGTGCACGCGAGTGTACACCACGACGCCGAAGAAGCCGAATTCGGCGCTGCGGAAGGTCGCCCGCGTGCGACTCACGAACGGATACGAAGTCACCGCATATATCGGAGGCGAAGGCCATAACCTCCAGGAACACAGCATCGTGCTGATCCGGGGCGGACGAGTGAAGGATCTGCCGGGTGTGCGTTATCACATCATCCGCGGGACCCTCGACGCGTCGGGCGTGGACGACAGGAACCAGGGCCGGTCGAAGTACGGTTCGAAGAAGAGAAAATAGCTCGGGATCTTTCGGAAATTCGAGCGGGCCGAACACCGTTGGGCCCGGCCTCGGAGTCCGTGGCCGGGCTTTATTGCGAAGTCTCCGGATGAACCCGGAGCCGGATATGGCGAAACGAGATGCCACGACGAAACCGCGCCGAACAGCGTGAGGTGATTCCGGACTCCCGATACGGGAGCACGGAGGTCACGAAGTTCATCAACATGCTGATGCTGGACGGAAAGAAGTCCCTCGCCGAGAAGATCTTCTACGATGCGATGCAGAACATCGAAATGAAGACGGGACAGCCGGCGATGAACGTGTTCCGGCAGGCGCTTCAGAACGCGAAGCCGATCCTCGAGGTCCGCAGTCGGCGGGTAGGTGGCGCGACGTACCAGGTACCGATGGAAGTGTCGTACCGGCGGCGCGATTCGCTCGCGCGCCGATGGCTCGTGCAGCACTCGCGTGCCCGCTCCGGCAAGACAATGTCGCAGCGGCTCGCCGGTGAACTGCTCGACGCCGCCCGCGGCGACGGGGGCGCGGTGAGGAAGAAGGAGGACGTGCACCGGATGGCGGACGCGAACAAGGCGTTTGCGCACTACCGCTGGTAATGAGTCCGTCCGGCACCCGAGGTTCGACAGATAGAGACCAATAGATCGACTCATGGAGAGAAGAACGCCGCTCGAGCGGCTTCGGAATATCGGCATCATGGCGCACATCGATGCCGGAAAGACGACGACGACCGAACGGGTGCTGTTCTACACCGGCCGGACGCATCGCCTGGGCGAAGTGCATCATGGCGACGCGACGATGGACTGGATGGAGCAGGAGCAGGAACGCGGCATCACGATCACATCGGCCGCCACCACCTGTAACTGGACGCACGACGGCGAGCCCTACCGCATCAACATCATCGACACGCCGGGGCACGTCGACTTCACGGTGGAAGTGGAGCGCAGCCTTCGCGTGCTCGACGGCGCCGTGGCCCTCTTCTGCGCCGTCGGCGGCGTGGAGCCGCAGTCCGAGACGGTATGGCGGCAGGCCGACAAGTACGGTGTCCCGCGCATCGCGTTCGTCAACAAGATGGACCGCGTCGGCGCCGACTTCATGCACGTCGTCGGGATGATGCGCGACCGCCTGGGTGCGAACGCGCATCCGCTTCAGATCCCTCTCGGCGAGGGCGAACTCTATACGGGCATGGTCGACCTCATTCGCGAGGTCAAGGTCGTCTACGACGATGAATCCCTGGGCGCGCGCTGGACCGAAGGCCCCGTGCCGGACGCCCTGGTGGACCAGGTGGCGGAGTTGCGGAGCGCCCTCATCGAGGCGGCGGTCGAGTACGACGAACCCATGCTCGAGAAGTACCTCGAAGGGGAAGAGCTCACCGAGGAGGAAATCCGCGGTGCCGTGCGAAAGGCGACGCTGGCCAACGGGATCACGCCGATCCTGTGTGGCTCCGCCTTCAAGAACAAAGGCGTGCAGCGCCTGCTCGACGCCGTGATCGACTTCCTCCCCTCCCCCCTCGATGTTCCTCCCGTCACCGGCCACCTCCCGCAGCAGGATGAGACGGAGGTCGAGCGCACGGCCGACGAAGACGCGCCGTTTGCGGCCCTCGCGTTCAAGATCGCGACCGATCCGTACGTCGGACGTCTGACGTACTTCAGAGTGTACTCCGGCACGGCGAAAGCCGGCTCGAAGGCGCTAAATTCGTCCAGGGGGCGAAAGGAACGCTTCGGGCGGTTGCTCCAGATGCACGCGAACAAGCGCGAGGAGCGTGACGAAGTGTTCGCGGGCGACATCGCGGCCGCGATCGGACTCAAGCATACGCGGACGGGGGATACGCTCTCGTCGGCGACCGACCCGATCGTGCTCGAGTCGATGAGCTTCCCCGAGCCCGTGATCCGGGTGGCGATCGAGCCTCGGACGAAAGCGGATCAGGAGAAGTTGTCGGGGGCTCTCGCGAAGCTTGCCGAGGAAGACCCGACGTTCCGCGTCTACACCGACGAGGAGACGGGGCAGACGATCATCAGCGGGATGGGCGAACTCCATCTCGAGATCATCGTCGACCGGCTCCAGCGCGAGTTCAGGGTCAACGCGAACGTCGGCCGTCCGCAGGTGGCCTATCGCGAGACGATCCGCAAGGCCGTCCGCAAGGTGGAGGGCCGCTTCGTGCGGCAGTCCGGCGGCCGCGGGCAGTTCGGGCACGTGATCATCAACCTCGAGCCCACGGATCCCGGCGGCGGCTTCATCTTCGACTCCGAAATCCGGGGCGGAAACGTGCCCCGCGAGTACGTGCTCTCCGTGGAACAGGGGATTCGCGAGGCGCTGGATTCAGGGATCGTCGCCGGCTACCCGATCATCGACATCAAGGCCACGCTGATCGACGGTTCGTACCATGAGGTCGATTCCAGCGAGATGGCCTTCAAGATCGCGGGCTCGATCGCGCTCAAGGAAGGTGCGCGCAAGGCGCAGCCGGTACTGCTGGAGCCTGTCATGAACGTGGAAGTCGTTACACCCGACGACTATCTCGGGGACGTGATGGGCGACCTCTCGAGTCGGCGGGGCAAGATCGGCGGCATGACGCAGCGTTCGTCGGCCCAGGTCGTCGGGGCGTCCGTGCCGCTCTCGGAGATGTTCGGCTACGCGACTTCCCTGCGCTCGATCAGTCAGGGTCGCGCGGTCTACACCATGCAGTTTTCACACTACGAGGAAGTTCCGGGCTCCAAGACGGCGGAGATCGTCTCCGCCAACGGCTCGTAGCCGGCGAGGAGCCGGTCCGCGAGCAGGTCGCAGACGAGACACAGGAGAACGAGGGGCGATGGCGAAGGAAAAGTTCGAGCGAACGAAGCCGCATGTGAACGTGGGCACGATCGGTCACGTGGACCACGGGAAGACGACGCTGACGGCGGCGATCACGCAGGTGCAGGCTCAGAAGGGATACGGGGAGTACGTGGCGTTCGACCAGATCGACAAGGCTCCTGAGGAGCGTGAGCGCGGGATCACGATCGCGACGGCGCACGTGGAGTACGAGTCGGAGGGGCGTCATTACGCGCACGTGGACTGTCCGGGGCACGCGGACTACGTGAAGAACATGATCACGGGCGCGGCTCAGATGGACGGAGCGATCGTGGTGGTGTCGGCGGCGGACGGGCCGATGCCGCAGACGCGGGAGCACATTTTGTTGGCCCGCCAGGTGAACGTGCCGTACATCGTGGTGTTTTTGAACAAGGTGGACCAGGTCGACGACGAGGAGTTGCTGGACCTGGTGGAGCTGGAGGTTCGGGAGCTGTTGAGCGAGTACGAGTTTCCGGGCGATGACGTGCCGGTGGTACGGGGCTCTGCGCTCCATGCGTTGGAGAGCGGGGATCCGTCGGCTTCGGAGACGGCGTGCATCGGGGAGCTGATGGAGGCGCTGGACAGCTACATCCCGGTTCCGGAGCGTGCGACGGACAAGCCGTTCTTGATGCCTGTGGAGGACGTGTTCACGATCACGGGCCGGGGGACGGTGGTGACGGGTCGGATCGAGCGGGGGGTGGTGAAGACGGGCGAGGGCGTGGAGTTGGTGGGCCTGGGCTCGGAGAAGAAGACGGTGGTGACGGGTGTGGAGATGTTCCGGAAGATCCTGGACGAGGGCCAGGCGGGAGACAACGCGGGGCTTCTGCTGCGCGGGGTGGCGAAGACGGAGGTGGAGCGCGGGATGGTGGTCGCGCACCCTCAGTCGATCACGCCTCACCGGAAGTTTTCGGCGGAGGTGTACGTGCTGACGAAGAACGAGGGGGGACGGCATACGCCGTTCTTCAACGGATACCGTCCCCAGTTCTACTTCCGGACGACGGACGTGACGGGCTCGGCGGAGCTGCCCGAAGGGGTGGAGATGGTGATGCCGGGGGACAATGTGAATATGGCGGTGGAGCTGATCGCGCCGATCGCGATGGAGGAGAACCTCCGGTTCGCGATCCGCGAGGGAGGCCGGACGGTGGGCGCCGGGGTCGTCACCGCCATCCACGACTAGCGGACAGCCCCGGAAAACGAGACGGCGCACAGATATGGCGCAGAAGATTCGGATTCGGCTGAAGGCCTTCGATCCAGCCGTGATCGACCAGACGGCGGCGGACATCGTTCGGACCGCACAGAAGACAGGTGCGTCCGTCAGCGGGCCGATCCCGCTTCCGACGCGCCGCCAGTTGTTCACGGTCCTGCGGAGCCCGCACGTGGACAAGAAGTCGCGGGAACAGTTCGAACTGAAGACGCACAAGCGGCTCATCGATATCCATGACTCCCGTCCGCAGACGATCGACGCGCTGACGAAGCTGGATCTCGCGGCCGGCGTCGATGTGGAAATCAAAGTCGAGTAGCGAGATGCCCGGGTTGATCGGCCGCAAAATCGGCATGACGCAGATCTTCGACGACGACGGAAAGGCCGTCGGTGTCACCGTGCTGGAAGTCGGACCCTGTCCGGTGGTCCAGATCAAGACCGCCGAGCGCGACGGATACGATGCCGTGCAGCTGGGCTTCGGTCGCGTGAAGGAGGGTCGCGAGCGGAAGCCGGCCGCAGGCCACGCCGCGCGCGCCGGACTCGACTACGTACCGCGCGTCCTCGCGGAGTTCGACTTCGAAGGCGAGAAGCTCGAGCTGGGCCAGGAACTCACGGTCGGCATGTTCGATGTCGGATCGCGGGTGAACGTGACGGGAACGACCAAGGGTCGCGGGTTTCAGGGCGTGGTGAAGCGGCACGGCTTCGGCGGTGGTCGCGGTTCCCACGGCGGAACGTCCATTCTCAGGTCTCCCGGCTCGATCGGGGCCGGCACGGACCCGTCCCGTGTCATCAAGGGGCGGAAAATGGCGGGCCGCATGGGGGGGACGCAGCGCATGGCGATGAGCCGGAAGATCATTCGGGTCGACGCCGAAAAGAACCTCCTGATCGTTCAGGGTTCCGTCCCGGGCGGACGAAACAACCTCGTCATGGTGAGGCCGGGCCGATGAAGGTCGCGACGTACAGTTCCGACGGCACGGCAGGGGCCGAGCGGGTCCTGCCCGAGACGCCCTTCGACGGCGTGGTCAATGAAGACGTGCTCCATCAGGTCGTCACCGCCGTGCTGGCCAACCGTCGACAGGGGACCGCGTCGACGAAGACCCGCTCCACCGTTCGCGGAGGGTCGCGGAAGCCCTGGCGGCAGAAGGGGACGGGACGTGCCCGCGCCGGCTCGATCCGGTCGGCGCTGTGGCGCGGCGGCTCGGTCGTCTTCGGTCCGCAGCCGCGCTCCTATCGCGTCCGCGTGCCGCGGCGGATCCGCCGGCTGGCGATTCGTTCCGCACTCAACACGAGAGCCATGAACGGCGATCTCGCGCTCATCGAGCCTCTCGATTTCGATCCGCCGAAGACGCGGCGCGTCGCCGCTCTGCTGGCCAGCATCGGCCGCGGTTCGGGGAACATCCTTTTCCTGACGGCGGGCCACAAACCCGACGTCCACCTGTCGGCCAGAAACCTGCCCGGCGTGCGCGTGCTCCCATGGGGAGAGGCGTCGGCGTACGACATCCTCTGGTCCGACCTGGTGCTCGTCGAGTCGTCGGTCTTCGATGCGGTGGGGGACTCCGCCGGGGAAGGTGACGCATGACGCGCCCGCCGAACGAGATCATCCTGCGTCCGCTCTTCACGGAGAAGACATCCACGAGCCTCCAGTCCGAGGGGACGGACGGGGTGGGCCGGCGTCTTCAGGCACGGATCGACCTCGGCGAGGTGGAACCGCGTCCCAAATACACCTTCGAGGTGGCGCCGGACGCGAACAAGATCGAGATCCGCCGCGCCTTCGAGGCGATCTTCGAGGGAAGGCGGGTCACCTCCGTGCGCACGATGAACGTGCGGGGAAAGAAGAAGCGCATGGGGCGCACGATGGGCCGTCGGCCGCATTGGAAGAAGGCGATCATCGAAGTTGCGGATGGTCCCGTCGACGTGCTGGAGGGAGCCTGATCGATGCCGATTCGCAAATTCAAGCCGGTCACGGCGGCCTCTCGATACCGCAGCGTATCGACGTTCGAGGAGATCACCCGCAGCGAGCCGGAGAAGTCGCTGACGGAGGGTCTGCCGAAGAAGTCCGGCCGCAACCATCACGGACATATCACGAGCCGGAGGCGCGGGGGCGGCCACAAGCGGCGTTACCGGCGCATCGACTTCAAGCGCAGGAAGGACGGCGTGCCCGGCGTCATCGCGGAGATCGAATACGATCCGAATCGCTCGGCCCGCATCGCGCTCATCCACTACGCGGATGGGGAGAAGCGCTACATCCTCCACCCGCGTGGTCTCGGTGTCGGTGACACCATCCTCTCCGGGTCGGGGATCGATCCGAACGTGGGTAACTGCCTTCCGCTGCGGGAGGTCCCGCTCGGGACGGTCGTACACGGCGTGGAGCTCGTGCCCGGCAAGGGCGCGCAGCTCGCCCGCTCGGCCGGTGCGTCGGTCCAGGTCGTCGCGAAGGAGCGGGGGACGGTCACGTTGCGGCTCCCCAGCACCGAGATGCGCATGGTGCCGGAATCGTGCCGGGCCACGGTCGGGCAGGTGGGCAACGTCGACCACGAACTCATTCGAGCCGGGAAGGCGGGCCGCTCGAGGTGGAAGGGCCGGCGGCCCAAGGTGCGCGGCGTGGCGATGAATCCCGTGGACCATCCCCTCGGGGGTGGGGAGGGGCGCAGTTCCGGCGGCCGTCCACCCGTCTCGCCCTGGGGCAAGCCGGAGGGCCGCAAGACGAGGAAGAAGCACAAGCCGAGCGACAAGCAGATCGTGCGCGGCCGCAAGCGCGGCAGGGCCACGAAGTAGGAGCGAGAGATCCGATGCCGAGAAGCGTGAGGAAGGGACCGTACATCGATGAGAAGCTGCTGATGAAGGTGCAGCGGATGAACGATTCCGGAGACAAGTCGGTCATCAAGACGTGGGCCCGGGCTTCGACCATCAGCCCGGATTTCGTCGGACACACGCTAGCGGTGCACAACGGCAACAAGTTCATCCCGGTCTACGTGACGGAGAACATGGTGGGGCACAAGCTCGGAGAGTTCGCGACGACGCGAACATTCCGCGGGCACGCCGGTTCCGCGCGGGACCGGAGGGGCAGGGTCTGATGCAGGCGACAGCGAGGGCGAGGAACCTCGGCATGTCCGCCCGGAAGATGCGTCTGGTCATCGACCAGATTCGCGGGCGAGACGTCAACGAGGCCTACGCGATCCTGCAATTCTCCAAGAAGAAGGCGGCGCGCTCGATCGGAAAGGTGCTCCGTTCGGCCGTCGCCAATGCCGTCTACAGGGCGGACGAGGGCGGGGAAACGCTGGACGTGGACGAACTCTACGTGCGCGAAGCATACGTGGACGAAGGCAGGACGCTTCGGCGCTGGCGGGCACGCGCCTACGGAAGAGCGACCCCCCGGCTCAAGCGGAGCAGTCACGTGACAGTCGTCGTGGACACGAGAGACTAATGGGCCAGAAGACACACCCGTACGGATTCAGGCTCGGCGCGGTCAAGCCGTGGCGGTCGCGCTGGTACGCACAGGGCAAGGAGTTTCCGAAGCTCCTCGCGGAAGACGAGAAGCTGCGGAAGTACCTGAACGCGCGGCTCGGGCACGCGGCGATCGCCCAGGTGGAGATCGAGCGCAAGCCGTCCAAGATCGTCGTCACGATCCACACGGGTCGTCCCGGCGTCGTCATCGGCAAGCGCGGGGCCGAGGTCGACAAGCTGCGTGACGAACTCGCTCTGCTGACGGACGCGGAAGTTTCCGTCAACGTCGAGGAAATCCGTCGCCCGGAGACCCAGGCTCAACTCGTCGCGGACAACGTGGCTCATCAGTTGACGCAGCGGATCAGCTTCCGCCGCGCGATGAAGCGAGCCGTGCAGGCGGCGATGCGAGCGGGCGCCGGCGGCATCCGCATTCAGTGCGGCGGGCGGCTCGGCGGGGCCGAGATCGCGCGCTCGGAGGGCTACCACGAAGGGCGCGTGCCGTTGCACACGCTGCGCGCGGACATCGACTACGCGGAGCGACAGGCCCGGACGACGTTCGGCACGATCGGCGTGAAAGTGTGGATCTTCCACGGCGAGATCGTGGAGGACCGCCGTGGTCAGACGTATACCGCGGGCGGGCGCCGCCGTGCGGGTCGCGGGCGAGGATAGGGACACATGCTGCAACCGAAGCGGATCAAGTACCGGAAACAGCAGAAGGGGCGCATGCGCGGCGCAGCGCATCGCGGCAACAAGGTTTCGTTCGGCGACTACGCGCTTCAGGCCGTGGAGCCGGGCTGGATCACGAACCGTCAGATCGAAGCCGCTCGAGTCGCCATGACGCGGCACATCAAGCGTGGCGGAAAGGTCTGGATCCGCATCTTTCCGGACAAGCCGCTCACGCAGAAGCCCGCGGAGACCCGGATGGGGAAGGGTAAAGGGAACCCCGAGTACTGGGTCGCGCCGGTGAAGCCGGGTCGGGTGATGTTCGAGCTCGAGGGAGTCGACATCGAACTCGCGCGGCGGGCGATGCAGTTGGCGTCGGCGAAGCTTCCGGTCAAGACACGCTTTCTGGAGCGGGAGGACTAGGTGTCGCTTGACGCGATGGAGATTCGCGAATTCACCGACGAGGAACTCGCCGAGGAACTCGCCCGCACGAAGGACGAAATCGCTCGTCTGCGCTACCGGGCCGCGTTCGAGGAACTCGAGAACCCGTCGCTCCTGAAGACGTTGCGTCGCGAGATCGCGCGACTGAAGACCGTGCAGGTCGAGCGGGCGCGTAGCGAGGAGAATCAGGTTGGCTGATCAATCGGCGACGAAGGGCCGGCGCAAGGTTCGGCTCGGAACGGTCGTGAGCGACCGCATGGAAAAGACCGTCGTGGTGTCTGTCGAGCGACGGCTCGCGCACCCGCTGTACGGCAAGCAGGTGAGCCGCGGCAAACGGTACCAGGCACACGACGAAGAGAACGAATACCGGGTGGGTGACGTGGTCCGGATCGAGGAGACCCGTCCGCTCTCCAAGCTCAAGCGCTGGCGCGTGCTCGAGCTGGTCCAGCGTCCGGAGTAACGGGGGCACGACGAGATGATCCAGCAGGAATCGATGGTTCGCATCGCGGACAATTCCGGCGCCCGCCGGGCTCTCTGCATTCGGGTCCTCGGCGGGTCGCGCCGCCGGTACGCCCGCGTGGGCGATGTGATCGTCGCGACGATCAAGGACGCGACCCCGCACGGGAACGTGAAGAAGGGCGAGGTGGTCCGGGCGGTCGTCGTGCGGACGGCAAAGGAGAGCCGGCGGCGCGACGGCAGTTACATCCGCTTCGATGAGAACGCGGCGGTGATCATCAACGACGCAGGAGAGCCGACCGCGACACGTATCTTCGGGCCGGTGGCGCGTGAACTCCGCGAGAGGAAGTTCATGAAGATCGTATCGCTGGCCCCCGAAGTGATCTAGCGGCGACGGGCCGCCAGGTGTCGCACGAGGATCTGAACCGAAGATGACACGTAAGAAACTGAACATGAGAGCTGGAGACACGGTCCGGGTGATCGCGGGCAACTATGCCGGCGCCCAGGGCCAGGTGCTGCGCACGATCCCTTCGCGCGGACTCGTCGTGGTGCAGGACGTGAACATGCGCAAGCATCACAAGCGTCCCGTGGCCAACGCCAAGGGCGGGATCACCGAAGGCGGCATCGTCACCCACGAAGAGCCGATCAGCGCTTCGAACGTGATGCTCATGTGTCCGCAGTGCGACGAGCCGGCGCGGGTGCGCCGCCAGCGCGATGCGGACGGCACGATCGAGCGGATCTGCAAGCGCTGCGACAACCCCATCCCGACGGCGGGCTAGCGGCGTGGCTTCGCTACGGGCCGCCAGGGACGGCAGGGAAAGATGAGTTCGGAAAACGGAAAGCCGCGGCTGCGGACACACTACGAGGACACGGTCCGGGCGAAGCTCGCCGATACCTTCGGCTTCGAGAACCCGCACCAGATCCCCAGGCTCGAGAAGATCGTGATCAACGCAGGGCTCGGCGAAGGGAAGGACAATCCCCGGCTGATCGAGTCCGCTTCGAACGAGATTGCCGTGATCAGCGGCCAGCGACCCGTGGTGACGCGGGCGCGGAACTCGATCTCGAACTTCGGTCTGCGCGAAGGCATGCCGATCGGGACGATGGTGACGCTTCGCAATGCCCGCATGTACGAGTTCCTCGACCGGTTCATCAGTACGGCCGTGCCCCGTATCAGGGACTTCAGGGGGTTCCGGAGCCGGGCGTTCGATGGACGCGGCAACTATACGGTGGGAATCCGGGAGCAAATGGTCTTCGCAGAAGTCGATTACGACGAGATCGTCAAGATTCACGGTCTCAACATCACGTTCGTTACGACGACCAACCGGGACGATGAGGCGCTCGTCCTGCTTCGCGAGATGGGGATGCCGTTTCGCGATGAGGTCCCGGTCGTCATCTAGCGGGAAGGGCTGAATGGCAAAGACGGCACTAGTCGAGAAGGCGAACCGCAAGCCGAAGTTCAGTTCGCGCACGGTACGGCGCTGCAATCGCTGCGGCCGGCCCCGCGCCTACATGAGAAAGTTCGGTTTGTGCCGGATCTGCTTCCGGGAGCAGGCGCTCCGCGGAGAGATCCCGGGCGTTCGGAAAGCGAGCTGGTGAGATGAGCATGACCGATCCGATCGCGGACATGCTGACGCGCATCCGCAACGCCGGCCGGGCCGGACACAGGCGCGTCGACATCCCTCTCTCGAAGATCAAGATCGAGATCGCCAGGATTCTGGCGGAAAACCACTTCGTTCGCGGCTACAAGGTGCTGGACGACGATCGGCACGGCCGGCTGCGCGTGTATCTGAAGTACACGTCGGACGAGCGGCCGGTCATTCGGCTGCTCGAACGCGTGTCGAAACCAGGCCTCAGGAAGTATGTCGACGCGAACTCGATCCCCAAGGTTCGGGCCGGGATGGGGATCGCGATCATGTCGACGTCGAACGGATTGATGACGGATCGCGACGCCCGCCGGCAGCACGTCGGCGGGGAGATCATCGCGAGAATCTACTAGCGGGGCTGCCGGGCGTCGGTGCCGGCGGCCGCCCCCGCGAGGGAGCAGATAGCGTGTCGAGAATCGGAAAGCTGCCCATCCCCGTGCCGGACGGCGTCGAGGTGAGGATCGATGGCGCGCATGTGCAGGTGAAGGGCCCTCGGGGTGCGCTCGAGCGGTCGTTCGACCCCGATATGGAGATCACGCAGTCCGACGGTGCGGTGTCCGTGAAGCGTGCTTCCGATGAGGCGCGGCACCGGGCTCTGCATGGGCTCACGCGATCCCTGATCGCCAACATGGTCACGGGCGTGTCCCAGGGATACGAGAAACGCCTGGAGATCCACGGCGTCGGATACCGGGCGGAACAGAAGGGCGGCAGCGTTGTGTTCAGCGTCGGGTACAGCCATACGGTCACCGTCGAGCCGCCCGAGGGCATCACGGTGGGCGTAGAGTCGCCGACGCTCGTCAAGGTGTCGGGGAACGACAAGGAGAAGGTCGGGCAGATGGCGGCGGAGATCCGCGCGATCCGACCGCCCGAACCCTACAAGGGGAAGGGAATCCGCTACGTGGGCGAGTATGTGCGCCGCAAGGCCGGCAAGGCGACGGCCACAGCCTGATCGGCGACCAGACAGAGGGAAGACGATGGACATCAGGGGGCGGACGAAACAGAGGCACCGACTGCGGACGCGTCGACACGCCCGGATCAAGAAGAAGATCCGCGGAACGGCCGGCCGGCCGCGTCTCGTTGTGTTCCGAAGCCTGCGGCAGCTCGAGGGCCAACTGGTGGACGACGATCGCGGCGTTACGCTGCTGGGCGTCTCGACACTCGCCGGCGCGGACGGCGACGCCGGGGAACGCTCGGGCAAGGTCGCCGACGCTTATCTTGCGGGCAGGAAACTTGCGGAGAAGGCGGTCTCGGCCGACGTGGGCGAGATCGTGTTCGACCGCGGCGGGTATCCCTATCACGGCCGGGTTCGGGCGTTTGCCGAAGGCGCCCGCGACGGCGGTCTCCGCTTCTAACGAGAGGGCTCCATGGCAAGAGGGGGGAAACGGCGCGACGACGGTGACAACTTCAAGGAGAATGTCATCTTCATCAATCGCGTCTCGAAGGTCGTAAAAGGCGGCCGCCGCTTTTCGTTCACCGCGCTCGTGGCGGTCGGTGACGGGCAGGGCCGTGTCGGTATGGCTCTCGGCAAGGCGAACGAAGTCGCCGAGGCGATCCGCAAGGGATTCGAGCAGGCGCGTCAGGCCATGGTCGTCGTGCCGATCGTGAACGGGACCATCCCGCACGAAATCCTCGGGCGCCACGGCGCGGGCCGGGTGCTGCTCAAGCCCGCCGGTCCGGGAACCGGCGTCATCGCCGGCGGCCCCGTGCGGGCGGTACTCGAGTGCGCCGGCGTGCAGGACATCCTCACGAAGAGCCTCGGCACGAACAATCCTCTCAACATCGTTCGTGCGACGATGAGCGGACTGCAGGATCTGGTCACGCCGGAGCAGGTTGCGGCCGAACGCGGAGTGGATGTCGCCACGATCCGGGAGGCCATGCGTGGGTGAGCAGTTGAAGATTCGTCAGGTAAAGAGCGGTCTCGGAGCGCAGCGCAAGCAGCGCGACACGCTGCGCGCCCTCGGCCTCAAGCACCACCAGGACCAGGTGGTGCAGCCGGACAACCGCGCGATACGCGGGATGATCCACGCGGTGGCGCATCTCGTCGAAGTCGAGGAGGTCGGACAAGATGGCTGAACGCGAGCGGATCGGGCTCGACAATCTCTCTCCGCCCCGCGGTTCGAAGTCCTCCGCAAAACGTCGCGGCCGCGGTCACGGATCCGGCTCGGGCAAGACGTCGGGACGCGGCCACAAGGGCCAGAAGTCGCGGAGTGGCGCGTCGATTCCGGCGTGGTTCGAGGGCGGCCAGATGCCGCTCTACCGGCGTACGCCCAAGCGGGGGTTCAAGCCGCACCGGCGAACCGAGTGGCACATCGTCAATCTCTCGGAACTGGATCGCGTGGAGGGAAGCGGGATCGATCCTCGGACGCTTCGGGCGAGCGGTGTCATCCGCGGTACGGACCGTCCCGTGAAGATCCTCGGGCGCGGGGACGTCGGGCGGGCGGTCGATGTGCGCGCGCATGCCTTCAGTGCCTCGGCCCGTGAGAAGATCGAGGCGGCCGGCGGCACCGCCCAGGTGATCGAGTAAGGGATGGCGAACGGCCAGAACGCGGCGGCCGCCGCGGCGAACATCTTCAAGGTGCCGGAGCTGAAGGCGAAGATCCTCTTCACTCTGCTCTGTCTCGCTCTGTATCGGCTCGGCTCCCACATCACGACGCCGGGTGTGAACGTCGTGGCCCTGCAGGCCCTCGCCGGACAGTTCCAGGGCACGATCTTCGGCATTTACGACCTCTTCGTCGGGGGCGGTCTGCAGCGCGCGACCGTCTTCGCCCTGGGCATCATGCCCTACATCTCGGCGAGCATCCTCTTCCAGCTCCTCGCCGCCGTCATGCCGGCGATCGAGAAGCTGCAGAAGGAAGGGGAAGAGGGTCGCCGCAAGCTCACGCAGTGGACGCGGTATACCACCGTGGTGCTGTGCATTGGGCAGTCCTACACCTACGCGCTCTTCCTCGAGGCTCAGCCGGGTGCGGTCCTCGATCCCGGTCTCGGGTTTCGCCTCCTCACCGTGCTCATGCTTACGACAGGGGGCGTGTTCGTCATGTGGCTCGGCGAGCAGATCACCGAGCGCGGCGTCGGCAACGGCATGTCCCTGCTTATCTTTTTCTCGATTCTGCAGGGCTTCCCGGGAGCGGTGCTCAACACCTTCGAACTCTACCAGGCCGGTGGCATCTCGCTGATCAAGCTCGCCGCCCTCGCGGCGACTCTCGTGGCCATCATGGCCGCAGTCGTCGCTCTGACGATGGCCCAGCGCAAGATTCCCGTGCAGATCCCGCGGAAGGTCGTGGGCAGAGGCCGGATCCGGGAAGGGCAACGGTCGTTCATCCCCCTGCGGATCAACTCCGCCGGCGTGATGCCGATCATCTTCGCCCAGTCGATCATCATCATTCCGGGAACCCTGGCCGCGTTCATGGGCAACCCCGGACCGGGCAGCTCCGGCGCCCGGCGTTTCATCTACGAAATGAGCCAGGCGCTCCAGGTGGGGACGGCGTGGTACTACGTGCTGTACGTCGTTCTCATCGTCTACTTCACCTACTTCTACACGTCCATCATCTTCAACCCGACGGATCTGGCGGAAAATCTGAAGCGCCAGGGCGGGTTCATTCCGGGCGTCAAGCCCGGCGCGAAGACGGCGGACTACATCGATCACGTGCTTACGCGGATCACGCTGCCCGGCGCGGTCTACCTGGCACTGATCGCCGTTCTGCCCTACCTGATCTTCTCGATCTTCGATCTTCAGACCTTCTTCTTCGGCGGCACTTCGCTGCTCATCGTGGTGGGTGTCGCGCTCGATACGATGCAACAACTGCAACAGCATCTCCTGCTGCGTCAGTACGAGGGATTCATGAAGAAGGGTCGCGTCAAGTATCGCGGCAGACAGCGCTACATGTGATGCACGTTCGGCTGATCATCATGGGCCCTCCCGGTGTCGGGAAGGGTACTCAGGGCGAATTCCTGGCCGAACGCTTCGGCGTGCCACGCCTCTCGACCGGCGACATGATCCGCGCCGCGCTTCAGGCCGGAACCCCGCTCGGCGAAAGGGTTCGAGTCTACTACGAAGCGGGCGAACTCGTGCCGGATGAGGTCGTGCTGGGCCTCATCGCCGAGGCGTTCGACGGTTCGGAGGCGAGCGGAGGGTTCGTGCTCGACGGATTCCCGCGTACGGTGCCTCAGGCCGACGGGCTCGGCGAGCTGCTGGCCGACCGGGGCATCGAACTGGACGCGGTGCTCTCGCTCGAGGCGCCGGAAGAAGAACTCGTCGATCGCATCTCCGGGCGGCGGGTGTGCGAGGCGTGCGGCCTCGTGACTCATGTGCGCGCCGTCGGAGCGAACGCCGCCTGCCCGGACTGCGGAGCCGCCCTCGTGCAGCGCTCCGACGACCGCGCGGAGACCGTTCGCAATCGGCTCGCGGTCTACCGCGCCCAGACCGAGCCCCTGCTCGCCTACTACGCTCGGTCCGAGACGGGACTGACCGCGGTGGACGGCACGGGAACGCTGGAGGCGGTGCGGGATCGTCTCTTCGAGACGTTGCAGATGGCGGAGATGACCGGTTGATCCGGCTGAAGTCGTCCGCCCAGATCGACGCCATCGCGGCGGCGGGAGCGATTGTGGCGGAGGTCCTCGAGATGGCGGCGGAGCGGGCGATCCCGGGACGGAGCACCGGGGAGCTGGACGACATGGCGGAGGCGATGATCCGCGACAACCCGGGCGCGACGCCCGCCTTCAAGGGGCTGTACGGGTTTCCGGCCACGCTGTGCACGAGCATCAACGAAGAGGTCGTACATGGCATTCCGTCGTTCCGGCGGGAATTGACGTCGGGCGACATCGTGAGCGTCGACGTCGGGGTCAAGCTCGACGGTCTATTCGCGGACGCGGCCGTCACGATTCCCGTGGGAGAAGTGATGCCGGCGACCGAGCGTCTCCTGGGTGTGACCCGAACGGCGCTCGACGTGGGCATCGAGGCGGCGCGTCCCGGAGCGCAGCTCGGCGATCTGGGCTGGGCGATCCAGACGCACGTCGAAGCCGAGGGCTTCAGCGTGATCAGGGAGCTCGTGGGACATGGCGTGGGCGAGGCGCCCCACGAGGAACCGCAGGTTCCGAACTATGGGGTGCGCAACCGCGGGTTCCGGATGCAGGCGGGGCTCGTCATCGCCATCGAGCCGATGGTTAACGCGGGCGGGCCGGAGATCCGTACCCTCGACGATGAATGGACGGTGGTGACGGGGGACGGACGTCTCTCGGCGCATTTCGAACACACCGTGGCGGTGACGTCGGAGGGCCCGCGTGTGTTGACGCGGGTCGCGAGTCCGGCGCGAGCAGCAGGGGAGGCCTGAGTTGGCGAAGGAAGAACCGATCCAGATGACGGGGGAGGTCGCCGAGGCGCTTCCCAACGCGATGTTTCGCGTGGAGTTGGAGAACGGGCATCAGATCGTCTGCCACGTCTCCGGCAAGATTCGAATGAACTATATACGGATCCTGCCCGGAGACCGGGTTGCGGTCGAGTTGTCGCCCTACGATCTGACCCGAGGGCGGATCACGTACCGGTACAAGTGAAAGAATTTGTTCGGATCGGTTCGGGCTGGTATTTTGAAGGGTTGCCATCGAACCGCCACCAGAGGATGGAAGCATGAAGGTTCGTTCGAGTGTCAGACGAATTTGCGAGCATTGCAAGGTCATCCGCAGGCGCGGCGTCGTCCGGGTGATCTGCAGTCGAGATCCGAAGCACAAGCAGCGGCAGGGATAGGCAGAAAACCATGGCACGCATAGCAGGAGTCGATCTTCCGCGGAACAAGCGGATCGAGGTGGGCCTCACGTACATCTACGGAATCGGCCACTCGACGGCGCGCAACATCCTGGCCGAAACGGGCGTGGATGCGGACGTTCGCGTCTATCAGCTGTCCGACGACGACGTCAACAAGCTGCGGCGGGTCATCGAGAACCACTACAAGGTCGAAGGTTCGCTGCGTACGGAAACCTCGATGAACGTGAAGCGTCTGATGGATATCGGATGCTATCGCGGGATGCGGCACAGGCGGAATCTGCCCGTGCGCGGCCAGCGAACACACACCAACGCCCGGACCCGGAAGGGGCCGCGGCGTGCCGTGGCCGGTAAGAAGAAGGCGCCTCGGAAGTAGACGCGACAACCACGTTCGGTCCAAACGGAGGACGCGCAGGGAATGGCAAAGCGGGTAAGAAAGAAGAAGCGCCAGGTCGATGCCGAGGGCGTCGCCCACATCAAGGCGACCTTCAACAATACGATCATCACGATCACGACCCTGACCGGGGACACGGTCGCCTGGGCCAGTGCCGGAAAGGCGGGCTTCAAGGGCTCCAAGAAGTCCACGCCTTTTGCCGCCACCATCGCGGCCGAGACGGTGGGACGCGAGGCCGCCGGCATGGGGATGCGGCGGGTCCACGTGGAGGTGCAGGGCCCGGGGTCGGGACGTGAGTCGGCGATTCAGGCGCTGCAGGCGGCCGGTCTCGCGATCCGTTCGATCAAGGACGTGACGCCGATTCCGCATAACGGATGCCGTCCGCCGAAGAAGCGGAGGGTATAGATGGCTCGCTATACGGGACCCGTTTGCCGGCTGTGCCGGCGCGAGGGAGAGAAGCTCTTCCTCAAGGGGAAGCGCTGTTTCACCGAGAAATGCGCGATCGAGCGCCGCGCGTTCCCCCCGGGGCAGCATGGTGGCGGCCGCCGTCGCCGGCGCCAGTCGGAGTACGCCGTGCAGTTGCGGGAAAAGCAGAAGGTGAAGCGGATCTACGGACTCGCGGAGAAGCAGTTCCGTTCTCTCTTCAAGAAGGCTTCCCGCGTCCCGGGCGTCACAGGCGAGAACCTGCTCGTCGCGCTCGAGAGCCGACTCGACAATATCGTCTATCGTCTCGGCTTCGCGCCCTCCCGCAAGGCGGCACGGCAGCTCATTCGGCACCGCCACGTGCGGGTCGAGGGAGCGACGGTCGACGTGCCGAGCTATTCCGTCGGACCCGGTGCGGAAGTGTCGGTGGCGCCGAAGGCGCGGAAGTTGCCGGTGGTGATCGAGGCGATCGAGGATCGCCGGTCACGCGATCAGCTGTCGTGGCTGGGCGTCGACTATGATGCGGCGAGCGGGCGCATGCTCGAACGCCCGTCCCGATCCGATATTCCGCTCGCTGTCGAAGAACAGTTGATCGTCGAACTCTACAGCAAGTAGGCCCGTGCGGCCGGGGCGTTCCCCGCATCCGGTCCGCCGCAGTCGCTGAGCAAAAAACACGGAGTGAAGTGCATATGACGGTGTCGGTAGATCTGGCCGGTCTCGTGCTTCCGGAAGCGATGGAGGAACAGAAGCGATCCCCCAACGGGTCGCGTGCGTCGTTTCTTCTCCAGCCGCTGGAGCGCGGGTTTGGACACACGATCGGCAACTCGATCCGGCGGATCATGTTGTCCTCGCTTCCCGGCGTGGCGGTTTGGGCATTCCGGGCAGACGGCGTTCAGCATGAACACCAGACGGTCGACGGGGTCGCGGAGGATGTACATCAGATCATCCAGAACCTGAAGCGCCTGGTTCTGGTGATGGATGAAGACAAAGAGGAAGCGAAGCTCTCGCTGACGGCTCACAGGGCCGGTCCGGTAACCGCGAAGCAGATCGTGGAGCATGCGTCGGTTCAGGTCGTGAACCCCGACCTCGTGCTCTTCACGCTGCAGGAGGACTTGCCCGAGAACCGTCCTCTCACCTTCGACCTGTGGGTGAATCGCGGCCGTGGCTTCGTCATGGCGGAGCACCACGCGGCTCCCGAGGAGACCGAAGCCAAGCGTGACTTTCCGGTCGGGACGATCCGGATTGACGCCGTTTACAACCCCGTAACCCGCGCGAATTTCAACGTGAGGGAGACCCGCGTCGGCCAGCGCACGGACTTCGACCGGCTGGAGGTGGATGTCGAAACCAACGGTGCCCTGAATCCGGCGGAGGCGGTTTCGCAGGCGGCGGAGATCGTCCGGCTGCACCTGTCGTATTTCAGTCAGATGGGGACCGTGCCCACGCTGCCGGACGCCGTCGAGCCGGTGACCGAGGAGAGCGGAAGGGAGCCCGTCGATTCGGGACTTGTCGAGTTGCTCGAACGCTCGCTCGAGGAGTTCAGCGAGGTCTCGGCACGTTCAAGGAACACGCTCGAAAAGCAGGGCGTCACGACGCTGGGCGATGTCGTCACGCGGTCGCGGGACGATATCCTGCGGCTGGAGAATTTCGGAGAGAAATCTCTCGAGGAACTTGCGGAGGTCCTCGGCCGGCACGGACTCCGGTTCGGAATGTCGTTCCTGCGGGATGAAGACGGGAACCTCTACCTGCGGGACGATCTGGCGGGAAACGGAGCTCAGGGCGACGATGAGGCATAGAAAGAAGGGGCGCGAACTCAGTCGGACGCGCAGCCATCGGAAGGCGATGCTGCGAAACATGGCAACGAGCCTCATCCTGCACGAGCGGATCCGAACGACCGAGGCGAAGGCGAAGGAGTTGCGGCCGTTCGCCGAAAAGCTCATCACTTTGGCGAAGAGAGGCGATCTGCACAGCCGGCAGCTGGCTGGCCGGCAGATCGCGGACCGCGCCGCACTGCGGAAGCTCTTCGAGAAGATCGGCCCGCGTTTCGAGCATCGACCGGGCGGATACACGAGGATTCTGAAGTTGGGCGCGCGGAAGGGTGACGGAGCGGAGTTGGCGCTCATCGAATTCACCGATCGCGAGGCGTGAGGAACCGGGAGAAGAGACATGTCCAACAAAGGTGAAGGTGGGCTCGGCGTCATCCTCAGCATCGTCGCGCTGGCGGCCATCGGAGGGTTCATGTATTGGCTGAATCTCCAGTCGCGCGACATCGAGGAGGCACGCGCCGCAGCTGAAGCGGCCGAGATCGAAGCGGCCCGTGATCTGGACGCGTCCGACCTCCTGGCTGATCCACAGGGAGCCGTCAACCGCCGTGTGATGATCGAAGGAATCCGCGTCTCGACCGGTCTCGGGCAGGGCGCGTTTGCGATCCAGCTTGCCTCGGGCGTCGCCTATCCCGTGCTGATGGAACCCGATCCGATCCAGCTCCTCAGAATGGCCAACGTGACGATCTACGGCGGCGACAGCGTCGCCGTCTCGGGGCAGGTCTACACATTCAACGATTCGATCGCCGGCGTCTGGGTCGAGTCCGGAGCGGTACAGGAGGGCATGGGCGAGCTCATTCCATCGTCCCCGACCTTCCTGCTCGCCGACTCCGTACACGTGCACTGAGCGGATACTGAGCGGGTCATGGCGAATTTCTGTTACGTCTGCGGCAAGGGACCCGGCGTCGGGAACCACGTCAGCAACGCGAACAACAAGCGCAAGCGGCGCTTCATGCCGAACCTCCAGCGGGTGAAGATCGTGGAGGATTCGGGTCGTCGCCGTGTGCGCGTCTGCACGCGGTGCATCAAGGCGGGAAAAGTCGTCAAGGCGTCCTGACGACGCGTCTCGGCGACGTTTCGGACGTAGCGGGGGCTTTGCCGCGGACTGCTGACCGGCGACCGGCCACGGGGGTCCCCGCGGCCGGTCGTCTCGCATCGGCCGCCCGGTGATTCCCCTCCCGCTCGCGGGCCAGCGCGTGCTGGTCACGCGGCCCGCCGGGCAGGCCGAAGGCTTCCGCACCCTCCTGGAGGCCGTGGGTGCGACCGTCACGACGGCGCCGACCATCCGGCTGATCCCCCCATCCGATCCGGCGGCGCTCGGGCGGGCGGCCGCACGACTGGCCGAATACGACTGGATCGTGCTGACCAGCGTGAACGCCGTCCACCGCCTGGGAGAGGCCGCGCCGGAAGCGGACTCGATCGCGCACGCGGCGGGCCGGTTCGCAGCCGTGGGTCCGGCGACCGCGGACGCGCTTCGGGCCCTCGGAGTGGCGGAGTGCCTCGTGCCGCCGGTCTATCGCGGCGAAGCGCTCGCGGACGAGATCGTGGCGGCGACCGGTCCGGGGAGCCTCTCGGCCGCGCGGATCCTGCTCGTGCAGGCGGAGCGGGCACGCCCCGTGCTGCGGACACGACTCGTCGCCGCCGGAGCACGGGTCGATGTCGCCCCGGCCTACGCGGTGGAGGTCAACCGCGACGTGCGGGACGCTCTCCGGGAGTTCATCGAACTGGGTCGCGGGGACTGGCTGACGTTTACGGCCTCATCCGCCGCCCGTGCCTTCGTGCAACTCGTCGGTGCGCAGACCGGCGGTGCCCTCGTCGCCGCCATCAGTCCGGTGACCGCATCGACGCTCTCCGGGCTCGGTCTGCCGGTGCACGTCGTGGCGGCTACCCACTCGATGCCCGGCCTCGTGGACGCTCTGGTTGCATCCGCCGCGCGCCCCGGCCGCTTCGCGGCGACTCACGGCCATGCCTGAAGCGTCGTTTCCCGCCGCCCGGCCACGCCGTCTGCGTCGCACGGCCGCCCTGCGCGAACTGGTGCGGGAGACTCGGTTCGAGGCTTCCGATCTCATCTACCCCATGTTCGTCGATGACCGGGGTCCGGCCCGGCAGCCGATCCCTTCGATGCCCGGGATCGACCGCGTGAGCGTCGAGGCGGCCGTCGAAGAAGCCGGCGCGGCGTTCGACGAGGGGATCCGGGCCGTCCTCCTGTTCGGCCTGCCCGCAAGCAAGGATGCGCGGGGTTCGCGCGCGGACGAGCCCGACGGCGTGATCCAGCGTTCGCTGCGGGCGCTTCGCCGCGCGCTTCCCGACCTGGTCCTGATCACGGACGTCTGCCTATGCGAATACACGGATCACGGCCACTGCGGGATCCTCGACGGCGACCGCGTCGCGAACGACCCGACGCTCGAGCGGCTCGCCGCCCAGGCCGTAAGTCACGGGGCCGCAGGGGCGGACATCGTCGCGCCGTCGGACATGATGGACGGTCGAGTCGGAGTGATTCGCGCGGCGCTCGACGAAGCTCGCCTCGAGGACGTGGCCATTCTGTCCTATGCCGCGAAGTACGCGAGCGCCTTCTACGGCCCTTTCCGTGACGCGGCGGACTCCGCACCGGCCTTCGGGGATCGGCGCGGGTATCAGATGGACGTGCGGAACGCGGATGAGGCGATCCGCGAGGTCCGCTTCGACATCGCCGAGGGGGCGGATCTCGTCATGGTGAAGCCGGCGCTGCCGAATCTCGACATCCTCCGCCGGGTCAAGGATGAATTCCGGATGCCCACCGCCGCGTATCAGGTGAGCGGGGAATACGCGATGATCGAGGCCGCGGGTGCCCGTGGCTGGCTCGACGCGGAAGCGGCCAGCCTGGAGGCGGTCCGCGCCATCCGGCGTGCGGGGGCGGATCTGGTCGTGACCTATGCCGCGCGGCGCCTCGCGCGGGCGCTCTAGTGTCCGCCGTCACCCGTCGCTCGACCGGGTGCCTCCGGTGAGGGTCCTCGTGACGGGCGGCGACGGGTTCATCGGACAGCACCTGGTCGAGCATCTGCTGGACGGCGGATACGAGGTGACGGCGACGATGTTCGGGGAGGCCTCCTGCGGCGGGACCCTTTCAGCGGCCGCCCGCGCGGCGGCCGAATGGACACAGCTCGACGTGCGGGACGCCGACGCCGTCGCCTCGGTCGTGCACGCCGCCCGTCCGCGCCGAATCTTCCACCTTGCCGGGTTCTCGTCGAGCGCCGAGGCCAGCGTGCGGTCCCGCGCTGCCCTCGCGGTGAACGGCGCGGGCACCTTGAGCCTCATCGAAGCGGTCGCGCAGGCTCCCGCGGACGTGCAGGCCGTGGTCGTGGCGGGTTCCGCGGATTCGTACGGCGGGGGCCGTGGCGGACCGATGGGAGAGCGTACGCCGCTTCGGCCGACGAGCGTGTACGGCGCGACCAAGGCCGCCCAGGATGTTCTCGCCCGCGGAGCCGGCGCGGCTCTGGGCGTGCGTGTGGTCGTCGCACGGCTCTTTCCGCTCGTCGGTCCCGGACAGCGTCCCGTGTTCGTACTCCCAAGCTTCTGCCGTCGTGCCCTCGCGATTCGGCGGGGAACGGCGGAACCGCGGCTTGCCGTGGGCAATCTGGACGTGGTGCGCGACTTCACGGACGTGCGCGACGGCGTCCGGGCGCTCACAGGCATCTCCGACCTCGACGGGACGCCCCACATGGCGTACAACGTGTGCTCCGGGATCGCGACGAAGATCCGCCGCCTGCTCGAGTGGGTGCTCGAGAGAGCGGAGATCGAGCCCGAGATCGTGCGCGATCCGTCCCTTGTCAGGCGCGGAGAGCCCGAAGCCATCGTCGGTGACCCCACGCGGCTGCGGGCCGCGACCGGGTGGCGCGCGGAGCGCGACCTGCGGGCCTGCGTACACGCCACCGTGGACTGGGTCGCGAGCTCCGGCGCGGCCTGATGGGTCGAGCCCCGACACCGAGAGCCTCTGACGAAGAGTGACGGAGAACTCAATGGACATCACCGTGATCGGCACCGGATACGTTGGACTCGTCGCAGGGTCCTGTCTGGCCGGGTCGGGGAACCGCGTCACCTGTGCCGATGTTGACGAAGAGAAGATCCGGCGTTTGAACTCCGGAGACGTCCCGTTCTACGAGCCCGGCATCGAGCGCCTGATCTCGGAGGGCCTCGCCGCCGGACGGCTTCGATTCACAACGGACGCGGCGGAAGGCGTCCGGACGGCCGACGTCATCTTCGTCGCGGTAGGTACGCCGCCCGGTCAGGACGGACTGGCGGACCTCGACTTCGTGCTGGACGCGGCCCGGGTGATCGGAGACCATCTGCGCCCCGGCGCAGTCGTCGTCATGAAGAGCACCGTGCCCGTCGGGACGAACGACATCGTGCGGGACGAGATCGCCCGACGGACCGATCTGACCTTCCATATGTGCTCCAACCCCGAGTTCCTCAAGGAAGGAGACGCGGTGGGGGACTTCCTCTACCCCGACCGGGTCGTCTGCGGCGTGGACTCGGACCACGCCCGGCGGTGCATGGAGGAGCTGTACGAACCCTTCATCCGCTCGGGGAACCCACTGATCTTCATGGACATCGCCTCGGCGGAACTGACCAAGTACGCGGCAAACGCAATGCTCGCCGCCCGGATCGGCATGATGAACCAGTTCGCCGAACTGTGCGAACAGACCGGAGCCGACATCGAGCGCGTCCGCCGCGGCGTAGGCTCCGATCCTCGCATCGGATCGGCCTTTCTCTACGCCGGTACGGGGTATGGCGGCAGTTGCCTGCCCAAGGATGTGCGGGCGATCATCCGCTCCGCTGAAAGGCAGGGCGTCGACCTCGGCATCCTGAGGTCCGTGGCCGACGCGAACGATCGCCAGACCACCGTCCTCGTCCGGAAAATCCGGAAGCGGTTCGGCGACGACCTCACAGGGCTGCGCTTCGCGCTTTGGGGGCTTGCATTCAAGCCGCGCACGGATGACATGCGCGAGGCGCCCTCGCGCGCGATCGCCGAGGCGCTGCGTGAACGGGGGGCGTCCGTCGTGACGCACGATCCGGCCGCCATGGAGCAGTCGCGCGAGTTCTATCTGGGAGACGCCGTGGAATACGCGGCGAACGAGTACGAGGCGCTCGACGGCGCGGACGCGCTCGTGGTCGTGACGGAGTGGCTCCAGTACCGGCGTCCCGACTGGTCTCGTCTCGCGGAGCGCATGGCCCGCCCCATCGTGTTCGACGGGCGCAACGTGTTCGAACCGGACCGCATGGCTTCGCGGGGGTTCGAGCACTACCCGATCGGGCGCAGGCAGACCGGTCAGGCGGAGATCGCATGAGACTGGTCGTCACCGGCGCCGCCGGCTTCCTCGGCTCGCACCTCACGGACCGCCTCCTCGCCGAGGGGCACTCGGTCGTCGGGATCGACAGCCTGATCACCGGGACGCGGCGGAATCTCGCCCATCTGCGGGATGAACCGAGCTTCGCGTTTATCGAGCGGGACGTGTCGGAGCCCATCGAGATCGAGGGGGAGATCCACGGGATCTTCCACTTCGCTTCGCCGGCCAGCCCGGTCGACTACCTTCGTTTCCCGATCCACACGCTGAAAGCAGGCGCCCTCGGCACGCGCAACGCCCTGGGTCTGGCCAGAGCGAGCGGCTCCCGGCTGCTGCTCGCCTCCACCTCGGAAGTCTATGGAGATCCGCTCGTCCATCCTCAGCCAGAAACGTACTGGGGCAACGTGAACCCGGTCGGTCCGCGCTCCGTGTACGACGAGGCGAAGCGCTTCGCCGAGGCCATCACGATGGCCTACCACCGCGAGTACGGCGTGGATACGCGCATCGTGCGAATCTTCAACACCTACGGCCCGCGCATGCGTCCCGACGATGGCCGCGTAGTCTCGAATTTCGTCGTCCAGGCGCTGCGGGGGGAGCCGCTCACGGTCTACGGAGACGGCTCCCAGTCACGGAGTTTCTGTTACGTATCCGACCTTGTGGAGGGGATCTGGCGTCTCTTCAACGTCGATATCCACGAGCCGGTGAACCTGGGCAATCCCGGCGAGTATACGATCCGCGAGCTGGCCGATCTCGTGCTCGCGAGCACCGACTCCGCATCCACGACCGACGTGCGTCCGCTGCCCCAGGACGACCCGAGAAGGCGCTCTCCGGACATCTCTCTCGCCGCCGCGCGGCTGGACTGGACTCCCCGAGTCCCGCTCGAGGTCGGACTGAAGCGAACGGTCGAGTATTTTCGGGAAATGCGGCCGCCCGGGGCAGGACCCGAATGAACGCACAGGTCTCCGTGGTCATGCCCGTATACAACGAGGAAGCGACGCTCGAGGCGATCGTCCGGCGCGTGAAGGAGGTGGCCCCGGACGTGGAGCTCGTCGCGATCGACGACGGCTCGGCCGACGCATCCGCGTCGATCCTGAACCGGCTGGAAGCGGAAGGGCTGGTCGATCGGGTCATCGCGCACGAGCGGAACCAGGGGAAGGGCGCGGCGCTTTCAACGGGGTTCAGGGGTGTCAGCGGCGATATCATCATCATCCAGGACGCGGATCTCGAATACGACCCCGCCGAGTATCCGCGCCTCCTCGAGCCGATCCTCTCCGGCAGAGCGGATGTCGTCTACGGATCGCGATTCATGGGTGGCCAGCCGCACCGCGTCCTCTACTACTGGCACTACGTGGGGAACCGGTGGCTGACTCGGCTGTCAAACATGATGACGAACCTGAACCTCACGGACATGGAGACGTGCTACAAGTGCTTCCGCCGGGAAGTGATCGAGCAGCTCACGATCGAGGAGCGGGCCTTCGGCGTCGAACCGGAACTCACGGCGAAGATCGCCATGGGGGGCTGGCGCGTGTATGAGGTCGGGATCTCCTACGCGGGACGGACGTACGCGGAGGGCAAGAAGATCGGCTGGCGCGATGGCGTTTCCGCGCTGCGCTGTATCTTTCTGTACGGCCTCGTCCGCCGCTGGACGCGCAAGGGCGGGCCGAGCGCATCGCGCGAGGCAACGGGCGACATCCGTAGCGGCGTCGAAAGCGGGGAGAATTGAGACAATCGGGAGACGAAGGCCGGCAGGGGCGCCCATGGTGACCGTCCGTCAGTGGATCGTTCAGGGGACCGCCGGGGTCCTGGCGGCGCTTGCGCTGGCGGCGTGCGAGGACCCGGTGGACCGCTCCGTCGTGCGCGGGGATCGATACCTGGCCGTCGGGGATGCGGACAAGGCGATCGCCGAGTATCTCCTCGCCCGCCGCGTCAGCGGAGACACGGACGATCTCCTCCTCCGGCTCGGGCATGCCTACGCGGTGCGCGGCGACGTCGACGAGGCGCTCACCGTCTACGAGACGCTGGCGGAGCGCGACCCGCGGCTGCGGCATCAGGCGGCGGCCTCGCTCGCCGGACTCGCGTGGTCCGCGCGGGAGCGGGGCGCGGCGGAGAACATGTCCCGCGCACTCCAGCCCCTCGTCGGTTGGGGACTGGGCTATCTTCCCGCCGACCTCCAGCGCTCGCTGGCCGCCTATCATGCGGCGGAGGGTGACTACGCCCGCGCCCTTTCGCTGCGCCTCGCGCTCCTCGCCGGGGAGGGGGATCCGGAGCCGGCGGTCTTGTACGATGTCGGCCTCGCATATGAACAGCTCGGCGCCTGCACTCGCGCGCTGCCCTTCTATCGGGATTTCCTCGAGGCGATGGAGGAAAACCGCTCGAACCCGGGGGACGCCCGCTACCGCTACGGGAATTGCCTCTACGTTTCGGCCGATGAAGACCGGGCCGAGGGCCGCCCCGCCGCCGCCCTCGAGAAGCTGGCGGAAATGGTCGAACTCGGTGAGCCGCGGACGCACATGGTCGAAGCGCACTTCCTCATCGGCGAACTCCACCTGGCGCTCGGCCAGACCGACGAAGCTCTCGTCAACTACGCCCGCGTGCTGGAACTGAACCCGACACGCACGCACGCGCTCGTCCGGCGCGCGGAGGAGCGGATCCGACAGATCCGCTTCGGCTTCGAATGAGGCTCCCGGCCGCGACGGCGCCTCGCAATGCGCTTCACGGCGTGCTCGCCGCCACGGTCCTCGTGCTTGCGGGCTGCTCGAGTTCCGGGCCCCCGGGCGAACTCGAGCCACCGGATCTCTTCCAGTGGGCGCAGGACCGGTTCGACGCCGAGGAGTATCGCAGTGCGGCCGAGGGCTTCCTCGCCTTCATGATCCGCGATCCCCTGAATCCGCTCGTCGACAGCGCGCAGTACCTTGCAGCCGAGGGCCAGCTCCGGGCGGGCAACGAACTCGATGCCGTGGAAGAGTTCCGGCGCATGGCGACGAACCGGCCCAACAGTCCGCTGGCGGACGACGCGCAGTTCGGGCTGTGCCGCGCCTACCTCGCGGCGTCGCCCCGGGTGACGCTCTCGCAGGAGTTCACTCGGCGTGCCCTCGAGGAATGCGAGCGGTTGCTGCAGTTCTTCCCGACGACCCCCTTCCGCGAGCAGGCCGAAAGCCTGATGGCGGACGCGCGGGCGAAGCTGGCCGAGAAGAGCTACGAAATCGGGAAGTACTATCAGGATCGCTGGAGGCTGCCGGAATCCGCCATCGTCTACTTCGAAAAGTCGCTGGCCGAGGATCCGACCGAGGATTTCCTGCCGGATCTCCTGTTGCGACTGTATCGCAGTTACAGTGTCGTGGGATACGAGACCGAGGCCGGCGTCGTCCGGGAGCGGCTGCTGGCGGAGTTTCCCGAATCGGAGGAAACCCGGTTGCTGTTGGCGGAAGAAGACCCGGCGGCGGCGGACTCCGCGGGGGATGTCGGTTCCCCCCGCTGAAGTCCCGGCGGGAGGTCGGCGGACGGGCATCCTCGGCGGGAGCTTCGATCCGCCGCACCTGGGCCACGTCTCCGTGGCGCGCGACCTTGTCGAAGCGCTGCGCCTCGACCGGCTGCTCGTGATCCCCGCGGGGGATCCGCCGCACCGTGAAGTCACGCTCCCGGTGAAGGTCCGCCTCGACCTCACGCGCCGGGCCTTCGCGGACCTGCCCGGTATCGAGGTCAGCCCGCTGGAGATCGAGCGGGCGGGTCCCTCCTACACGGTGGACACGCTGGAAGCCCTCGCGCGGCGCTTTCCTTCCGACCGGCTCGTCCTCGCGATGGGCGCGGACCAGTTCGCGGCGATCCACCGCTGGGAACGCTGGCGCCGGCTTCCGGAGCTGGCTCGCATTGCGGTGATGCCGCGTGGCGGCCGGGAGCCCGCACCCTCCCCGGAATCGATGCCGATCGAGTATGTTGTCGCCGACGTCACGCGAGTGGATATCTCGGCGAGCCGGATCCGGCAGCGCCTCGAGGAGGGGCGTTCGGTCCACCTCCTCGTTCCGGAAACGATCCGACACCATGTCGAGCGCGCCTGGGCCGGACGCCGGGCACGCCATGTAACCCAGTGAGCCCCGGATGTTGAAGAACGTCGTAACGCAGGTCTTCGGAACGCGCTTCACGCGCGAGATGAAGCGCATGCGGCCGATCATCTCCCAGATCAAGGAACACGAGTCGCGGCTCGCGGATTCCCCGGAAGAGGCCCTCAAGGCGCAGACGGGCAAATTCCGGGCGATCATCGAGGAGCGGACCGCCGAGTTCGAGCAGGCCGTCGAGGCCCTGCGGGAAAAGCGTCGCTTCACCGAGAATCCGGCGCGGCGCGCCGACCTCACCGAACGCATCGCGGCGACGGAGGGTGACCTCAACGAAGCGCTGCAGGCCGTGCTCGATGAGATTCTTCCCGAGGCGTTCGCGACCGTGCGAGAGGCGTGCCGGCGACTCCTCGGGGCCGAGATCGAGGTCACGGGGAACGAGATGAGGTGGGACATGGTCCCCTACGATGTGCAGCTCATCGGAGGGATCGTTCTCCACGAAGGGAAGATCGCCGAGATGGCCACCGGCGAGGGGAAGACGCTCGTGGCCACGATGCCGCTGTACCTCAACGCCCTCCCCGGCCGAGGCGTCCACCTCGTCACCGTCAACGATTATCTCGCCAGGCGCGACGCCCAGTGGATGGGCACCGTCTTCGACTATCTCGGTCTCACCGTGGGCGTGCTGGAGGATACGCAGCCGGGAAGCGAGGAGCGGCGGGCGGCCTACCAGGCCGACATCACCTACGGGACGAACAACGAGTTCGGGTTCGACTACCTCCGCGACAACATGGTGATCGAACTCCGGCATCGCGTGCAGCGCGGACACGCGTACGCGATCATCGACGAGGTCGATTCGGTGCTCATCGACGAGGCCCGCACCCCGCTCATCATCTCCGGACCCGCCGGCCGCGATGAACGCGACGTGTATCAGAAGCATAACGCGCAGGTGGCCGCGATCGCCCGCAAGCAGACGCGGATCGTCAACCGCCTCGTGGCCGAGGGCACGAAGCTGCTCGACGAGACGGAGGCCGAGGAGGATACGGAGCAGCGCCGGGACGCGGGGCTGAAGCTGCTCGCCGCGCAGCGCGGCGCGCCGAAGAACAAGCGGCTGCTCAAGCTGAAGACCCGCTCCGGCGTGAAGCAGCTCATCCAGCGGACGGAAGCCGATCTGATGCGGGAGAAGCGGCTTCAGGAGATCGACGAGATGCTCCTTTTCTCGATGGACGAGAAGGGGCAGACGATCCAGCTCTCCGAGCAGGGACTCGACGTGCTCTCGCCCGACGACCCCGAGACGTTCGTCGTCCCGGACATCTCGGAAGACGTCCAGCATGTCGAGGACGACGAGTCGCTGACGACTGACGAGAAGCGTAGCGAGATCGAACGGCTCGAACGCGAATACGCGGAGAAGTCCGAGAAGATCCACGTCATCCACCAGCTCGTGAAGGCGTATTCGCTGTACGAGAAGGACGTGGAGTACGTGGTGGAAAACGGCGATGTACTGATCGTCGACGAACACACCGGCCGCAAGATGCACGGGCGGCGCTGGTCGGACGGGCTCCACCAGGCGGTCGAGGCGAAGGAGAAGGTCAAGGTGCGCGGCGAGACGCAGACGCTCGCCACGATCACGATCCAGAACTACTTCCGGATGTACGACAAGGCGGCCGGGATGACCGGTACCGCCGAGACGGAGGAGGGCGAGTTCCACGCGATCTACGGTCTCGAGGTCGTCGTCATCCCCACGAACCGGCCGGTGCGGCGACTGGATCACGACGACGTGATCTTCCAGACGAAGCAGGAAAAATACGCCGCGCTGATCGAGGAGATCGAACGGATCAACGGCGAGGGTCTTCCGATCCTCGTGGGGACGACGAGCGTGGAGGTGTCGGAGGTCATCGCCCGCATGCTGAAGCGGCGGGGCCTCGCGCACGAGGTGCTGAACGCCAAGCAGCACGCCCGCGAAGCGGAGATCGTGCGCAATGCGGGCCAGCCGGGCGCGATTACGATCGCGACGAACATGGCCGGGCGCGGCACCGACATCAAACTCGCCTCTCCGTGCGTGCAGTGCGAAGTGTGTGGGATCCGTTCCGACACGCCGGCGTTCGGCCGGACGGACGAGGAGCCGGACCTGTCACGAGCCGAGATCAAGGAGCGGGGGTGCGAGGATGAGCCGCCCTGCGGACTCCAGATCCTGGGCACGGAGCGCCATCAGTCCCGCCGCATCGACCGCCAGCTCCGCGGCCGCTCCGGACGCCAGGGGGATCCCGGGGCCAGCCTTTTCTTCCTGTCGCTCGAAGACGACCTCATGCGGCTCTTCATGCACGAGCGCGTGGCGAAGATCATGGATCGCCTGGGCGTGCAGGAGGGCGAGGTCATCAGCCACCCGTGGATCACGAAGTCCGTCGAGCGCGCGCAGAAGCGGGTCGAGACCCAGAATTTCGACGCCCGCAAGCGACTGCTGGACTACGACGACGTGATGAACCAGCAGCGGGAAGTCGTCTACGACCTGCGCCTCTATGCGCTCGAGGGCGGGGAAGACCTCAAGGGCGAGACGTGGGAGATGGTCGAGGAGGCGATCCGCGAGGAGATGGACGCCTACGTGCCCGAGGAGAGTTCCCACGACCAGTGGAACCTCCCGGGACTGCGGGAGCACCTCCTGATCGAGTACTTCCTGCACAACGAGTTCCTCCCCCGGGCCGGAGGGGGGGAGGCGTCCGAGACGGAGAAGGAGGCGAGCGCCGACAACTGGGCGGGAACCGGCGAGTTGTACGAAGCGGTGCTCGAGAGCGCCCACGAACAGTTTCGCGCCAAGCTCGAGAGTTTCGACGAACACTGGGAGCAGGTCCTGCGCTTCATCGTGCTGTCGGTGCTGGACGAGAAATGGAAGGACCACCTCTACGACCTCGATCATCTGCGCTCCTCGATCCAGTTCCGGTCGTGGGGGCAGAAGGACCCGCTCGTCGAATACAAGAAGGAGGCCTACGAGATGTTCGTGAGCCTGATCACGGACATCCGGAAGACGGTGGCGAATCGCTTCTTCCGCGTGCGCATCGAGGTCCGGCCGCCGGTCCGGCCGCGGGCGCCGCAGATTACGGGCATGAGCGGCCCGGTGGAGCCGGGCGCCGGCGCCGCGGGCGGGGTGGCCCCCGGGCGGAGAGAGGCGCCCGTGCAGGACGGCGCGTCCGGCGAGCCTCCCGCGGGCGAGCCGGCGTTCTCGGCCACCGGTGTCGCGGCCTCCGCCGCAGTGCAGGAACTGGCCCCCGATGACACCGCGGCCCGCGCGGCCCTGCGCGCCGGCCAGCGGCCCCGCCGGACGGGCGCTCCGGCGACGGCCACGAAGATCCC
This sequence comes from Candidatus Palauibacter soopunensis, assembly GCF_947581735.1. NCBI lineage: Bacteria > Pseudomonadati > Gemmatimonadota > Gemmatimonadia > Candidatus Palauibacterales > Candidatus Palauibacteraceae > Candidatus Palauibacter > Candidatus Palauibacter soopunensis. The sequence continues at coordinate 228,960 of NZ_CANPVT010000008.1, forward strand.
CGGGCGGAACGAGCCGTGTCACTGCGGCAGCGGCCGGAAGTACAAGAAGTGCCACGGCCGCCCCGGCTGAACGCGCCGACCGCGCGGCGGATCGCGCCGCCGGCCGCGTGTCGTCGCGGCATGCCCATCGCCGCCGCGATGCTTGCGTTGGCCTGCGGAGGAGAAGGGAGAGCCGCGAACGCGGCGGCCAACCCGGCCAGTGCGGCCGCCGCACTGGAAGCGGCCGCTTCCGCCCCGGAACCGGACCTGTCGGCCGTATACGCGGCCGACGCGGTCGATGTGGCCCTGCTCGAGTACGCGATCGGCATGCCGTCGCGGTTGCCGGCGGGCCCCACGGTGCTCCGCCTCAGCAACCAGGGTTTCGAGATGCATAACCTGAAGCTCGTGGACCCCGCGAGCGGGGAGGTGCTTTGGGAGACGGAGGCGGATGTGAACACCGGAGAGGTCCGTCTCGTCGAACTCGATCTCTCCCCCGGGAACTACACGGTCGTGTGCGACGTCGCCGGCCACGACAGCCGAGGGATGCTCATGACGCTCACCGTGGAGGCATCACCGGCCCCCTGACCAACCCCACACCGTCCGGCAACCCTGAGGCCTGCCTGACCGGAAGGAGCGACCGGCTTGTACCTGAGATACGTGCCCCCGATGGGGATCTACGAGACCCTTTATGCCTTCCTGGGAGCGTTCGGCACCTACATGGGCGAGCCGGGCACGAACCCGTGGAGCCAGGGGTTCCCGCGGACGGTCGCCCTGCCGGACGGCCCGGCGCTTCCGTCGACCGTGACGGTGACCTCCGAGCACCGCAAGTATCCCAAGGCGTGGGGGCTCCCGGCGCTGCGGGAGGCGATCGCCGCCTACTACCGGCGGTCGTACGGCGTCGAGATCACGGCGGAGAACGTGATGGTGTTTGCGGGCGGTCGTCCCGCGATCGTGGCGCTTCTTCTCTTCCTCGAACCCGATATCGAGGTCCGCCTCGCGTCCACCGAATACACCCCGTACTACGACGTCCTCGAGCGGCTGCGGCGCCCCTATCACCTCGTGCAAAGCGGTGTGGACAACGTGTTCCGGCCGCCGGTCTCGGCCTACACGGCTCCGCGCGAGGGGCGCACCCTGATGCTGCTGAGCAATCCGTGCAATCCGACCGGCGTGACACGGACCGGGGACGAACTCGCGGCGCTCGTCGCGGCCAGCGCGCAGGACGGCCTGGGTCTCCTCGTCGACGAGGCTTACGAGCTTCTCCACGACGAGCCGGTGAGCGCCCTCGCACACGTGGACGACATCGAGCGCGGCAACCTGTTCGTCGTCGGCGCCGCCACGAAAGGCCTGCAGGCGCCCGGCATCCGCATCGGATGGGCCGTGGCGGCGAAGCGGCACATCGACGTGCTCGCGAACTTCTCCTCGTTCGGGATGGGCGGCGTGTCCCACCCGTCACAGTGCTACGCGGTCGAACTCCTGGACCCCGAGCGCATGCGCCACGTCCGCGAAGCCGTCCCCGCCTTCTATGCCATGCAGCGCGAGCGCTACGGCCGGGCCTTCGAGGATCTGGGCCTCGACCTCTTCTCAGGCGATGGCGGCTTCTACCACTGGTGCCGGCTCCCGAACGGCTGGACCGCTCAGGAACTGAACGAACGCCTCTTCACGCGCGGGGCCGCGATCCTCAAGGGCACCGACTGCGATATGGAGCGCCTCGGTGACGACTCGCCGCTGTCGAGTTTCTTCCGCTTCTCCTTCGGCCCGCTCGCTCCGGAATCGTTCGAGGCGGACATCGCCCTCCTTGGCGAGACGCTAAGCGAGATGCGATCCTGACAGCACGCGGACAGGAAACAGGAGGACGTTCGATGACGATGACGCGACGTGAGTTCGCGGGGACCTCGCTCGCCGTCGCGGGGGCGGCGGCGCTCCCGGTTGCAGGAGCCGCGGCATGCGCGGGCGAACCCCCACCCTCGACCGATGCCGGGGGGACCGCGGCCGAAGGCGCGGCCCGGCCCGGGCGGCTGCTCATCCTGGGCGGCACCGGCTTCATCGGCCCGCACATGGTGCGGCACGCCGTCGCGCGGGGACACGAGGTCACGCTCTTCAACCGCGGACGCTCGAACCCCGGGCTCTTTCCCGGCGTCGAGACCCTCATCGGAGACCGCGACGGGGCGCTCGACGCGCTGCGGGGGAAGGAATGGGACTACGTCATCGACAACAGCGGCTACGTCCCGCGCCTGGTGCGCGACTCGGGCAACCTCCTGCGCGATGCCGTCGGCCGGTACCTGTTCACCTCCACCGGCTCCGTGTACGACTTTGATCAGGACGAACTGCCGGAAGAGGCCCGGCTGCTCGAGGTCACGGACCCCGAGAGCGAAGACGTGGGGCGGTACTACGGGGAGCTGAAGGTGATGTGCGAGGAGGCGGTGCAGGAGATCTACGGCGAGCGCGGCACCGTCACCCGCCTGCACGTCGTCGCGGGCCCGGGAGATCCCACCGACCGCTTCACGTACTGGCCCGTCCGGATCCATCGCGGAGGCGAGGTGATCGCGCCGGGCGACATGGACAATCCCGTGCAGTTCATCGACGTACGGGACCTGGCCGAGTTCTGCATGCACCTGCTGGAGGAGGACACCGGCGGGATCTTCAATGTCGCCGGGCCGACGCTCGACGAGACCCGCATGGACGAGTTCCTGTACGGGATCCGCGCGGTCACCACGTCGCGCGTGTCGTTCACGTGGGTGGACGAGGACTTCCTCCGGAACCGGGAGCCGCCCGCGCGCTTTCCCCTCTGGTACTCGCATCGCGGCCCTGCGCGGGGATTGGCGCAGGTCCGCTCGCACCGGGGCGTCGAGGCCGGGCTGCGCTTCCGCCCGCTCGCGGTCACCGCGCGCGAAACGCTCGACTGGTTCCTAAGCGAACCCGAGGAGCGCCGGACGCAACTCCAGTTGAACCTCGAGCGCGATGCCGACCTGCTCGCGGAATGGAAGAGCCTGTAGGGCCGTTCGAGGTCTCGGTCCGCCGATCACACGCTTGTTCCATATGATAGCAATTGCTATCATCGCGCGTCGGTTCCTGTCTCGATCGAACGAGAGGCAAGATGGAAAAGGTGCAGATCAACGTCCGGGTCGATGCCGCGGTGAAGAACGCGGTGGAGGGATACTGCAGACCGCGGGGCGTCGCCATGAATCACTTCGTGCAGGAAGCGCTGCTCGATCGCCTGGAAGAGCTCGAGGACATCGAGGATCTGAAGAAGATCAGGCACGAACCTACGCGTCCGTTGGCGGATGTCCTCCGAGAACTCGGTATCGATGGCTCGTTATGAGATCGAGATCTCGCGAACGGCGGAAAAACAGCTTCGCAGGCTTCCCCGCTCGGACCGGCAGCGGGTGGCGCGCAAGATGTCGAGCCTGGCGCACGACCCGTACCCGCAGGGAACCAGGAAGCTCGCGGGCTACGAGGATGTCTTTCGCGTGCGCGTGGGACCCTGGCGGATTCTCTACAGCGTCGGCACGAAGACCCTGATCATCATCATCTTGAAAGTCGGACACCGCGGCGACATCTACCGTTAGCGAAGGCTGTCGCCAGCGGGAGCTACTTCAGACACGAGGACGTTCGATGGCGATAACGGGAGCGGGACAGCCCGCGAGCGTGGACCAGTCGGACCGGATCGTTCCGATCAACCTGCGGCAGAGCGGGCGGACGCCGGTCGAGTTGCTCATCTCCACCCGGGTCCGGAAGTCGCCGTACTGGCACCTGTCGCATGCGGCGGGCTGCTGGCGGGCCACCACCTACAACCGCGTCTACCATCCCCGCGGCTACGTGAGGCCCGAGGACGGGGGCGCGGCCGTGGAGCACGAGGCGCTCACCCACCGCGTTACGCTCTGGAACGTCGCCGTGGAACGGCAGATCCGCGTCCGGGGCCCGGACGCGGAGGCGTTCACCGACTACGCGATCACGCGCGACGCGACCCGGATCGAGCCGATGCGCGCGCGGTACGTCATCCTCTGCAACGAGCGCGGCGGCATCCTCAACGACCCGGTGCTGCTCCGGCTCTCCGAGGACGAGTTCTGGTTCTCGCTCGCCGACTCCGATCTCCTCTACTGGCTCCAGGGAGTGAACGTGGGCCTCGGGATGCGGGTGGAGATCGACGAGATCGACGTCTGTCCGCTTCAGATCCAGGGGCCGAGGTCGCTCGATCTCATGGCCGATCTCGTGGGCGAGGCGGTCCGGGACATCCCCTACTACGGGCTCATGGAGGCGGAGGTCGCCGGCTGTTCCGTCGTCATCTCGCAGACCGGATTCTCGGGCGAGAAGGGCTACGAGATCTATCTCCGCGAAGCGACACTGAACGCGGAGACTCTTTGGCGGGCGGTACTGGAGGCGGGGGAAGCGCACGAGTTGATGGTCACGGCCCCGGGGCACCAGCGCCGCATCCAGGCCGGGATCCTGTCGTGGGGACAGGACATCGACCACGAGACAAGCCCGTTCCAGTGCCACCTCGCCTACCAGGTGCCGCGCGAGAAGCCGGGGGACTACATCGGGCGCGTCGCGCTGGAGCGCCAGCGTGCCGAGATCGAGGTCGGACGCTCTCCGTTCGCCCTCGTGATGGTGGGGATGAAGCTCGGCGGCCGGCCGATCGACGACTACGCGCCCGACTTCTGGCACGTGTCACGCGCGGAAGGCGGCGACCCGGTGGGATACCTCACGTCTCCATGGCATGCCCCTGAGCTGGGCAGCAACATCGCCCTCGGTTACGTCCCGCCCGCCGACTCCGCCATCGGCACGGAACTCGCGGTGTGGCTCCCGGATGAGTACGCGAGCGAGCCGGGCAAGCCCGATGTCGCCCGCGTGTGCGAGGTCCCGTTCAGGCCCTCCGCGAATCCGAGCACGCGCGAGGTGGCTCTCGCACAGGGCCGCGACGCCGCCATCTAGCCGGGGACTGCCAGTCACGATCTCATGCGGGCGCCGGTCGGGTCGAAGAGCGCGGTGCCGCCGGCCACGGTGACCGGGAAGACTTCGTTCATGTAGAGAACCTGGAGCCGCGTTCCGGGGGCGGCGAGTTTCGGCGGGAGGTACGCCATTAGGAGGTACTTCCCTACGGAGGGGCCCATCCCGGCCGACGTCACGCGGGACTCCCGCCCGTGAGCGTCGACGATGCGCTCCCCATCGAGCCCCAGAAGCGGCTCGTTGCCTCCAGTGGGGAAGCGGGCGAGGTCCGGGGCGTCGGCGTGGTCGTCCATGGTGAGCGTGCGGAGCATCGCCGCGGGACCCGCCTCCCGGGCCTTCAGGTAGGCGGCCCGGCCGATGAACTCTGCCGGCTTCACGCGCGGTCGTGCCAGGCCGGCCTCCACCGGGGAGTACTCCGAGGTGAGTTCGGCCCCCATGAGGGCATAGCCTTTCTCCATGCGGCCCGTCGTGCCGTAGACTCCGGCGCCCACCGGGCGCAGGCCGAACGCCCGGCCCGCCTCCCGCACGGCGTCCCACACCCGCGTCGCGAGAGCGGCCTCCACGTAGATCTCCCACCCGCTCTCGCCGACATACGAGATCCGGCACATGGTGGCCGGAATCCCGTCCAGCGCGACATCCCGCACGGAGGCGTACGGGAACGCGGTCTGCGACAGGGTCGTCCCGGAGATCTTCTCCAGGAGCGCCTCGGCTCCGGGGCCCCATACGCCCAGCGCGCAGATCGCCGCCGACCGATCTTCAAAGCGGACGGAGCCGTCCTCCTGCAGGTGCTTGCGGAACCAGGCCGCGTCCCGCGCCCCGTCGAAGGCGCCGGTCACGACGCGGAAACGGTCGGTGCCCAGCCGCTGGATCGTGAGGTCTGCCCTGAAGCCGCCGTCCGGCGTCAGCAGCGGGGTGTAGATGGACGTCCCGGGCGGGCGGTCGCACGCGTTGGCGGCCATTCCCTCCAGGTATGCGAGGGCGCCGGGGCCCGTCACATCGAAGATCTGAAACGCGCCCAGGTCGACGACGCCGACCTTCTCACGCAGGTGCAGGTGCTCCGCCTCGATGATGGGAGACCACCAGCGGCGATCCCATTCGTGCGGCCGCTCGGCGACGCCGTACCGTTCGACGAGTGCCGCGTTCGACTCGTACCACTGGGGGCGCTCCCAGCCGCGCGCCTCGTAGTACACGGCCTCCAGGGCCTCGGTGCGGGCGTGGAGCGCCGAGCGGTGCACGTCGCGGCAGGACTCCCACTGCTCGCGCGGGTGTACGATCCCGTACGTCTTGTTGAAGTGCTCCCGGGCGCGGGCCCGGACATGCCGGCGCGTGCGCTCGTGCGGCTGGAAGCGGGTGACGTCGGAATCGTGCGGGTCGCAGAGGCGGGGATGGCCGTGCGTGATCCACTCGGCGAGAATCCGCGCCGCCCCCGGACCCTCCTTGATCCAGACCGCCGCCGCGGACCACAGGTTGGCCACCTCGGCGGTCTCTCCCAGCACCGGGTGCGCGTCGGGCGTGAGGGAGAGAAGGCCGTTGATCGCGTATCCGATCTCGGCGTCCCGCAGCAGCTCTCCCATGATCTCCCGCGCCTGCGCGAGTTGGGGCGCGAAGTCGTCCCGCGTGAATGGCCTTTCCGTGGGAGAGCGTTCCGCCCCTTCGCCCGGGGGGATGTCCTCCGGGCGCACGAGGATGGGGCGGTGCGCGTACGAACCGACCTCCATCGCTTGGTATTTCTGACGCTCGTACATGAAGGCGTCCATGTCGCGCACGATGGGATAACCGATCTCGTTGCCGGTCGCGCGGAGGGGGTCGACCGGGCCGAGGTCCGCCATCTGATGGACCGCCGGCGTGAGCGGAATCGAGGCGCCGGCCAGCTCCGCGATGAGAGGGCTCCACACCCCGCACGCGATGACCGCGTGCTCGACCTCGATGCGGCCCCGCGCGGTGAGGACGGCCCGCAGGCGAGGGCGCCCGGAGGGCCAGGGTTCGACCTCCAGTCCCGTGACCTGGGTGTTGTCCAGGATCGTGAGCGCTCCCCGGGACAGGGCGCGCTCCCGCATCAGCGTTCCGGCCCGCACAGAGTCGACCACGGACACGGACGACATCCAGAAGCCGCCCAGGATGACGTCCGGATTCACGAACGGGATCCGTTCCGCCACCTCGCCCGGCGTAAGCAGCTCGGCGTCGATGCCCCACGCGCGCGCCGACGTCATGCGCCGCCGCAGTTCCTCCATCCGCGCCTCCGTGCGGGCGACCTCGACGCCGCCGCACGTCGTCTGCACCCCGAGCGCCTCGTACTGGCGCTGGCTCTCCAGCGTCAGCATCGCGACCTCGCGGTTGTGGTCGGTGGGGAAGATGAAGTTCGACGCGTGGCCGGTGGAGCCGCCGGGATCGGGCAGGGGGCCCTTGTCGAGGAGGACGAGGTCGTCCCAACCCAGCCTGGCGAGGTGCTCGACGAGGCAGCTGCCGACGATGCCGGCCCCGATAACGGCGATGCTGGCCGCCGCCGGCTGCGACGCGCGTTCGCTCACGGAGCGGAGGGCGTCCGTCCGCGAAGCCTCATGCGCGGCGCGGCGGCGGACCGATGCCCCGGGCCCGCCGCCCCGGCAGTCCGTGGCCGCAGCCCCGCTGCGTCCGAGCGGAGCTGACGCGGGGTCTTGCCACGGACTGCCAAGCGTCAGCGGCGCGGCGGGACGCGGATCGGGTCGCCAAGATCGGGCATCACGCCAATGTCGCCCAGCATTGCCTCCAGCGCCGGCATGCTCCCGCCCAGGAGCGCGTTGACGCGCTCCGCGACCTCCGGCAGCGCCTCCCAGGCCAGGCCGATCCTGTACATCTGGTCCGCCGTGGGCTCGCCGGACCACCCCTCCATCTGCCCGATCCCGGCGCCTCCGGCGACATCGCCGAGGTCGTCGCCGATCTCGTCGAGTTCGTCGGAGATCTCCTCCGCCATGGCCTCGATCCGCTCGCGGTCGCCATCGCCCACCTCGGCGTCCTCCACGAGCGCCCGGATCTGGGCCAGGCGATCGCTCATCGCACCGATCCTCTGGCGCGCGTCGCGCGCCGGGCCCGCCAGTGCATGGGCCTGCAGCATCGCGTCCTGCCGCGCCACGAGGGCTGCCCGACTCGCCTCGCGCCGCGGATCGAGCCGCACGCCGACCTCGGTTTCCTGACTCTCGTCCCCGACGCTGAGCCGGACCGTGTACGTGCCCGGCAGTACGCGCGGTCCCGCGCCCTGCGGCGGTCCACGCGAGAAGCCTCCCCCGCCCCCCTCGACGTCGAAGGCCGGATCCACCCGAAAATCCCACAGCACTTCGTTCACGCCCGCCTCGCCGCCCACTTCCATCGTGCGCAGCACGTCGTCTCCGTCGAGCACCTCGAGGCTCGCCCCGCTCGCGTCCACGCCGTCGCCGACGTAGTAACGGAGCGGGATCCCGGCCGGCGGGTTGGGCGCGATGAACGTCGCCGGCTGGAACGGCCAGTCCATCCCCATCGACCACATCGTGCCACGCCGCGCGCCGAACAGCCGGAAATCGGAAGCCAGCACGTCCGCGGACATCTCCTCCAGCGGGGTGATGTCGTCCAGGATCCAGATGCTGCGGCCGTGCGTCCCCACGACGAGGTCGTTCTCGCGCGGGTGGATGGCGATGTCGTCCACCGCGGCCACGGGGAGGTTGTTCACCATCCGCGCCCAAGACTCGCCGCGGTCTATCGACATATAGATGCCGATCTCGTTCCCGACGAAGAGGAGGTTCGGGTTCCGCGGGTGCTCCCGGATCACGTTGACGGACCAGCCGTCGGGGAGGCCCGCCGTGATCCGCCGCCAGCTCGCGCCGTGGTCCTCGCTCACGTAGGCGTACGGCGCGTAGTCGTCGTTCCGGTGGCCGTCGAACGTCACGTACACCCGTCCGTCCGCCGCGTACGACGTCTCGAGACGGCTCACATAGGTGCGGGGCGGGACGCCGGGCACCTGGTCGATGACGTTTGTCCACGTCGCGCCGCCATCGAGCGTCACCTGCAGGTTTCCGTCATCCGTCCCCACGTAGAGGGCGTCGGGCGAGTGTTTCGATTCGGCGAACGCCGTGATGTTCCCGTACGAGGCGATGCCGTCGTTGTCCGACAGCGTCTCGTCCGTCACCACCCGGCCCATGATCTCCAGCGTATCGCGGTCGATCTGCTTCGTGAGGTCGGGGCTCGCCTCCTCCCAGTTCAGCCCGCGATCCCTCGAACGGAACAGGTGGTTGCCGCCCAGGTAGATCGTCGCGCGGTCGTGGCGCGAGATCGCGAACGGCGAATCCCAGTTGAACCGGTAGCGGCGTGGCTCCGCGTCCTCCGCTTCATCTCCTGTCGGGCGCGGCACCGGCCGGATCGACTGCCCCTCCCGCGTGGCCACGTCGATGCGCGCCATGTTCCCGCCCTGCGACTCCGAGAACATGATGTTCGGGTCCTCGGGGTCGGAGTGGTTGTGGAACCCGTCGCCGAACCACATGTGCGTCCATTCGCGGTTGCGGACGCCCCAGGTCGACTGCGTCCGGTGCGGCGCACACCAGTTCCCGTTGTCCTGCAGCCCGCCGCACACGTTGTACGGATCGCTCATGTCGACGTCGATCTCGTAGAACTGGCCGATCGCCATGTTCCGGATCGAGCGCCAGGTGACCGACCCGTCGCGCGAGAAGGCGAGCCCGCCGTCGTTCCCGTTGATGAGATGGTTCGAGTTGTGGGGATTGATCCACAGCGCGTGGTGATCGGAGTGGATCTGGTCCGTCGCGTTCCCCGGCCACCAGGTGCGCCCGCCATCGTCCGAGGCCGATGACTGGACGCCGCCCAGGTAGATCCGCTCCGGGTTGTTGGGGTCGATCCGGATGAGGGAGAAATACATGGGACGCGGGTTGCGGTCGCTCATGAACTCCCACGTTTCGCCGCGGTCCGTGGAGCGGTACACGCCCTGGCCTTCGTGCGCCTCCACGATCGCGTACACGAGGTTCCCGTCGCGACGGTAGATGTCCAGCCCGATGCGGCCCAGTTCGCCCTCCGGCAGCCCCTCCTCGAGCCGCGTCCAGTTCTCCCCGCCGTCCGTCGTGCGCCAGAGGCCCGACCCGCCGCCGCCCGCCGCGAACCCGAATCCCGTGCGCTGCCGCTGATACATGGCCGCGAACAGCGTGTTCGGGTCGTTGTGGTCCATGACGAGGTCGATGATCCCGGTGTGCTCGTCGATGTAAAGGATGTTCTCCCACGTCGCGCCGCCATCGGTCGTCTTGTAGAGGCCGCGCTCCTCGTTCGGGCCCCACAGGTGGCCGACGGCCCCGACGTACACGACGTCGGGATCCCGCGGATCGATCTTGATCTTGCTGATGTGGCGCGTGTCCTCGAGCCCCACGTGCGTCCACGTGCCGCCCGCGTCCGTCGACTTGAACACGCCGACACCCCATGGCGAACTCTGCCGGTTCGCCGGCTCGCCCGTCCCCACCCACACGTGGTTGGGGTTCGAGGGCGCGACGCTCACGGCCCCGACGGAGGAGGTGGGCTGGTCGTCGAACACGGGGTCCCACGTCATCCCGTCATTCGTCGTCTTCCACACGCCGCCCGCGCCGAGGCCGACGTAGAAGATGCGCGGGTCGCTCTCCACGACCGCGAGGTCGGACACCCGCCCGCCCATGATGGCGGGTCCCAGTTCGCGGAACTCCAGCTTGGAGGCCGCGGCAGCCGCCCGCTCCGACGCCGTCTGGGCCGCGGCATCGGCGGGGAACAGCGCTCCGGGGGCGAGCGACAGGGGAAGAAGAAGCGTGAAGAGACCGACGACGGAGTGGCGCGAGAACCGCGCGAACCTCGACTGGGGCGCCATCTGAACCTCCGGAGTGACGGCGAAAACTGCGGAAAACGGAACATCCGAACAGTGATTCCCGCGAAGCCCGCCGCGCAAGGCGACGCCGTGATGCCGCGACGCCCCACTTGTCTCGCCATGAGGGGGCGGCTGACTTGGCCGGCATGCGCTTCGGGATCACACAAGAGCCGTCGGTGAGGCGCGGCTGGGAGCGGCTTCGCCGCGTCCTTGCCGTCGCCACCGTTGCCACCCTCCTCGCCGCGCCGGTCTTCGCGACGGCCCCGTCTGCCCCGACCGCCGATCCGGACTCCGTCCTGCGCATCACGTTCCTCGATGTCGGACAGGCGGATGCCGTCCTCATCCAGGCGCCGGGTGGCCGGACCGCGCTCATCGACGCGGGGCGAGACGACGTCGCCCCTCTACTGCGGCAGTTCGGCGTGAGCGAGATCGATCTGCTCGTCGCGACGCACCCCCACGCGGATCACATCGGCGGCATGGCCGGCGTCATCGCGGCGCTCCCGGTCCGCTTCTACATGGACAACGGGGAGCCGCACACGACGCAGACCTACCGGCGGCTCCTCGCCGCCCTCGACGCGCGTCCGGAAATCACCTATCTGGAGGCCTCGCCGCGGACGCTCACGCTCGGAGAAGTCGAGATCGATGTCCTGCCTCTGCTCCCGCGGGGGACGACGAATCACAACGACCGCTCCGTCAGCCTGCTCGTGCGGTTCGGAGAGTTCAGGGCCTTCCTCAGCGGTGATTCCGAAGTACGGCAGTTGACTCACCTGATGAACCAGGGGGCCGTCCGCGAGTTGGCGCTGCTCAAGGCGCCGCACCACGGTAGCGACAACGGCTTCACGCGGGAGTTTCTGAACGCCGCCCGACCTCGGGTCGTCGTGATCTCGGTGGGCCGCAACAGCTACGGCCATCCGCGGCCGGCCGCCCTCCGGGCCTACGAGGCGTCGGGGGCCACCGTGTTCCGCACGGATTGGCACGGCCACGTCTCCGTGCAGGGGCGCGAGAGCGGCGACTATGAGGTCTCGTTCGGCGGGGAGATCGCGTTGCGCGGCAGGGCGGGGGACCGCCCGACCCACCGTCCGCCCGTGGCGGCTCCCGGGCCGGCCAGTGTCCCCGCCGGCGCGGGTGATGCGCGACTCCGACTCTGGGTGCACGCCGATGCGCCGGGCAACGATCACAGGAACCCGAACGGGGAATATGCCGTGATCCGAAATCTGGAGTCCGGCGACCGACCGATCGGGGGCTGGTCCCTTTGCGACCGAGCCAACCATTGCTTCCGGTTTCCCGCGGGAGCGGTGCTGGAGGCCGGCGGACAACTCGTGGTCCACACCGGTGCTGGGCGTGCCGACGCCACACGCTACTACATGGGCCGACGGCAGGCCGTGTGGAACAACAACGGCGATACCGCGACCCTCTACGACGACACCGGGGCCGTCGTCGTCGTGTTCGACTATTGAGCCGGCAGGCGGAGCACCTCTGGGTCGTCGAGCGCGTGGAGGGGTCCATCGCCGTAATCATCCGCGATGGGGACGAGCGCACCGAGGACGTGCCCATCGAGACGCTTCCCGCCGGGAGCCGCGAAGGGGCCGTGCTGCGGGTACCGGAGGCCGACGGACGGCCCGACTGGGCGGCGGCCGCGCTCGACGAAGAGGCGCGCCGCGCCCGTCTCCGCGAGGCGGAAGACGTGCTCCGGCGCCTGAGACGGCGCGACCCCGGCGGCGACATCAAGCTGTAGGCGTCTTGAACGATGGCGCGGCTCGGATCTAGGATCGAAGTCTGCGATCCCCCTGCCAGGAGCCGTCCGATGAAACGCCGAGACTTTCTCGCCACCTCCGCCGCCGCGGCCGCCGGATCGGGCCTCGTCGCCTGCCGTCCCCCCGAGACATCCGCCGCCGCGCCCCTCACCTCCGGGCAGTGGGGCTCCGGCGACTACTCGCATGTGCCCGGCCTGGCCGGGCCCGCGCACGGCACCGTGTGGGGTCGCACGGGCGTGACGGCCTGCTCCGACTACTACGCGTCCCTCGCCGGCACGCAGACCATGATGCAAGGGGGGAACGCGATCGACGCGATGGTCGCCGCGTGCGCCACGCTGAACGTGTCGGATCCCTACATGTCCGGGATCGGGGGCTTCGGCGGCTACATGCTCATCTATCTTGCCGAAGAAAACCGGGTGGTGGGACTCGATGCGCTCGGCCGCTCGCCCGCCGCCTCGTCGCCGGAGACGATGACGCTCGACGACTTCGCGATGGGCTACAAGGCGCCGATCGTTCCCGGCGCCTTCAAGGGGTGGGCCGCCGCTCTCGAGCGATACGGTACGATGAGCCTCGGCGACCTGTTCGAGCCCGCGATCCAGCTCGCCGAAGATGGCTTCGTGTTCTCGAAGTTCGACGAGCGCTACACGCAGTCGAGCGCGGAGAAGCTGAGCCGCTTCCCGTCGACGACGCGCGTGTTCTTCCCCAACGGCCGCCCGCCGCGCATGGGCGAGATCATCCGGCAGCCGGAGCTCGCCGCGAGCATGCGGCACCTCGCCCGCACGGGAGCGGACGACCTCTACAGGGGCGAACTCGCCGACCGCATCGTCGCTTTCCTGGCCGAGAACGGCGGCCACCTCACGAAGGCGGACCTGGAATCGTACGAGGTCGAGTGGCGCGAGCCGATCCGGACGACGTTCCAGGGATACGATCTGCACGCGATGCCGCCGGGTTCGTGCGGGATGTCGATGTTCCAGGCGCTGAACATCATGGACGGGTTCGACCTCGCGAACATGGATCTGTACGGCTCCGAGTTCGTCCACCTGTGGCTCGAGGCGATGAAGCTCGCCCTCGCCGACGATGACCGGTACAACACCGGCAAGGAAGACGCGGACATCCCCGTGGACATGATCATCTCCCGGGAGTACGCCGACGAACAGCGCGCGAAGATCGATCCCGTGCGCGTCGCCTCCTTCTCCGGGGCCCCGCTTCCGTTCTACGGGACGACGAGTCTCTCCACCGTCGACCGCTGGGGGAACGCGGTCGCCTTCACGCAATCGCTCGTGAACGGGTACGGGAGCGGCGTGATCGCGGGGGACACCGGGATCTTCCTCAACAACGGCCACATGTTCGGCTTCGTGCTCGAGGAGGGTCACGTGAACCACCTCGAGGGCGGCAAGCGGGCGAAGGGCGTGATGACGCCGTGCATCATGATGAGGGACGGCGACCTCTTCGCGGCGGTCGGGGCGCAGGGCGGCTACACGATCCCGCAGACGGTTGGGCAGGTCGTCACGAAGCTCGCGGTGGCGGGCATGGACATGCAGCTCGCGATCGCCTCGCCGCGCATGTGCGTGAACCGGGGCGGGGGGCGGACGCCGATCCCGGAGGACTCCGTGACCTATCTCGAAGCGGGCTTCCCGCCCGCGGTGTATGAGGAACTGGCGGAGCGTGGCCACTACCTGGCGGAACCGGGCAATCTGGGCGGCGTGCAGGGCGTGCACCGGGATGCGGAGACCGGCGGACTGGCCGGCGGATCGGACCCGCGCCGGGACGGCCACGCCATCGCCTGGTAGTCGCGCCGGCGCTCCGCCGCGGGCTGCGGCCCGGCGGGCACGGATAGCGATGTCTTGAGCGGCGGCCTGTGGGGGGTCTAGGATCAAGGTCTGCGATCCCCCTGCCCAGGAGCCGCCCCATGAAGCGCCGAGACTTCCTCGCCACCTCCGCCGCCGCCGCCGCCGGATCCAGTCTCATCGGATGCCGGCCTCCCGAAACCGCGGGCGCGGCCACCGCCGCGAGCGGGCAATGGGGCCCGGCCGGAGACTCCAACGTCCCGGGCCTGCTCGGGCCCGCGCACCGGGCCGTCTGGGGAGCGCGCGGCGTGACGGCCGCCGCCGACTACTACGCCTCCCTCGCCGGCACGACGATCATGATGCAGGGCGGGAACGCGGTGGACGCCATCGTGGCCGCCTCCGCGATGCTCAACGTCTCCGAACCCTACATGTCCGGCATCGGGGGATTCGGCGGCTTCATGCTCATCTACCTGGCCGAGGAGAACCGGGTCGTCGGACTCGACGCGCTCGGAAAATCGCCGGCCGCCTCGTCCCCGGAAACGATGACGCTCGACGACTTCGCGGCGGGCTACAAGGCGCCCATCGTACCCGGCGCCTTCAAGGGCTGGGCCGCCGCCCTCGAACGCTACGGGACGATGAGCCTGGGCGACGTGTTCGAACCCGCGATTCGGCTCGCCGAGGACGGGTTCGTCGTCTCGCGCTTCGACGAGATCCACACGAACGGCGCCGCGGCCGAGAAGCTGGGACAGTTCCCGTCGACCACACGCGTCATGTTCCCGAACGGCCGTCCCCCGCGCATGGGCGAGATCATCCGGCAACCCGATCTCGCCGCGAGCATGCGGCGCCTCGCCCGCGAGGGCGCGGACGACTTCTACAAGGGGGAGATCGGGGAGCGCGTCGTCTCCTTCCTCGCCGACAACGGCGGCCACATGACGATGGGCGACCTCGAGTCGTACGACGTCACGTGGAAGGAACCGATCACGACGACGTACCAGGGGCACGACCTGTACGCGATGCCGCCGGGCTCGTGCGGGATGTCGATGTTCCAGGCGCTCAACATCATGGACGGATTCGACCTCGCGAACATGGACCTCTACAGCTCCGAGTTCGCGCACCTGTGGCTCGAGGCGTACCGGCTCGCCCTCATCGATGACGACCGCTACAACACGGGGAAGGAAGACGTCGATATCCCCGTCGACATGATCATCTCGAAGGAATACGCGGACGACCAGCGGGCGAAGATCGACCCCACCCGCATCGCCTCCTTCTCCGGGGCCCCGCTCCCCTTCTTCGGAACGACGAGCCTCTCGTCCGCCGACCGCTGGGGGAACGCGGTCGCCTTCACGCAGTCGCTCGTGAGCGGCTACGGGAGCGGCGTGATCGCCGGCGACACCGGCATCTTCCTGAACAACGGTCACACCTTCGGCTTCGTCCTCGAGGAAGGGCACGTCAATCACCTCGAGGGCGGCCAGAAGGCGAAGGGAGTGATGACGCCGTGCGTCGTGATGAAGGACGGAAACCTCGTCGCGGCCGTCGGCGCCGCGGGCGGCTACACGATCCCGCAGACCGTGGGCCAGGTGATCACGAAGCTGACGACGGGCGGCATGGACATACAGCTCGCGATCGCCTCTCCGCGCATGTGCCTCAACCGGGGCGGGGGGCGCACGCCGATCCCGGAGGATTCGGTCACGTACCTGGAGGCGGGCTTCCCGCCCGAGGTGTACGACGAACTCGAGGACCGCGGCCACAATCTGGCCGAGCCCGGCAACCCCGGCGGCGTGCAGGGCGTGTACCGGGATGCCGAGACCGGCGCCCTCGCCGGCGGATCCGACCCGCGCCGGGACGGCCACGCCATCGCCTGGTAGGACAAACCCTTTCTGCCCAGGAGTCGAGCCATGAAGCGCCGAGACTTCCTCGCCACGTCCGCCGCGGCCGCCGCCGGATCCGGTCTGATCGCCTGCCGTGCCCCCGAAACGGCCGCCGCGCCCCCCGACGGGATCGGACAATGGGGTCCGGCCGGAGATTCGAACGTTCCGGGCCTGCTCGGACCCGCGCACGGGACCGTGTGGGGCCGCCGCGGCGTGACCGCCGCCGCCGACTACTACGCCTCGCTCGCCGGCACGACGATCATGATGCGGGGCGGAAACGCGATCGACGCCATCGTCGCCGCCTCCGCCACGCTCAACGTCTCCGAGCCCTACATGTCCGGGCTCGGCGGCTTCGGCGGCTTCATGCTCATCTACCTGGCCGAGGAGAACCGGGTCGTCGGACTCGACGCGCTCGGCCGGGCGCCCGCGGCCTCCTCGGCGAGCACGATCACGCCGGATGATGTCGAGATGGGCTATCGCGCCCCGATCGTGCCCGGCGCCTTCAAGGGCTGGGCCGCCGTGCTCGAGCGCTACGGGACGATGAGCCTCGGCGACGTGTTCGAGCCCGCGATCCAGCTCGCCGAGGACGGCTTCGTGATCTCGAAGTTCGATGCGCTCCACACCAACGGGAGCGCGGATAAGCTCGGGAGGTTCCCGTCCAGCACCCGCGTCATGTTCCCGAACGGGCGCCCGCCGCGCATGGGCGAGATCATCAGGCAGCCCGAACTCGCCGCCAGCATGCGCCGACTCGCGCGCGAAGGCGCGGACGACTTCTACATGGGCGAGATCGGAGACCGCATCGTCGCCTTCCTCGCCGAGAACGGCGGCCACATGACGAAGGCCGATCTGGAGGGCTACGAGGTCGCGTGGAGAGAGCCCATCACGACGACCTTCCAGGGGCACGATCTGTACGCCATGCCGCCGGGGTCGTGCGGGATGACGATGTTCCAGGCGCTCAACATCATGGACGGCTTCGACCTCGCCAACATGGATCTCTACAGCTCCGAGTTCGCCCACCTGTGGCTCGAGGCGAACCGGCTCGCCCTGATCGACGACGAGCAGTACAACACCGGGAACGAAGACGCGGAGATCCCGGTCGACATGATCATCTCGAAGGAATACGCGGACGAACAGCGGGCGACGATCGATCCCGCCCGCATCGCCTCCTTCTCGGGCGCCCCCCTCCCGTTCTTCGGGACGACGAGCCTCTCTTCCGCCGACCGCTGGGGGAACGCCGTCGCCTTCACGCAGTCTCTCGTCGCCCTCTACGGGAGCGGCGTCATCGCGGGCGACACGGGGATCTTCCTCAACAACGGCCACATGTTCGGCTTCTCCCTCGAGGAGGGGCACGCCAACTACATCGCGGGAGGCCAGAAGGCGAAGGGCGTGATGACGCCGTGCGTCGTCATGAAGGACGGAAATCTCGTCGCGGCCGTCGGCGCCGCCGGCGGTTACACGATCCCGCAGACGGTTGGACAGGTGATCACGAAGCTGACGGCGGGCGGGATGGACATGCAGCTCGCGATCGCGTCGCCCCGCATGTGTCTCAACCGGGGCGGGGGCCTCACGCCGATTCCGGAGGATTCCGTCACGTACCTGGAGGCGGGCTTCCCGCCCGATGTGTACGGAGAATTGGCGGACCGCGGCCACAATCTCGTCGAGCCCGGCAACCTCGGCGGTGTACAGGGCGTGTACCGGGATGCGGAGACGGGCGCCCTCGCCGGCGGATCGGATCCGCGCCGCGACGGCCACGCGATCGCCTGGTGAGGCGGGGGCGGCCCGCCTGCTTGCCGGCGGGTCTGGCGGCACTGGCCGGGCTGGCCTGCGGGGACGGCGCTTCCACTTCCGGCGACCGCGCGGGTGACGCCCCCGTGAGCGCGCTCACGCGCAACCAGGCGCTTCACGTCCCCATGCGCGATGGCGTCCGCATCGCCGTCGACGTATGGCTGCCCGAGAACATCCGGTCCGGGGACCGGCTCCCGGCCATGATGCGGGCGACGCGTTACTGGCGCGCCCGGGGCGAGGTCGGCGTCCCCCTCGAGGAGACCTCGAACTTCGCCGAGGCGGAGCGCTGGAACCGGGCCGGGTACGCGCTTGTCCTCGTCGATGGGCGGGGAAGCGGGGCCTCGTTCGGGATCCGCCGCTTCGAACTCGCCGAAGACGAGGTCACGGACTACGGGGAGGTCGCGGACTGGATCGCGGACCAGCCGTGGTCGAACGGGCGGGTGGGGGCCTACGGGGTCTCCTACGCCGGGAACACGGCCGAGATGCTCGCGGTCAACCGGAACCCCGCCGTGAAGGCGGTCGCGCCCCTCTTCAACGACTTCGACAACTTCGGCCACCTCATCTTCCCCGGCGGGGTCCTCACGGTCGGCTTCCTCGAGGACTGGTCGAACCGCACCCGAATGCAGGACCTGAACGATATCTGCGGCCTCTCCGACGCGATGGGGGCCGCCTGCGACGAGGTGCAGAGCCGGGTCACCGGCGTGAAACCGGTGGACGCGGACGTTGACGGATCGCTGCTCGCCGCCGCGGTGGCGGAGCACCAGGCCAATACCGTGCCGTTCGAGGCGGCGCTGGAGTACGAGTTCCGGGACGACCCGTTCGGCCCCTACGGAGAGACGAACGTCGGGCACCGCCGCAGCCCCTCCGGCCACCTCCCGCAGATCGAGGAGTCCGGCGCGGCCATGTTCGTCCGGGTCGGCTGGCAGGACGCCGGCACGGTGAACGGCACGCTCGGCCGCTACAACACGATCTCGAACGCGCAGCAGGTGTTCATCGGTCCGTGGGACCACGGGGCGCGCAACGACACGGACCCCTTCAAGGCGGACGACACGCCTGTCGCCCCTGACGCCGATGCCCGGTTCGAGGAACTCGTCGCGTTCTTCGATGCCCACCTCAAGGAGGATGGATCCGGGGAGACGCCGACGGAGATCCACTACTACACGCTCGGAGCCGACCGCTGGACGCGGACGGAGACGTGGCCGCCGGAGGGCTTCGACGACGTGACGTGGTACTTGGGCGATGGCGGCAGGCTGTCGACGGATCCTCCCGTCCCGGGAGCGGGCGAGGACGCCTACACCGTCGATTTCACCGCCACGACCGGGACCCGCAACCGCTGGTACACGAACGGCGGGGGCGGCGATGTCGTGTACGGCGACCGCCGCGCGGAGGACGGGAAGCTGCTGACCTACACCAGCGCCCCGCTGGCGGTCGATACCGAAGTCACCGGCCACCCCGTCGTCACGCTGCACCTGGCGTCCACCGAGACGGACGGCGCCTTCGTCGTCTACCTGGAAGACGTCGCTCCCGACGGCACCGTGCGGTACATCACCGAGGGACAGCTCCGCGGCGTCATGCGCGCGGTCACGGACGACCCGCCGCTGTACCGGAAGTACGGGCCGCACCGCAGCGAGTCGCGCGCGGACGCCCTCCCGCTCGTGCCGGGGGAGGTCGCGGAACTGAGCTTCGACCTGTGGGCGACGTCGGTGCTGTTCCGGGCGGGCCACCGGATCCGGGTCGCCCTCGCGGGCGCGGACGCGGACACCTTCCTCCGCTATCCGCGCGACGGCAACGTCCCGGAGTGGACGGTCAAGCGAAACCCGACGTACCCCTCCGGGATCGTATTGCCCTCACGAAATCGATAGCGCGACTTGACGCCCGTGTCAGGAGATGATCCTGCGCGTGGTGGTCGTCTGCATCGAAATCGCCATGCCGCCCGCGTTGATGTCCACATTGAGCACACTGTCGTGGCTATCCAGGCGGCTTCGTCCCGTGTCGAAGATCGCGGTCCCGCTGACCGATCCGGTTCCGTCCATCGTCATGCCGCCGGCACTTCCGGACATCGTCACGGTTCCATCGAGCGATATTTCCGCCAGATCCCCGTCGAGGTTCGCGAGCGTGTAGGTTACGTCCGTTTCCATCGTCATCGTGCCGCCCATGCCGGCCGGTATCTCGGCCGTCACCTGTCCCGACCAGGAGTCACCCGGGCTCACTTCGCCCTCCGGCAACTCGAAGAAACTGCTACGCAGCAGCGCACTGATCGCCACCTCCGCGTCCGCCGTGAGCGTTCCGGCGTCCGTCAACCCCGTAACTCGCGCCCGCGGGTCCATGCCGAACGTGTAACTCATGCCCGACAGGTCGGGCCCGCTCGCTCCGGGCATGGCTTCCGTCACGGCGGACGAGTCAATCACGGCCTGGATCTCAATGACGTCACCGGTCACGCCGGCGATCGTCTCCGTCCGGTAGAGGGACTGCGTCGACATGACCGTACCTGACATGGACGTCTCCGCCTCGATGACGTATCGCGAGACCTGTCCTGCGGCCGGCGTCATGCGAAGCAGGGTCTGCCCGTAAAGGGGGGCCGCACAGCCCACTGCTAGAGCGGCCGCCGCCGCGCTTCGAATCAAGGCTCGCATTCTCGTTGCGTTCATCGGTTCTCCCTGGTTTTCCGTCACTCGCCGTTTGGCGTCCTTGGTGTCAGGAATCCGGCAGCAGTTCGAGCGCGGTCGTCGTATTCACCGTCATCGACGTCCCGGCCACGCTCATTTCCATGTTCTGCCGGCTCGTCTGGCTCACGTACCGGCCCTCGACGAGGTCGACGACCATCGTTCCCGACAGGGTCCCAGAGCCGTTCATCGCCATGCCCTGGACGTCCATGTCCATGTCCATCGGCCCCTCGAACGAAAGGGTGGCGAGGCCGTCAGCGAGACTCACGAACGTGTAGGTGAATTCCATGTCCAGCGACATCGTTCCGCCGGTCCCCATCGGCATCTCGAGCGGCGCCTCGACCATCCAGGCATCCCCGGGACTTACCTCCTCTTCAGGCAGCACGGAATGGCCGGCTCCCTGCAGCATGCTCTCGACGCTCACCCCGGCATCTTCCGGGACTCCCTCGCTCTCCACGACTTGCAGGACGCTGCCGCGCGGGTCCATGTCCACGGTGAAGGACAGCCCGGAGAAGTCGGGCAGCATGTCGTCCATCCCCGGCATCGGCCTCCCGAACGTGGTGCTGGCCGAATCGACCGCCCCGCGGACTCGAATGACCTCGCCGTCCACGCTCAGGACCGTCTGAATCTGCTGCCAGGCCATGGTCATGAGCGGGCCACCGGTCGAAGGCATCATGGGACTCTCCACGCTCGTTTCCATGGAGTAGGCGTAGCGCGATACCTGCCCCTCGGGCGGTGCCATCCGCAG
Organism: Candidatus Palauibacter soopunensis; assembly: GCF_947581735.1. Lineage (NCBI taxonomy): Bacteria > Pseudomonadati > Gemmatimonadota > Gemmatimonadia > Candidatus Palauibacterales > Candidatus Palauibacteraceae > Candidatus Palauibacter > Candidatus Palauibacter soopunensis. Next base: position 250,324 of record NZ_CANPVT010000008.1, read on the forward strand.
CAGGAGCGGCGCTTCGAGCGGGATCGTTCGGACTGCGGGGGACGGGCCGCACGAGGTGAGGACGGCGGCGAAGCTGAGCGCCGTGGCGACCGCGGACGTGCGCCATCGTGAAGTCATGTGGTCCTCCTGACGGTAAGGAGACAGGGACTCGGGAGTTCGCGCGTTCGAATGCGCGATTCCCGCCCCGGCTCGGATGTTTCGTCCTCGGCCGCCAGGGTGCCCGCAACATGCGCGATCGGATCGGAGCATGCCACCGGTGCCGAGGACGATATACCTCCCGCTACCCCCGAGTTGAGACGGAATTCATGGCCGCGGGGATACATGACGCATGGCTCCGAAGATCCTCGAACTCCCGGCGAGCGAACGTCCGCGGGAGCGGCTGCGCCGCTTCAGCCCCGACGCGCTCTCGACGACGGAACTGCTCGCGGTCGTGCTCGGTGCGGGTGCGACGGGGCGCTCGGCCGTGGATGTGGCCGGGCGGCTACTCGCGGACTTCGACGGTTCGCTGCGGGAGATGGGGCGGGCGGAGCCGGCCGAACTCGAGCGGACCGGGGGAGTCGGCCCCGCCCGTTCGGCCGCCGTGGCGGCGGCGCTCGCGCTTGGACGGCGGCAGGCGGCCGAGCCCGCCCGCGCCAGCGCGCGCATCCGCAGTCCGGCCGACGTGTTCGGACGCCTCGGCCCCCTGCTGAGGGATCGTCGACAGGAAGAGTTCTGGGTCATCTACCTGGATACGCAGAGCCAGGTTCTGCTCGAGCGACGACTCACGGTGGGGCTTCTGAACAGCTCGCTCGTCCACCCGCGGGAAGTATTCGCGCCGGCGATCGCCACGGCCTCGGCCTCCGTCATCCTGGCCCACAATCATCCGAGCGGCGAGCCCGAACCGTCCCCCGAAGACATCGCCGTGACCTGCCAACTCGTCGAGAGCGGCCGGCTTCTCGGCATTCCCGTCCGCGACCACATCATCCTCGGCGACCGGGCCTACGTGAGCCTTCGCGAACGCGGCATCTGCTAGCTCCCTCGCCCGGCCCGCGCCGAACTCGCGCGCTACTGCTACCTTTACAGGTTGCCCGGGCCGCTGGATCGTGGCTGTTCGGGTGGTGACGTCTCGGGGACGGAGCGCGAAGCGTGGAGAGCAGCCTCAAGCGGGAAGTGGGCCGGGCCGCGCCGGGAGCGGGCCCGCGCTCGCTGCTGCCGAAGGACTTCATGAAGGCGATCGAGGGGTACGAGGCCCGCCTCGACCTCGACCTGCTCGCCCTTGCGTTCCAGTACAGCCTGGAAAAACACGAGGGCCAGAAGCGTCGCTCCGGCGAGGATTACATCCGCCACTGCGTGGAGGTCGCCAAGATCCTCATCGAGATCCGGCTGGACACGGTGAGCATCGCCGCGTCGCTCCTCCACGATGTGGTGGAGGACACGGACACGACCGTGGACGAGATCCGGACGGAGTTCGGCGAGGAGATCGCGATCATCGTGGACGGCCTCACGAAGATCTCGTTGTTCGCGTTCGGCTCCATGGCGGAACGTCAGGTCGAGACCTACCGCAAGCTCCTCCTCTCCATGGCCCGCGACGCGCGCGTGATCATGGTCAAGCTGGCGGACCGTCTCCACAACATGCGGACGCTGGAGCACATGCCGGCGGGCGCGCGGCAGCGGATCGCGCTCGAAACCCGGGAGATCTACGCGCCGCTCGCCCACCGTCTCGGAGTCGCACGCCTGAAATGGGAACTCGAAGACCTCGCCTTCAAGTTCCTCGAACCCGAGGGGTACAGGAAGCTCGTGAAGGAGGTCAACGCCACGCGGGGCGAACGCGAGGAACTGATCCGACGCATGGTGGAACCGCTCCGAACCGAACTCGACGCCGCCGGGATCGGTTGCGAGGTCACCGGGCGCCCCAAGCACCTCTGGTCCATCTACGGCAAGATGGTGAAGCGTGACAAGCCGTACGAAGAGGTCTACGACACGCTGGCGATGCGGCTCATCGTGGATTCGGTGCGCGACTGCTACCACGCTCTCGGCATCGTGCACAACAAGTGGACGCCGCTCACGGAGCGCTTCCACGACTTCATCGCCACGCCGAAGTCGAACATGTACCAGAGCCTGCACACGACGATCTTCGGCCCCGGCGGCGCGCTGTACGAGATCCAGATCCGCACGCACGAAATGCACCGCACCGCGGAGTACGGAATCGCGGCGCACTGGCGCTACAAGGAGGGCCGGTCGGGCGATGACGTCGACGACGAACTCGCGTGGTTCCGGCAGGTACTCGAGTGGCAGCAGGAAACGCGCGAGCCGGAAGAATTCATGGAGTTCCTCCGCATCGACCTCTTCCAGGACGAGATCTTCGTCTTCACTCCGGCGGGAGACGTCAAGCAGCTGCCGAAAGGGGCCACGCCCATCGACTTCGCCTTCGCCGTGCACACCGAGGTCGGGCTGCGCTGCAAGGGCGCGAAGGTGAACGAGCGGATCGCCCCGCTCAGCCGTCCGCTCCGGAACGGGGACACCGTACACATTCTCACCTCCGATTCCCAGACGCCGAGCCGGGACTGGCTGGGCTTCGTGCGGAGCAGCAAGGCCCGCCACGAGATCCGGCAGTGGATCCGCGACGAAGAGCAGGAATCCGCGGTCCAGTTGGGGAAGGACATCGTTCAGCGGGAGTGGAGGCGCCGCCGTCGGGGGAAGGTGGACGAAGCGGCCCTCACGGCCGCATGCACGACGCTGGGATACGACGGAGCGGATTCCCTCTACGCCGCCACCGGCCGCGGCGATGTGGGGCTCACGCGCGTGATGCGGGCCATCCTGCCGGAGGTCATCCCGGAAGTGCCGCAGAAGAGTCCCAGTCCGCTCCACAAGCTCGTGGACAAGGTCTGGGGCGGCGGTGGCCAGGGGATCCGGATCCAGGGGATGGAGAACCTCATGGTCCGGTACTCCCAGTGTTGCCAGCCGGTCCCCGGAGACCGCGTGATCGGCTATATCACCCGGGGCCGCGGCGTTTCGATCCACAGGCAGGACTGTCCGAACGTCCTGAACCTTTCGAACGCTCCCGAACGCCGGGTGGAAATCGAGTGGCAGACGCACGGGGAGCGCCGGTTCCTGATCCGCATCGTCATGGAGGGGACGGATCGCCACGGGCTGTTCGCGGACATCGCGCGCGCCGTCAGCGACACGGGCACGAACATTCAGTCGGCCGACATCAAGGGCGTCGAGGGGGGGATGCGCGGGCAGTTCGTCGTCGAAGTCGAGAACCTGACGCATCTGGAGAAAGTCATGCGCAAGGTTCAGGGCGTGAAGGGCGTGATCTCCGTCGAACGGAAGGAGTCCTTCGGGGAGAGCGGCCTCACCATCGAGTGACCGGCCGATCCGAGACCATGCCCCGCTTCGACCTTCAGCTTCCGTTCGAGCCGATGGGCGACCAGCCCACCGCGATCCGCGAATTGGCCGAGGGCGTGCGCCGCGGCGACAAGTGGCAGACGCTGCTCGGCGTGACCGGCAGCGGCAAGACCGTGACGCTGGCGGCGATGATCGCCGAAGTCAATCGCCCGACGCTCGTCATGAGCCACAACAAGACGCTAGCCGCCCAGTTGTATGGAGAACTGCGGCAGTTCTTTCCCCGCAACGCCGTCGAGTATTTCATCTCCTACTACGACTATTATCAGCCCGAGGCCTATGTCCCCGCGACAGATACTTTCATAGAGAAAGATGCATCTATCAATGAGGATATAGATCGGCTGCGGCTTCGCGCCACGTCCGCCCTCATGGAACGGCGAGATGTGATTGTCGTCGCTTCCGTGTCCGCGATCTACGGACTCGGAGATCCGGTCGGCTACCGCGAACTCATGCTCACGCTGCGCGAAGGGCAGGAGATCTCCCGCCGGGAGATCCTCGCCGGACTCGTGCAGATCCAGTATTCGCGGAACGATCTCGACTTCGTGCGCGGCACCTTCCGGGTGCGGGGCGATGTGATCGAGATCCTGCCCGCGTACGAGGAGCAGGGGGTCAGGGTCGAGATGTGGGGCGACGCGATCGAACGCATCTCGAAGATCGATCCGATGACCGGCGTCACGATCACGCGCCTGCCGGAGACCTCGATCTTTCCGGCCACGCACTACGCGACGCTCGGCCATCGGTTGGAGGAGGCGCGGCACGGCATCTACGTGGAACTGGAGGAGCGGCTGCTGAACCTCCGGCAGGATGGCCGGCTGCTCGAGGCGCAACGCCTCGAGCAGCGCACGCGGTTCGATCTCGAGATGCTGACGGAGGTGGGGTTCTGCCCCGGGATCGAGAACTACAGCCGACACCTGGACGGCCGGGCGCCCGGCAGCCGCCCGTACTGTCTCCTCGACTATTTCCCGGATGACTACGTGGTCGTCGTAGACGAGTCCCACGTGTCGATCCCGCAGATCGGCGGCATGTACGAGGGTGACCGCAGTCGAAAGACGACGCTGGTCGAGTTCGGTTTTCGGCTCCCGTCCGCGCTGGACAACCGGCCGCTGTCGTTCCGGGAATGGGAAAATCTCGTGCCGCGCGCGATCTTCGTCAGCGCGACGCCGGGCGAGTACGAGCTGCGGAAGAGCGGGGGCGTCGTCGTTGAACAGTTGATTCGGCCGACGGGGTTGCTGGATCCGGAAGTGGAGGTGCGGCCGGTCCGCGGACAGGTGGACGACCTGCTCGGCGAGATTCGCCGGCGGACGGAACGGCGCGAGCGCGTGCTCGTGACGACGCTGACGAAGCGGATGGCGGAAGACCTTTCGGAGTTCCTCGCGGTGCGGGGCGTGCGGGTACGCTACATGCACTCGGACATTGCGGCGATCGACCGTGTGAAGATCCTCCGCGATCTGCGGCTGGGGACGTTCGATGTCCTGGTCGGAATCAATCTGCTGCGCGAGGGCCTCGATCTGCCGGAGGTCTCCCTTGTCGCGATCCTGGACGCGGACAAGGAGGGCTTCCTCCGTTCGGATCGGTCTCTCGTGCAGACGATCGGGCGCGCGGCCCGAAACCTCGCCGGGAAGGCGATTCTGTACGCGGACAAAGTGACGGATTCGATGCGGCGGGCGATGGATGAGACGTCGAGGCGCCGCGAAGTGCAGGCGGAATACAACCGGGAGCACGGGATCGAGCCGCGCTCGATCGTGAAGTCGGTGCGGGAGATCCGGTTCTCGACCGCGGTGGCGGATGCGCGGGAGGCGCAGCCCGCCGTGCACGAACGGGAAGGTTCTTACGAGGAACTGTCGCCGGAGGCGTTGGCCGAGGTGATCGAGAAGGACATGCGCGCCGCGGCGGCTGCGCTCGACTTCGAGACGGCGGCCCGGCTGCGAGACGAACTGTTCGAGATCCGTGCACGGATCGGTGACGGGAAGGGAACGCGGCCGCCGGGGTTGCCGATCTCCGCGGGGGATCCGGCATGAGGAGCGCCGTGCTGGACGAGGCGGGGCTCGCGCGCTGGGGGCGGGAGGTCGGCGCGATCGCGGACCGCGAGGAGGTCTTTGTCGCGCTCACGGGACCGCTCGGCGCCGGCAAGACACGGTTCACGCAGGCGGCGTGTGCCGGAGCGGGCGTGGATGAAGCCGTGACGAGCCCGACCTACACGCTCGTCCACTGGTATGCCGGCGAACGGGGTCCGGTCGGGCACGCGGACCTGTACCGTCTCCGCGATCCGTCCGAACTCCTCGCCCTCGGTTGGGAGGAACTCGAAGCCCACTCCGGAGCGGTTTTCGTCGAGTGGGCGGAGCGGGCCGGGGAGGAGCTTCCGATGGACCGCTGGGAAGTTCGTCTCGAGTTTGCGGACGCGGCGGACGCGGCCGACGGGGCTGTCGCGGGTGTGCTGCGGCGGGTGACCGCGCGCGGGCTTGGCCGCGTCCCGCCGGTTCCCGATCCGGGCCCGTACGCCGACGGGGCGGGGGCGTCCGCGTGCTGAGCCTGGCGCTGGAGACGAGTACGCCACTCGGCAGCATCGCGGTGGGCCACGGCGACACCCTGATTTCCGAATGCGCGCTCGCTGTCCGCGCGACACACTCGGAGACCGTGCTCGACGAAGTGGGGCGCATGCTCGCGCGGGCCCGGATCGGCGTCGACGGTATCGAACGCGTGATCATCGGGGCGGGTCCCGGCTCCTTCACCGGCGTGCGGATCGCGGCTTCGCTCGCGAAAGGCTGGTGTCATGCGAGGGGCGTGCCGCTCTTCGCGTATTCGAGCCTTCGCTCCGTCGCCGCCTCCGCGGGGCGTGGCCGCGTTTGCGCGCTGTTCGACGCCCGCCGGGGCGAGGTGTATGGAGCCGCCTGGGCCGACGGACCGCTGGAGGCCCCGATCCGCGGGCCGACGGCGTGCGACATCGATCGCTGGATCGAGGGGTTGGAGGATCGCGGGCCATGGTTTTTTGCCGGAGAGGGCGCGATCCGGCACCGTGCCAGGATCGAAGCTCACGGCGGAAGGGTGCTCCCCCCGTTTCTCGGCGTACCGCGCGCGGGGGCGCTCCTGTGGCTGGCCGAGAGGCTCCCGGCGGGCCGTGTCGCGGACATCGACGCGTGGGAACCGCGATATGTCCGGAGTTCCGGAGCCGAACGCCAGGTCGGGCGCGGTGGCGGATCCCGGTAGGCAGACCCTTCGAATCCGGCCGCTCCTCGAGTCGGATCTCGGGCAGGTCACGGAGATCGAGGAGGCCTGCTTCGCGACTCCGTGGTCCGAACGGACGTTCAGGAACCTGCTGCGGCGCCCCGACGCGGTACTCCTCTCCGCCGTGTACGATGAGCGTCGCGTCGCGGGGTACGCCGCCGTGTGGTTCGTTGGGCGGGAGGCGGAACTGGGGGACCTCGCCGTGGCCCCGAACGACCGCCGGCGCGGAATCGGGGGCGAACTGGTGGACGCGGTGCTAGCGGAAGCGCGGACCCGGGGCGTCGTCCGCATCTTCCTCGAGGTGCGGGAAGGGAACCGAAGCGCGCAGGGGCTCTACCTCAGCCGCGGATTCGAGATCGTCGGACGGCGTCGCGGATACTATGCGGGTCCGAAGGAAGACGCTCTTGTCATGCGGCGCTTGCTGGTCCGTTGATCGTTTCCTGTTACCTTGATCCTCTTCATCATCACCACCACCATTGGACCTTCGAGTCGATCAGCGGGGAGGCGGGAATGGCGCGCAGTCTGAACAAGGCGACACTCATCGGAAACCTGGGCGCGGACCCGGAAGTGCGGTCGACGAACACGGGTACGCGGGTGGCGACGCTCTCCGTCGCGACCAGCCGCCGCTGGACGACTCGCGCCGGTGACCAACAGGAAAAGACGGAGTGGCATCGAGTGGTCTGCTGGGACCGTCTTGCCGAGATCTGTGAGCAATACCTGCGCAAGGGCGACCGCGTCTACGTGGAGGGCCGGATCGAGTACCGGCAGTGGGAGGGGCAGGACGGCCAGACGCGGTATACAACGGAGATCCGAGCGCTCGAGATGATCATGCTCGGGAGCAGCGGGGGCGGCGGAGAGAACTATTCGGCGACGGAACCGCGGCAGGAGCGTTCCGATTTCTCCGAGTTCTCCAACCGGTCCGTCGCGGGTGAGGACGATCTCCCCTTCTGAGGCGTCCGGCGTCGCGACCGCCGGACCTCGCCACGGCATGGATCCCTCGATGCCGGAGACGATATCGCGTTCTCCCGCCGACGCGCTCGTCGCGGTTGGACTCAGCCACCGGACGGCCCCCATCGACGTTCGGGAGCGTTTCGCGCTCGGTGAGCGGCGACGAGCCGAGTGGGTCGAGAATCTGACGGCCAGACCGGGCGTCTCGGAGTGCGTCGTGCTTTCCACGTGCAACCGGACGGAATGCTATCTGGCGGGGAGCGACGCAGAGACACTCGACCGGCTCGGTCGCGAGGCGCTGTGCAGGGTTTCGGGTCTGGGGGCCGCGGGAGATTCGTACCTGGCCACGCTCGAAGGAGCGAGCGCCGTCCGGCACCTGTTCCGCGTCACCGGCGGACTGGAATCGCTCATCGTCGGCGAACCGCAGATTCAGGGCCAGGTCCGCGGAGCCTATCGGGATGGGCGTCCCATGGTGGGGCCCGTGCTGCATCGGTTGTTCCAGTCGGCCCTCGAGGTCGGCGGGCGTGTGAGGGCCGATACGTCGATCGCGAGTGGCGTCACGTCGATCCCCGGCGCGGCCGTCGGTCTCGCCCGGAAAGTGTTCGGCTCACTCGATGACCGTAGCGTGCTCGTGCTCGGGACCGGCGACATGGGAAGACTCACGGTGCAGTGCCTGAAACGGGAAGGGGCAAGGCGGGTGTTCCTCGCGAGCCGCGACCCGGCCCGGGCGGAGCGTGTGAGCCGGCCGCTCGATGCGTTCCCGATGCGACGGAGCACGGCGCTCGAGGCGCTGGGTCGCGTGGACCTCGTCGTCACCTGCACGGAGTCGGAGGCGGCCTTCCTACGCGCGGGGCACGTCCGGGGCTCGAGGACGGGGCGCGCGCCGCTCGTGATCCTCGACATCGCCGTGCCCCGCAACGTCGATCCGCGAGTGGCCGAGATCCCCGATGTGTTCCTGTACAACATCGACGACCTGCGGCACGTCGTGGACCGGGCCCGGGCGGCGCGCGAGTACGAGCGCGAGCGCGCGGAGGCGATCATCGAGCGGCACGTCGCGAAATACCGGGCGTGGCGTCGAAGTCGTCGCGCGGACCCCGCCGTGCGGGCGCTCAGGAACACCGCTCGCCGGCTGGTAGCCGATGCCGTCGCCGCCCACGGCCCGGATCCCGACGACACCGACGAAGCTCTGCGGCTGGCGAGTCAGGCGGCGCTCAACAAGGTTCTGCACGGGCCGACCCGCGCCATCCGGTGGCTCGCCGAACGGTCTGACGGCGAGGCGTGTCTTCGTCGGATGGAGCCATGGTTGGTTGGGGAAGTGAGGAGGGAGCGGATGAGCCCGAAAAAGGTGGAGGGGAGGCGCACGTGATGGCGGGCATCGGGATCGGGGTCGGAGGGGGACTGGAGATCGTGCAGGATCTTTCCGCGCGCGTCATCGACTCCCCCATCGACATGATCCTGGGCGCGACCCTCCCCACGAAGATCATCCTCACCGTGCTCGCCGCCTTCTCGCTCGTGTCCTGGGTCCTCATCATCTGGAAGTTCCGCGAGTTGCGCGCCGTGAACGCGCGGGCGGATGACTTCGTGTTCGCGATGGCCGGGGCCAACGGCCTCGTGGACCTCAACGACGCGCTGGCGGAACTCGACGATTCCGCCTTCAGACGGGTGTTCCGGGAGGGGATCGCCTTCTTCTCCGAACTCCGTCCGGGCGCGCTCGAGACCACGCACGTCGGGGACGGGTTGAGCCCTACGCAGCTCGAAGCGCTGTGGCTGGTGCTCGAGAAGAGCCTTTCGGAGGAGAAGGATGAACTCGCGCACGGGCTGCCCTGGCTCGCGATCATCGGTTCCGTGAGCCCTCTCCTCGGCCTCATGGGGACCGTCGTGGGCGTGATGAACTCTTTCATCGGGATCACATCGCAGGGGTCCGCCAACATCGCGGCGGTCGCGCCCGGCATCGCGGAGGCGCTTACGACCACGGTCGCGGGGCTGGCCGTCGCGATTCCCGCGGTCATCGCGTACAACCACTATGCTTCCCGCCTGCGTCTCTTCGTGGGAGAACTGGAAGGATTCGCGAGCGAATTCGTGGGGACGCTGGCGCGCGAGGGTCGCCTGTGATCCGGGACCGCGGGGCCGGAGGATGAGGAACGCGGGATGAAGAGGCGCTTTACACAGCAGGCGGACGGGATCGGCGTCGTGGCGGAGATCAACGTCACGAGCCTCGTCGACGTCGCGTTCACCCTCCTCATCATCTTCATGATCACGGCGCCCATTCTTCAGGGTGGGATCGAAATCGACCTGCCGGAGGGCGTCTCCGCGCCTCTCAGCGCCTCCGATGCGCTCGTCGTCTCGATCGACGCAGACGGGCAGATCTACCTGGATGACGTACCGGTGACGTTCGAGGAGTTCGACGCTTCGCTCGCGCTGGCTCTCGAGCGCTTCGAGTCGGACATGGTATATCTGAAGGCGGATGGCGATCTCGCCCTTCGGGAGGCGACCCGCGTGATGGGTCCGATTCAGGACGCCGGAGGCGTGCTGAACATCGTCACCGATCCGGACCCGAGGCGTCGCCGCCCATGAATCTGCGCGGAGGGACGGAAGGCGGGCGTTGGCGCGCATGGCGACGCGGAGGGCCGCAGCGTCACGGGCGTCCACCCCGGCGGGCCGTGTATGGCTCGCTCTGCTTCCACGGCGGTCTCGCGGTCCTCGCCGTGTTCGGCGACGCGGTGATCCGCCCGGCCGAACTGCCCAGGACATACCGGGTGAACATGGTCGCGTTCGCTCCGGAGGATGCGCCGATCCGCCTCGATCCCTCGCCACCCGAGGTCGCGGAGGAGGAGAACCGGCCGCCTCCGCCCGAACCGACGCCCGATCCGGTGCCGCAGGTGGAGACGCCCACGGTGGAGGCCGAGGTACAGGTCGAACGCGAGGCGGAGCCGGAACCCGCGCGGACCGAGGAAGTCGGCGAGGAAGTTCTCAGTATCCGGATCGCCGGCGAAGCCTCGGCCTGGCCCGAATACGGGGAGAACATCATCCGGCAGATCCAGCGCCGTTGGCGGCCTCCCGTCGGCGCGCGCGAGCTTCGGGCCGAGGTCTACTTCATCATCCACCGGGACGGGCGGGTGACGGGGTTCGAGTGGGTGGCGAGATCCGGGAGCCTGGTCTTCGACACCCAGGCGATGGGGGCCGTGGAATCGGCGGGCCGTGACCGGGCCTTCGGCCCGCTTCCCGATGACTTCCCGGCCGACGCGCTCGCCGTCTCGTTCTTCTTCGATCCGAGTGTACGCTGAATGGGCGGATCCGGGGACTTTCGTCGCCGCCGTGCGGCCGGGCAGCGCCAACGGGTCAGCGCCGCGGGGTTGGTGCTGGCCGCCGCCGCGGCTGGAGCGCCGCTGGGGGGCCAGGAGGGCGGCGCGCTCCGTCTGGGCCTCACCTACGAAGCCGGCTACGTGCCGGGCATGGTCGTCGCACCCGTCTCCGCGAGCGCCGGATTCGACGACCTGGGCGCGGCGGTCGGCGAGATTCTTCGCACGGACCTCGACTATTCCGACCGGTTCGACATCCTCGCGGTGCCCGACACGCTCACCTTGAGCGGCCCTCCGAACTACGCGCTCTGGAACGAGCTCGGTGCCGTGTGGCTGGTCACCTCGGACATCTCCGTCGCGCCGGGGACGCAGACTCCGCTGCTCAGAGTCAGCCTGCACGACGTCGTGTACGGAAACCTCGAGAACGTCCAGGCCTTCAGTTTGCCCTCCATGGATGCGGCCGATTTTCGAATGTCGGTCCACCGGATCTCCGACCGGATCGTCTTCTGGGCGACGGGAGGCCAGCGCGGCATCGCCGCGACGCGGATCGCACTGCGCCGGAGGGATGGCGACGGGTCGTCCTACCTGCTGCTCATCGACAGTGATGGCCGGAACCCGCAGCGGATCGAGACCGGGGGGCGCAACGTCTTTTCGCCCGCCTTCTCGCCGGACGCCACCCGCATCGCGTACACGATCCAGGATGAGACGGGGTACTTCTCGCTCGTGGAGATGAACCTCATCACCGGCAGCCGCCGAACGGTGAGGTCCGGCAGACTCATTCAGACGCCGAGCTGGACGCCGGATGGACGACTGGCCTACGCGGAGGGCGTCGGCGGCACGGCGCGCATCGTGGTCGAGGGCGACGGGCCGCTGACCGAAGGCCGGGTCCAGTCTCTGAACCCCAGCTTCTCGCCGGATGGGGCGTCGTTCGCGTACGAGGCCGATCCGGCCAACGAGCAGCAGGTTTATGTCCGTCTCGTCTCGGGAGGCCCGGCCCGCCGCATCAGCATCTACCACCCGCGGGAGGATACCAACGCGGCCGGCCCGGACTGGTCGCCCAACGGCGACCGGATCGCGTATTCCGCCCTGAGCGACCGCCGCTGGCAGATCTTCACGGTGAACCCCGATGGCACCGACCGGCGCATGTTGACTCGGCGCGGCGAGAGCGAGGATCCCAGTTGGGCGCCCGACGGCCGTCATCTCGTCTTCTCGTCGCTCGACGCCCAGGGCTCGACCGTCTGGATCCTCGATACCTTCACGGGGAGGTCCCGGCCTCTGACAGCGGGACGGCTCGACGGTCTCCCGGACTGGTCGCCCCCCATTCCGCCAGGCTCATGACCGGAGTCGTCTCGCGGGTTGCGACTTGACGGGTCTTTGATAGGTTACGAATCCGTGTTGAAACCGGGATCGGGTCAGCGTTTTCAGCGCCGACGTTTGCCCTGTCCTCGCCGAATTTCGTCCCGCGACTGGTAAACAAGGAGACCTCGATGCGGCTGAGCCACCGATTCGCTCCAATTCTTCTCGTTGCGCTTCTGGCGACGGCGTGTAGCGGCAACCCGGAACCGGAGCCGGTGCCCCCGCCGCCCCCGCCCCCGCCGCCCCCGGCCGTGGATGACAGCGAGCAGCGCGAGGCCGCCGCGGCCCGGCTCTGCGATCAAGCGATGGCGGCCATGGAGGAGGGAGACTTCACGACCGCGCGCGAATTGCTCGAGCGGGCGGTAAGCGACTATCCCGGTACGACGTGCGCGGAGTCCGCGCCCGCGAACATCGAGCGCGCGATGGCGGGCGAGGCGATCGTTGCGCGGATTCACTTCGACTACAACGAATCCGCCATCACCGACGCCGCCGCCGCGATTCTGCAGAGCAAGGCCGACGCGCTGCGGGATCGGTCCGACATCCGCCTCCGGGTCGAGGGCCATTGCGACGAGAGGGGCTCCCTGGAGTACAACCAGGCGCTCGGTCTGAGGAGGGCTCAGGCCGCGGTCGACTATCTCTCCAGCCTGGGGCTGGACGCCGACCGCTTCGATGTCGTGACGTTCGGGGAGGAGATGCCGCTGGCGCGGGGGAGCAACGAGTCGGCGTGGCGGCAGAATCGTCGCGGTGAGTTCGTCATCACGGACGGAGATATCTAGAATGCGAAATGCGGCGGTCGCCGTGCTGTTGGGCGTTGCGGCCGCCGCCTGCGCGTCCAGGGGCGATGTCGAGACGATGGGCGACGCCCTGCGGGACGATATCGCAGGTCTCGCCGAGGGACAGCTCCGGCTGGCCGAGGCGGTGCAGGCGGACCTGGAATCGTTCGAAAGTTCGAGCGAGCGCCGGGAGACGACGGGTCGGGGTGAACTCGAACGGCTGCTCGGGCGGCTCGAGGGTCTCTTCGAGCAGCTCATCGAGATGTCCGCCCAGAACAACCAGTTGCTCAACGACATCTACGAGCATCAGCGCCGCGTGGGCTCCCCTTCGCCGATGGGCTTCCCCGGACCGGCTGGCGCGGGCCCACCCGCCGCCGGGCCGGTTGCCGCCGAATCGAACCCCGACGCCTCCGCCGGGTCCGGGTCCGACGAGGCATCGCAGTTCTACGCGTTGGCGCTCGATATGTACCAGCGCGGCAACCTCCAGACCGCGCGCGATGCGTTCCGCGATTTTATCGCCGTCTACGGCAGCCACGAGTTCGCGCCCGATGCCCAGTACTGGGTGGCGCGCACCTATGAGGATGCGGAGGATCCCGGCGGAGCGCTCGAGGAGTACCGTCGGCTGACGGAACTCTATCCGGATTCGAGCCGGGCTCCCGCGGCGCTCTTTCGCCGAGCGATGATCGAGGCGGGACGGGGCAACACGGCGGTGGCGAGGCGGTTGTTCGCCCAGATTGAGAGCGGCTATCCGAACAGCCCCGAGGCGCCGGAGGCCCGCCGGGAACGCGAGAAGCTGGGCGGCTAGTGACACCAGCCGTCGGGTGACCGCAGGCAACCGTGCAGTGTCCCGGCTGTAACCACCTGGAGGCTCGGGTCGTCGACTCCCGCACGAGTCGCGGCGGTCGGGCCACTCGCCGCCGGCGCGAGTGCCTCTCCTGCGGCGAACGCTTCACGACCTACGAGCAGGTCGAGGAAGAGCCTCTGCTCGTCATGAAGAAGGACGGCGGCTCGGAGACCTACGATCGCGGCAAGCTCCTCGCCTCCATCCGCGTCGCCTGCGCGAAGCGGCCCGTATCGAACCGCGACATCGAGTTCCTCGTCGATGAAGTCGAGGAACAACTGGCGGCTGCCGACCAGCGGGACGTCGCGAGCCTTCGGTTGGGAGAGCTCGTCATGGAGCGGCTCCGCGCCCTGGACCAGGTCGCGTACGTGCGCTTCGCCAGCGTGTATCGGAACTTCCAGGACACGACGGAGTTCATGGAGGAAGTGCGGGAACTGCTGCTGCGCGCGGGACACACCGCGGCCGGGCAGGTCGATCTGTTCTCATCAGGAGGTGACCAGGGCCGATGAGGCTGCGGCGACAGACCCAGGCGGAGACCGATCAGGCGGAGATGCCCTTCCTGGATCACCTGGATGAGCTTCGCACGCGACTGATCCGCGCGCTCCTCGCGCTCCTCGTCGGCATGATCATCGGGCTCGTGGCCGTGACGCAGTGGGACGTGCTCGGCATCGTCCAGCGACCCATCGCGGACCTCCTCCCGGGTGAGGCCCTCAACTACTCCAGTGTGACGACTCCGTTCGTCATCATCCTCAAGCTCGGCTTTATCGTGGGCCTCCTCGCGGCCTTCCCCTACCTCGCCTGGCAGGCCTGGGGGTTCCTCTCGCCAGCCCTGTACGAGAGCGAGCGCAAGTTCGCCATCCCGGCGATCGCCTCGGGAACCATCCTCTTCATCGCCGGCATCTCAATGGCGTATTTCCTGGTCCTGCCGCTCGGGCTCAGGATCCTGCTGAACTTCTTCAGCGGGGAACTCAACCCCGTCATCATGATCAACGAGTATCTGACTTTCGCCGTCCGGTTGATCCTGGCGTTCGGGCTCATCTTTGAGTTGCCGGTCGTGCTCGTCTTCCTGTCGCTGCTCGGAATCGTGACGCCGGAAGGGCTCGCGAAGTACCGACGGCACGCGATCGTCGTAATGGCCGTCGTCTCGGCGTTCCTCACGCCCGCCGACCCTTACACGATGCTCGCAATGATGCTGCCGATGATGTTTCTCTACGAGATTTCGGTGATCATGACCCGCGTGCTTCGCCGGCGTCGCCAGGAGACGGAGCGGGCCTCGGGGGAAGGAAGCTCCGCCTGAGGCTCCGTACACTTCTGGCGCTGGCGGCCCTGATCGGCGGCCTCGGCGCAACCGAAACCGCACGCGCCGCGCCCGCGGGCGCCCGACCCCTTCAGTTCACCGCCCGGGCGGATACCGACACGGTCGTGGTCGTGGGGCGGGACTCCGTGCGGCAGGACTCGACGGCCCGGGATACGCTGGACCTCCCGGAAGCCGACTCCGCTGCGGTCGAAGATTCCGCGGCGGCTGGCGACTCCGCCGCTGCGGCCGGCGACTCGGCCGCAGTCGGTGACTCGAGCGCCGCCGCGGTCCCGGCGCTTCCGGACTCGGCCGCCGCGGACACCCTCGATGCCGGTCCGACGGACCCGCCGTTCCCTCAACAGGACGACATCTTCGGGCAACTCCTCGGGGAGCCCGGCTATCAGGTCGTCCAATACCAGGGGCGTGGGGTCGAGCTGGAGGTCGACCGGCAGCGCGTGCAACTCAATCGAGAGGCACAGGTGATGTACGAGCAGTCCACGATCGATGCGGACACCATCACCTACGAGGCGGGTCTGCAGTTCGTGCGGGGCTGCGGCAACATCTCGCTCACCGGAGAAGGGGAGAACGTCATCTCGGACGAGTGTCTGAACTACGACGTCTCCGCCACCAAGGGCACCGTGGTCGATGCGCGAACCTCGTTTGCGCAGCAGGGCGCCGATTGGTTCATCAGGGGGCTCATGACCATGCGGGGCTCCGGCACCGCCTTCGTCGAGACCGGAAACTTCACGTCGTGCGATCTCGAGGAACCGCACTACTACTTCCGCGCCGGACAGATCAAGGTCGTCTCGGACGACATCGTCGTAGCGTGGCCCGTGACCCTCTACATCCAGAACGTGCCCGTCGCCTGGCTTCCCTTCTTCGCGCAGGACATTCGGGAGGAGCGCAGAAGCGGCTTTCTGCCGCCCCGCTTCGGATTCAACGATGTCGTCGCGTCCTCCAGCAATGCCCGCCGGAGCATCACCGACTTCGGGTATTACTTCGCGTTCAACGATTTCATGGACGCGCAGGCGACGGCCGACTGGTTCAGCGGGCGCTTCACCCGCCTCAACGGAGCCGTCCGATACCGCTCGATCAAGAAGTTCTTCCGCGGCAATGTCATCGCGAGCTACAGTTTCGGGAACGAGAAGACGCTGCAGTTCCAGATGCGCCACAATCACGAGTTGACCCCCGTCACGGACATACGGGTCAACGCCAACTTCATCTCGAACACCACCGTCTTCGAACGTCAGACCTTCGACCCGACGGTACAGACGCAACGAATCGCGTCGGATGTAGGAGTCCAGCACCGATTCCCCTTCGCATCCGTCAACCTGAGCGGAAGCCGGCGCCAGGACCTGGGGGCGCAGAAGGGGCGGACGGACCTCACGCTGCCCAAGCTTCAGATGACCTTCTCGCCCCTGACCCTCTTCCGCGCGCCCAGCAACCGCAGCGGGCCGTTCAACAATATCGTCGTCAACGGCGGCTTCTCCGCTTCGCGCCTCGACCGGACCCAGGAAGAGAGCGACGGCAAGAGAACCGAAGTTGCGTCCGCGAACAGTGCCGTCCGCATCGGCTCCTTCGGAGTCAGTGGGCGGACGAACTTCAACCGCAACACGGTACTTCCGTTCCAGCCGATGCCCGGCGCCGACACCACGGCGTCCGCGGCGTCCGGGAGCGTTTCGAAACTGGACTACGGAGCGCAGGCGGAATACCAGATCGACCTCATCGGGAGCACGACGCTTCGCCCGACGCTGAGCGTGGACGCGAGCCGGTTTCAGTCGGACGATACGAACGGCGAGTTCATCACCGCGCCGACGCGTCTCCGCTTCGGAGCCGCGGTGTCCACCGATCTCTACGGGTTTTTGCCCGGCGTCGGCCCGTTCGAGCGGATCCGCCACAAGGTCTCGCCGCGCTTTCACTACGACTATTCACCGGCTGTGGAAGCCTCCGATTCCCTGCTTTCGATCCCCGGCTTTCCGGTGTCGAATTCCAAGGAGGAGAACCGGCTTCGCGTCACCCTGAACCAGACGTTTGAAGCCAAGCTGCGGGAGGAAGTCGAGCTCGACCCCGAAGCGGAGGCGCTGCTGGAGGGCCGCTCGCTCGAGGCGGACTCGACCGGCCAGGAGCCCGGCGCGGCCACGGCCGAGGCGGATTCGCTCGCGGCGGCCGGCGATTCGGCCGGCGTTCAGGCGCCGGAGACCGAATCGGCCGAAGAGGATCCCGCCGAAGCGGGCCAGGGACCGGCGGACGCCGGGCAGGAGGCGGCGTCCGTCACCGGGCCGGACACGGGGGACCCCGATGCGCCGCGTCGCGCGCAGCCACGCCGGAACGTCGTCCTCCTGGGAATCAATTCGAGTCCGCTCACCTTCGACTGGTCGCGCGAGAACGAGTCGCCGTTGACGACGGACCGCTGGTCGCACCGCATCAACTCGGATCTGCTGAGGGGACTGTCGCTGAACATGTCTCTCGACCTGTTCGAGGGCACGGGGCAGGATCGGACCTTCGCCCCCATCCTGTCGAGCCTGACGGGCAGCTTCACGTTCAGTTCGGCCAGCGGTCTCGGCGGGTTGCTCGGACTGGGCGGCGGGGGTGGAGGGGGTGGAGCCGATCCCCAGAATCGTCTGCGCAACGCGGCGGATTCCCGATACCGGCTGCAGAGTTTCGACGAGAATCCGGATCCGGCGGATCCCGGCGTGCGAGGGGGCGGCCCGTGGACGCTCGCGTTGACCTATTCGCTTCAGCGCGGCCGGGAGGACCAGAGTTCGCAGGACCGACAGTCGCTCAACGCGGTCCTTTCGCTCAATCCGTCGCCGAGCTGGCGTCTCGCCTGGCGGACGACCTACAACCTCACCGAAAAGGAATTCGGAGAGCACCTCATCACGCTCGACCGCTCCCTGCACCGTTGGATCGCGACCTTCATGTTCGCCCGCTCGCCCAACGGGAACTTCATCTTCCAGATGAGCGTCAGCCTCCAGGATGCGCCCGATCTCAAGTTCGACTACGACCAGCAGACGCAGGACGGCCAGCGCGGTTTCGGTTCCGGCGGGCTGGGCCCCGGGCGCTTTTGACAATCTTCTCGGGGCTCCCGACATTCCCGTGCACTTCATGCGCGGCTCGCGCGCCGAGGAGGGTATGCTCCCGACCACCGCCATCGATCTGGAACAAGTCCGCCTGCCCGTAGCGGATCGGCTCCTTGCCGTCGAGCGCGAGCTCCGCGGGATGGCGCCATCGGGATTCGAAGCCCTCGACGAAGTGGGCGACTACCTGTTTGCGCGGTCCGGGAAGCTCCTTCGGCCGACCCTGCTCCTCCTCGCCAACGGCGTTGGAGGGCGTTCCTCCCCGGATGCCGTGAAACTGGGGGCCATCGTCGAACTGCTGCATGTGGCGACTCTCGTGCACGACGATGCGGTCGATCACTCCGCGAGGCGAAGAGGCCGGCCCACCGTCAACCATCGCTGGACGCACCAGGTCGCGATCATCGCGGGAGACTACCTCTATTCGCGCGCGGTCATCGAGGTCGTTGCGCTCGGAAGGCTCGAGCAGGTCGCCCTCCTCGCCCACACCGCGAACCGCATGACGATCGGGGAAATGCGGCAGCTCGTACTCCACGATGGCCTCGACTTCACGCGCGAGGACTACGAGAGGCTGTGCGAACACAAGACGGCGTCTCTGATGTCCGCGGCGTGCGAACTCGGGACGCTGTCGGGAGCGCCGCAATATCGGGACGCCCTGCGCGGGTATGGCCATCATCTGGGGATGGCGTTCCAGATCGTCGACGATCTCCTCGACTATTCATCGTCGACTCGCGTGATGGGCAAGCCGCGCGGGCAGGACCTGCAGGAACACAAGGTAACGTTGCCCCTGATCGCCGCTCTGCCCAAGATGGAGTGGGGGGAGCGACGCGCTGTCGAAGAGCTTTTTTCGGACCCGGAGCCCTCCCCGGAAGCCGTGCAGGAGATCGTGGATCTCGTCGAAGCGCATGGAGGCGTGGAGACGGCTCGCGAGGAAGCGCGGTCGCGGGCGGACCAGGCACGGGACCAGCTCCGGCACCTGCCGGCGAGCCCGTGCCTCGATGCACTGAGCCTGGCAGTGGACTACGTAGTCGAGAGAGTACGGTAGCAAGTGAACTTCGGAAGCAGACGCCATCGTTCCCCGATACGCCTGGTCCTCATCATCGCGGGGGGATTCGTGCTCGGGGGGCTGCTCACCGAACTCGCGACGGTTACGTTGCCCCCGTCAGCGGCGCGTCAGTTTTTTGTTACAACGGTCGCGGCTTCACTGCAGCCGCTTGCATTCGATCTCAAGGTGCTCGCATTCACGCTGGGGCCGATCGTCCTGCGCCTGAACGTGTTGAGCGTCGTCGGGGTCGTGCTCGTCGCCTGGTTCGCCCGGTCGCTTCTCTGACCGGGGGGACCGGAGATGAGCCACAACCAAGGAGTCTGAGATGTTCGGTCTGAGCCCATGGGAGTTGCTGCTCGTATTCCTCGCTATCCTGCTACTCTTCGGCGCGAAGCGGCTTCCCGAGATCGGGAGTTCTCTCGGCCGGGGGATCCGTGAGTTCAAGGGCTCGATCAAGGAGGTCGAGGGCGATGTGCGGGCCGAGATCACGGGGGACACCGCGCCTCCATCGACCGCCTCCACCACCCAGGAGCCCGCGCAGGCCCGCCCCGCCAATACGGAAAGCTAGGCGATAGCCGGGGGACCCGGCGGATCGGGGCCCCGCGGTTCCGCGCCGGTCGGCGGCCCGGCGGGTCGTCAACGGCTAGGGGTCAGAAGCCCGGAATCATCGGCTGGGCCTCCTGCTGCAGGAGGAGCCTCTCGCGGTGATCCTCGACGACCGTGTCTTCGCGAAGCGCAGCCAGCCACTTCTGCACGTACTGCTGGGAACGCTCGAAGCTCAATTGCCCCAGCACGGCATCCCTGACCTCCTCGAACCCGTTCCGCGTGGCCTCTTCACGCTCCAGGACCTCCACGACGACCACCGCGTCACCGGCGTCGAGCACGCCGCTGAACTCGCCGACGCCGGCCCCGAATCCGAAGCCGACCGCCTCCGTGCCCTGACCGAGTCCCGGGACGAAATCGCCTCGGCGGAATAGCTCGGTCTCCTCGACCGACCATCCGAGTTCCTCCGCCGCCTCGTCGAGAGAACTCCCGGCCGCGACCGCGTCGAGCAGACCGCCGGCCAGTTCCGCGGCCCGTTCCTTCTTCTTCTCCACGAGCAGTTCCGCGCGAATCCCGATTCCGGCTTCCTCGAACGGAATCGTGCTCTCGTCCCGTCGTCCGAGAAGCTCGATCAGGTGGAACCCCGACGGGTTCTCGAATGAATCGGACAGGTCCCCGATCTCGCTCTCGGGGCCGAGGGCCCACTCCCGCGCCACCCCCAGCTGGCCCGCGCCCGGAATGAAATCCACGCCGTCCAGGAGTTGAACGTCGGTGCGGATCGTCACTCCCAGGGAGTCGCCGGCGGTCGTGAGATCCGTACGCAGCGCAAGATCCTCCAAGTCGTCGAGGAGCGTGAAGACCGAATCCTCGGTGGCGCCGGAAATCTCGAACGGAACGTAGATCTGGCGCAGCGCCAGAGAGTCGGCCGTCCGCTCGTCGACCTGCAGGACGTGCAGCCCGAACGGCGTCTCGACCGGATCCGTGACCCGTCCCAGCGGGGCGTCCGCGGCGGCATCGATGAGTCGCGGGTCGAAGGCGCCCGTCGGACGTTTGCCCATGAAACCACCCTCGACGCCGGAGATGGAGTCCGCGGACTCGGCCATCGCCACCTCCGCGAAGTCCTCGCCTCCCCGCACGCGGTCCGCAAGGGCGGCGGCCCGTTCGCGGGCGGCGAGCGAGTCGGCGACGGAAGGTCGGAGTGAGATGCTGACCATGTTCACGCGGGCGCTGGCGGGCCGGATGAGCTCATCCACGCGTTCGTCATAGACCCGCCGGATCTCGTCCTCCGAAACGGAGACCTGGGAGTCGGCCACGGTCTGGGCCGGGTCGATCCGCACGAAGCGGACGCGGGCCTGCTCGTTCGTGTCCCGATAGAACCGCCACGCTTCTTCCTCGGACACGTAGATGCCGCTCTGGACGAGCGTCTGCAGCTTCGCGCGCGGAAGGATGGAGCGGTAGTAGCCCTCGATCTGCAGCAGTTGCGTCTCATCCGTCGCCGGGTCCGTGAAGAACCGGCGGTACTTGTCGATGTCGAACCGCCCGTCCGTCTGGAACCCGGGGTAGCTCAACATCTCCTGCGGTGGCTGCGTAAAAAATGCCTGCCGAACCTCCGCATCGGTCACGCTGACCCCGAGCCGATCCAGCTCCGCCTGGATCAGCGTCGCGCTGATCAGGCTCTCCCAGGCCCGTTCGGTCACGACGCGAACATCCTCGTCCGTCATGCCGCGATCGGCCGCGCGGCTCACCGCGAGCTGGTTCTGGAGGAAGATATTCCACTCGTTGTAGCGGATGTCCTGTCCTCCGACCTGCCCCACGACGGGGTTGATCTGCCCGCCGAGGTTCCCTCCCTGCATCGCGTTGATCCCGTCGAACACCAGCCAGCCCACGAAGGCCGCGGCCATGATGCCCATCACGAGGCTCGCGCTGCCGCGCATCTTCCGCATGAACATGAGACGCCGAACCCACCTTGTCGTCTTGAATCGAGTCGCCCGAACGCGGCCGCGCCGGGGCCGGAAACGCGAGCGGTTGCCCTCGACCGCCGGTCCCGTGATTGGCCGAAAACGTACGCCGGCCCGGCGTTCCGGGCAACGAAAGGCGTGCGCCCGGCCGCTTTCCCGCGGCGTTCGTTGACAACCAAAAAAAACCGTCGGTATGTTGCCGGGGACTGGGTCGGAAGGCCCGAACCTGCCGCTTTTCTCCCTGCGAAGCCTGTGGCCGCCGACGACCAGACCGTGGAGATCGAACAACTCCTGCGCCGCGGCGAATCGGAGCCGCGGACCCACACGTTCGCGCGCCTCGCCGATCTCTACCGGCAAGCGGGGGAGCGCTAACGCGCCCTGGGCGTGATCCGAGGTGGCTTGAGGCAACACCCGTACTATCTGGACGCGCGCCTGCTCCACGCCCGCGTGCTGCTCGAACTCGGTAGCGACGAGGCCGCGCGGATCGAATTCGAGCACATCCTGACGCTCGATCCGGAGAACCCTCTCGCCTGCATGGCGTTGGGCGTCGAGCGCGTCGAAACGACAGCGGGCGGTTCCGGCGACGCCGCTTCGGCGGACGACTGGCTGGAGACGCTCGACGAAGTGTGGCGGGACGATGAAGCCGACGCACGGACCGCTTCGCGGGGCGGCGAGACGGGCGCCGCACCCGTTCCCGCGAAAGGCATCGAAACCTCGACGCTGGCCGGGCTGTACGCGAGCCAGGGCCTCTTCGACCGTGCCATCGCCGTGTACGAGCAGATGCTCTCGAACCACCCGGACAACGCCGATCTCATCGCCGCGCTCGCCGATATGCGTCGCCGTGCGGAGGAGGCGAAGGAACAGCCCTCCCGTCGCCCTCAGGCTACGTCGACCGGAACGCCTCGGGAGGTCCTGTCCGCGCCGGAGGGGACGGAGGCGGCGGACCCGGCCTCCGTCCCCGAGTCGATCGGCGAGCAGCTTCGTCGAATCCTCGACGGCGAAGCTCCCGCGGGATCGGACTGAGCGGGTGCGCGGGCCCATCCGCATCGGCGTGCTGAACGGACCGAACCTCAACCTTCTGGGGCGCCGCGAACCCCACCATTACGGAACGCAGACACTGGCCGAGATCGAGTCGCTCCTGCGCGAGCGCGCGGGCGCGAGCGGCGTCTCGCTCATGTTCTTCCAGTCCAACGACGAGGGCGAGATCGTGGACTGGGTGCAGGCGAACAGCGGCAGTGTGGATGCGTGGCTCGTCAACGCCGCCGCCCTGACCCACACGAGCGTGGCGCTCCGCGACGCCCTCGCCGGCTCCGGCCGTCCCTTCGTCGAGGTCCACCTCTCCAACGTGTTTGCCCGCGAGCCGTTCCGGCACACGTCGCTTCTCTCCGACCTCGCGATCGGCGTCATCACCGGATTTCGGGTCTACAGCTACCTGTTCGGTCTCGAGGCGCTCATCCAGCATCTCCGCGGGAGCGCCGAGGCGGAAGCGGAGTGACACCGCCGGGAGCCCGGCGCCTTCGGCTCGAAGCGACGACGAAAGCCGCCGGGCACCGGTCGGTCCTCGTGACCGCCCGATCCAGCGTCCGCTACCTGAGCGGGTTCACGGGCTCCGCCGGGGCTCTGTGGATCCCCCTCGAGGGTCCGCCCGTGCTCGTCACGGACTTTCGCTACGAGGAGCAGGTGGACACCGAGGTGGCGGATTCGATCCGCACCCATGTCAGTCGCGAGGGGTGGATCCGTGGCGTCGCCGAGGTGGCGGCGGCCGCCGCGGCCCCCATCGCGTTCGAGGCCGAGGGCCTTACGGTCGCCGACTACGAGTCTCTCCGCGGCATGCTCCCCGATATCGCCTTCGTCCCGCTCCGCGACCTCATCCGAACGCTGCGGCAGGTGAAGACCCGCGATGAAGTGGACGCCATCGAAAGAGCGGTCGCGGTGGCCGAGAGTGCGTTCAACCGGTTGCTGTCGACCATGGACTGGTCCGCCGGTCCGAGCGAACGCGAGATCGCGACCGCGCTGGAGATGGAACTCCGCCGCGGGGGCTCCGATCCGCTCCCGTTCGACCCCATCGTCGCGACGGGAGAACGCTCCGCGCTTCCCCACGCGACACCCACGGACCGGCGCGTCGAGCCCGGCGATCTCCTCCTCATCGACTTCGGGGCGCGCGTGGACGGCTACTGTAGCGATCTCACGCGCACTTTCGTGCGGGGGACGCCCGAGCCCTGGCAGGTGACCCTTCACGGGCAGGTGCTCGAAGCTCAGACGAAGGCGCGCGAGGTGATCGGCAACGGGGTCGCGGGCCGGGACGTGGACCGGGCCGTGCGAGAGACGTTCGCGCGCCACGACATGGACGGCTTCTTCGGCCACAGCACCGGGCACGGGATCGGACTCGACGTGCACGAGGGCCCCAGCCTCTCGTTCCGCTCCGAAGATGTCCTGGAGGCGGGGAACGTGGTGACAGTGGAACCGGGCTTGTATCTTCCCGGGCGCGGCGGCGTGCGCATCGAAGACGATGTGCGGATCGGGGAGGCCGGTGCCCGCACGCTGACCCGCCTTCCACGCGCCCTCGTCCGGCTCTAGCTATCGGGTACCATGGCAGATACTTCGGATTTTCGTCGAGGGATGGTGATCGAACTCAGCGGCACCCTCTACTCGATCACCTACTTCCAGCACGTCAAGCCGGGGAAGGGCGGGGCCTTCGTCCGCACGAAGCTCAAGGACGTGATGGAGGGAGGAGTGATCGACAAGACCTTTCGCGCCGGCGAGAAGGTCAGGGAGGTACGCCTGGAGCGGAGACCCGTACAGTACACGTACACGGACGGCCACCTGTACTACTTCATGAACATGGAAACCTTCGAGCAGATTCCGATGTCGGAAGATCAGATCGGAGAGGACCAGCTCCAGTATCTGGAGGAGAACATGGAGTGTCAGAGCCTCAATCGTGACGGCGTCGTGCTCGCGATCGAACTGCCACAGTTCGTCGAGTTGGAGATCGTCGAGACGGACCCCGGAGTGCGGGGGGACACGGCCCAGGGCGGGACGAAGCCGGCCCGGCTGGCGGCCGGCGCCGTGATCCAGGTGCCGCTCTTCCTGGAGACCGGCGATGTCGTGCGCGTCGACAGGACGGAAAACAAGTACATCACGCGGGTGACCTGACCATGGACTTGGACTGGCTGAAGGGACTCATCGAGTTGGTCGAGGACTCCGGCGTGGACGGCCTCGACGTCGAGCTTGTCGGTTCCGACACCGGGGACCCGACCCGGGTCAGGATCCGAAAGTCCCCGCGCATCGCGGCCGCGGCGGCCGTACCCGCGGCGGCGGTCGGCAGCGTCGAGGTCGCGCAGGCCCCGGCCGCCGCGCCCGCCGCGCCACCGGCGGAGGCCGCGCCCGCGTCGGGGCTGTTCGAAGTGCTCTCGCCCATGGTCGGCACCTTCTACCGTGCGCCGGCGGCCGGCGCCGACCCCTTCGTATCCGTCGGGGACCGGGTCGAGGCCGGCCAGACGCTCTGCATCCTCGAAGCGATGAAGCTCATGAACGAGCTTCAGTCGGATGTCGCGGGCGTCGTGCGGGAGATCGCGGTCGAGAACGCCGAGCCCGTGGAGTACGGCGCGCTGCTCTTCCGCATCGAGCCCGACTGAAGCCGCGGCCGGGCCCATGTTCCGCAAGATCCTGATCGCCAACCGCGGCGAGATCGCGCTCCGCATCCTGCGCGCGTGCCGTGAACTCGATATCCGGACGGTCGCCGTGTATTCGGAGGCCGACCACGACTCGCTCCACGTCCGCTTTTCCGACGAGGACATCTGTATCGGACCGCCGGTCGGGCGCGAAAGCTATCTGAATATCCCGCAGATCCTCGCCGCGGCCGAGATCACGGGCGCCGATGCCATCCACCCCGGCTACGGCTTCCTGGCGGAGAACGCCGAGTTCGCGGAAATCTGCGGACGGAGCGGTCTCGTGTTCATCGGTCCCACGCCCGAACAGATCCGACGCATGGGAGACAAGGCGGAGGCGCGGAAGACGATGATCGCCGCGGGCGTCCCCGTCGTCCCGGGCTCGCCGGAGCCTCTCGACGACGAGAAGGAGGCGTTGGAGGAAGCCCGCCGTATCGGGTTCCCCGTCATGATCAAGGCGGCCGCCGGCGGCGGAGGGAAGGGCATGCGAGCCGCGTTCGAGGAAGCGGAGTTCCGGAACCTCTTCGCCATGGCGCGAAACGAGGCCGAGGCCAACTTCGGCGACCCGACCGTGTATCTCGAGAAGCTCATCGAGCGGCCTCGTCACGTGGAGATCCAGGTCGTCGGCGACCGTCACGGGCGCGTGATGCACCTTGGGGAACGCGATTGCTCAAGCCAACGGCGGCACCAGAAGCTCGTCGAGGAAGCGCCGAGTCCGGCCGTCACGCCCGAGCTTCGCGAGGCGATGGGAGCGGCCGCGATCCTGGGGGCGAAAGCCATCGGGTATCAGAGCACCGGGACGGTGGAGTTCCTGCTCGCGCCGGACGGCGAGTTCTATTTCATGGAGATGAACACGCGGATCCAGGTCGAGCACCCAGTGACCGAACTCGTGACTTCCGTCGACCTCATCAAGGAACAGATCCGGATCGCGGCGGGGGAAAAGCTGACCATCCCGCAGCCCATCGAGTTCCAGGGGCACGCGATCGAGTGCCGAATCAACGCGGAGGACCCGGAGCAGGGCTTCCGTCCCTCGCCCGGCACGGTCACGGCGTTTCACGCGCCGGGGGGGCCCGGCGTGCGCGTGGACACGCACATCTACGGCGGCTACGTCGTCCCTCCGTTCTACGATTCGCTGCTCGCCAAACTCATCGTTTGGGGCCGGACGCGCGACGAGGCCCGGATCCGCGCCTACCATGCGCTCGAGGAGTTCATCCTCGAAGGCGTTCACACGACGGTTCCCTTCCTCCGCAAGGTGCTTGCCCATCCCGATTTCGTTTCGGGGAGCATCGATACGGGGTTCGTCGAGCGGTTCCTGACCCGCTCGTGAACGGCGGTCGCCCGTGAGCGCGATCGATGTGCTGTGGCTTCCCGAAGAACTCGAGACCGACCTCGTGCGCGGACGCGCGACGATCGTCGTCGACGTGATCCGGGCGACGACGAGCATCGCAACCGCCTTTGCGGCCGGAGCCGAGCGCGTGGTTCCCGTGCGGACCGTCGAGGAGGCTCGGAAGGAAGCGGCGCGGGACGGAGAGGCGCTCCTGTGCGGGGAACGCCGAGGTCTCCCGCCGCGCGGCTTCGATCTCGGAAACGCGCCGGGCGAGTTCGGACGCGGGTCGGTGGCCGGTCGCGCCCTGGTGTTCACGACGACGAACGGGACGGCGGCGATCGAAGCCGCGCGCACTGCCGGCGTTGGCTCCCTCCGCCTGGGCTGCTTCCGGAACGCCGGGGCCGTGGCCCGAAGCGCAGCGGCGGATGCGGACGCCGCCGCGCGCGGAGTCGCGATTGTGTGCGCCGGGCGGCGGGGGCGTGTGAGCATGGACGACGCATGGTGCGCGGGCCATCTTGTAGAGCGGCTGGTCCAGACGGTCGCGGAGGCCGAACTGACCGATGGCGCACGGGCCGCGCAGGCCCTCTCCGCCCGACTGGGACCGCCCACGGTGACCGGTCTTGCCGGGACCGCGGCCGGCCGGGCGCTGCACGCGATCGGCCGGGCCGCGGATCTGGCGGTTTGCGCGGGGCTGGATGATCTCGAGGTCGTGCCGGTCTGGCGAGACGGCGCCCTCGTTGGCAGTTGGGGCGGGGAGGATGCGTGATGGTGGATGAACGGCAACGGCGCGAGGTGCTGGGCGTCGCGCTGATCGTGCTCGGCCTCCTGGTGGCGTTCGCGCTGCTCTCTCCCCTGTTCGCCGGCGGGTCCAACTGGATCGGGCCGGCGGGGGAACTGCTTCACGACAACCTCGAGAGGGCGGTCGGAGCCCTTTCACCGCTCCTTGCGATCCCCGCGTTCATGTGGGGCCTGCATTTCCTCGGATGGGGCGATCCGACCCGGGCCCTCCGCTGGTCCATCCTCTCGGTGGTCCTGCTTGCGGTCCTCCCGTCGCTGTACTGGCTCATCGCGGGGCCGGGACCCGGGAGCGTGGGCGATATCGGCTGGCTGGGTGCAACCGCCGGGGCCGGCCTCGCGCAGGTGTTCGGCCGCCTGGGCGGGGTGCTCCTCGCCGCGGGCGTCCTCCTGCTCACGCTGTTCGCCACCATGAGGTGGTCCCTGACAAGCGCCGTGACGGCAGGGGGCCGATCGCTCGTTCGCGGATTCGCCGCCGCCGGCGGTGCGGTCCTCGGGCTCGGTCGCTCCTTCGCCGGCCGCGCGCGGCCGTCTCGCCTCCCGCGGTCTCCCGCGAAGCCCGATCCGCCGGGCGAAGCGAAAGCGAGGACGGTGGCCAAACGGACCCGCGTGCCGACGAAACGGACGCCCACAGAACCGGCGAGCGCGTCGCACCAGCCGGACCCGGCGCCGGAGGACGAGACACCGCCCGTCCCGGAGCTCGAGGAAGCTGGCGATCCCGGTTCCTCCGCGGTTCCGCCCATTCAACTGTTCGACGCGCCGGTGGGGCAGGGCAGCGGCCTCGGCGTGCGCGATCTCGACCGGCTCGGCGAGATCCTGATCGAGAAGCTCGCCACCTTCCGCGTGGCGGGCGAGATCGGCGGCTGGACCACCGGCCCGGTCGTGACGCAGTTCGAGGTCGTCCCGGCGCCGGGCGTGAAGGTGGGACAGATTTCCGCCCGCGCTGATGACATCGCGCTCGCCCTAAAGGCGCCGTCCGTCCGGATCGTGGCGCCGATTCCCGGCAAGGGCGCCGTCGGCGTCGAGGTGCCGAACCCGGCTTCGGAGATGGTGCTCGTGCGCGAGATACTCGAGAGCCCGTCGTATCGCCGGGGACGCCACACGCTCCCGCTCGCGCTTGGCCGCGACCTCTCCGGCAAGCCGACGTGCGCGGACCTGACACGGATGCCGCACCTTCTCATCGCGGGCCAGACGGGGTCCGGAAAGTCGGTGTGCATCAACGCCCTCATCACGAGTCTCGTGTGCCGGTACACGCCCGCCGAACTCCGCCTCCTGATGGTGGATCCGAAGATGGTGGAGCTGTCCGTCTACGGAGACCTCCCGCACCTCCGCCACCCCGTCATCACGGACAACGAAGAGGCCGCGTCCGTCCTGAAGTGGGCGGTTTACGAGATGAAGCGCCGTTTCGGACTGCTCTCGGCGAACGGGTGCCGGAACGTCGCGGAGTTCAACGGCCGGATCGCCCGCGGTCGCGAAGTCTTCCTCCCGAAGCGCGGCGTCATGGATGAGCCGGCGCTCTACGACGAGGGTCCGCTCCCCTATATCGTCCTCATTATCGACGAACTGGCGGACCTCATGATGACGGTGCAGTCCGAGGTCGAGACGCCGCTCGCGATGCTGGCCCAGAAGGCCCGGGCGGTCGGACTCCACCTCGTGCTGGCGACGCAGCGCCCCTCGGTCAACGTCCTCACCGGCCTCATCAAGGCGAACATCCCGAGTCGAATCGCGTTCCGCGTCGCGTCGAAGATCGACAGCCGCACGATCCTCGACCAGAACGGCGCGGAGAGCCTGCTCGGGAACGGGGACATGCTCTTCCTGCCGCCGGGCGAGTCCGATCCCGTCCGCATCCAGGGCGCCTACATCTCCTCCGAGGAGACGGAACGCCTGCTCGACTGGTATCGGGAGCAGGCGGAGGCGCGGGCCGAGGCCGAGAGGGCCGAGGAGGAGGCCGCTTCCGAGCGCGACATCCTCGACCTGCTGAAGGAGCTGGAAGAGGAAGAGGGAGGATCGGGGGTTTCGGACGAGGGCGCCGAGGATCGCGACCCGCTGTTCCGGCAGGCCGCCGAGATCGTGATCTCGCATACCGCGGGTTCGACAAGCCTGCTTCAGCGTCGGCTCAAGGTCGGGTACGGACGCGCGGCGCGGATCATCGACCAGCTGCACGCGGCGGGGATCGTGGGACCCGCGGAAGGATCCAAGCCGCGGGAGGTGCTCGCGACGCTTGCCGATCTGGATCGCGGGGACATCGACGAACCATGAGGCCCTTCCGCCCGCAGCCGTCCCGTCCTGGGGTCGTCGGCCTTCTGGTGGCCGGATCCCTCGTGAGCGCGTTCGCGCTGGCGTGCTCGGATGCGGATTCCGCGGAGGTCGCGGAGGCGCGCGCCCGGATCGAGGCGGAGTTCGGCCCGCGCGACGCCCCGGCACGACCCGAGGCCGGGGGGGATGACGCGGCTGCGGGGGATGCCGCGGCCGGGCAGGGCGAGCCGCGGGTCGAAGAGGCGGGAGACGCCGGGGACGCGGTGCGGAGCGAAGATCCGCCGCCCGCGCCGGCTCCGGACCCGGATATCGCCGATCCGGACGAGCCCGGGACGATGGGCGACGGGCCCGGGCCGGTGGACGACGAGCCGGGGCAGGTGGACGTGGACTCGCTCCTCGCCCTTGCGAATTCGGCCTACGCTTCGCTCGACCGGCTCAAGGCGGCCTTCGCCCAGCGCATCGAGAACCCGCTTCTCGGCCGCACCCGCGAGGGCCGCGGAACCTGGTATCAGGCGGGACGGAACCGGTTCCGGATGGACTTCGACG
The DNA here is from genome assembly GCF_947581735.1 of Candidatus Palauibacter soopunensis. Taxonomy (NCBI): domain Bacteria; kingdom Pseudomonadati; phylum Gemmatimonadota; class Gemmatimonadia; order Candidatus Palauibacterales; family Candidatus Palauibacteraceae; genus Candidatus Palauibacter; species Candidatus Palauibacter soopunensis. The sequence continues at coordinate 280,656 of NZ_CANPVT010000008.1, forward strand.
AACCGGCCGGCGACATCTACGTGGCGGACGGCTCCTGTCTCTGGCTCTACGAGCCCTCGCTCCACGACCAGGTCGTGGTCTCCCGCCTCGAGGAGGGCGCCGAAATCGGCTCCGTCGACATCCTTGGCCGCCTGCTCTCGCAGGCGCGGACGACCTACGATGCGGTCGATGAAGGAACCGCGGGGATCGGTGGCGTGGAGACGCGCATCGTGTCGCTCACGCCGCGGGAACTCCCGGCGAGATACGTGGAGGTCCGCCTGTGGATCGGCGTGTCCGACCGCTACGTGCGTCGTTTTCGCATTCGCGAGGAGAACCAGACCCTCCGCACGGTGACGCTGGCCCCCCTCGAACCCGAGGCCCGGATCGACCCTGCCGTGTTCGAGTATGCGCCCCCGGAGGGGGTGCAGGTCTTTCCCGACGATGTGCGATGCGACTAGGGCTCATCAGCCTCGGTTGCGACAAGAACACCGTCGACTCCGAGCGCATGCTCGCCGAACTGATCGGCCACGGGGCCGAGCGCACGGATGTGGATGAAGCGGAGGTCATCCTCGTCAACACGTGCGGGTTCATCGACGCCGCGAAGGAAGAGTCGATCGAGACGATCCTCGAGGCGGAGCGGCTGAAGCGCGAAGGGGCGTGCCGGAGCGTCGTGGCGGTCGGGTGCATGGTGGAGCGGTATCGGGAGGAGATGGCGGAATCGCTGCCGGAGGTCGACCTCCTGCTCGGGCTGCGGGACCTTGACCGCCTCGTGCCGGAGTTGCTGGAGCGCGGACTCCTTCCGGGACCGACGCCGGCCGGGGGCGTACATCCGGGGGAGCGGATCCCGGTCGGGGCGCGCCATGTCCGCTACCTGAAGGTGAGCGAGGGATGCAACCACGGGTGCGCCTTCTGCGCGATCCCTCTCTGGAGGGGCAAGCACCGTTCCTTCGACCTGGAGCGTCTCGTCGCCGAGGCGCAGCGCCTTGAGGCGCAGGGTGCCGTGGAAGTGAACCTGGTCGCGCAGGATCTCGCGCACTGGGGTCGGGAGCAGCGGGATGGGACGGATATCGCGACGCTCGTGGAGGCGCTGCTGCGCGAGACGTCGATCCCGTGGTTCCGTCTCCTGTACATCTACTCTGCGGGCCTGCGCGAACCGCTCGTCGAATTGATGGCGTCCGAGACGCGGCTGCTCTCGTACATCGATATGCCGATTCAGCACGCGAGCGATACGGTGCTCCACCGCATGCGCCGGCCGGAGCGGGCCGCGACGCTGCGATCGAAGGTCGCCCGGCTGCGGGAGACGATCCCCGAACTCACGCTGAGGACGACGGTACTTGTGGGGTTCCCCGGCGAGACGGACGCGGAGTTCCGCGAACTCGTGGATTTCCTCGACGAAGTGCCGTTCGACCGGCTCGGCGCGTTCGCGTTCTCGCCGCAGGAGGGGACGCGCGCGGCCACCATGGAGGAGAACTTTGTGCCCCCGGATCTGGCGCGGGACCGTCTCGAGGAGGTGCTGGAGGTCCAGCGCGCCGTGAGCCGCGAGCGGCTTGCCGCCGAGATCGGCCGCGAACGCGTCGCCGTCGTGGATGCGCCGGCGGCCCCGGACGAGCCGACGCTCGAGCTCCTCTACGAGCATTCTCCGGGCGCGGCGCACCTCGGCCGCATCGAGAGCCAGGCGGACGATGTGGACGGAGTGACTGTGCTTGTGGGCGGAAACGGCCTCGCCCCCGGCTCGCTGGTGCGGGTCGAGATCCAGCGGGCCGCCGACTTCGACCTCGGGGGGCGCGTCCGCGGAGTCGTGCGCCCGGCGCCCGGGCGCGGAAAGGCGGTGCCATCTCCGGCCCCGCAGCCGGGGCGGGAACTCCCCGTCCTGGGACTCGACAGCGCTTGGGGTCGGTGAGCCGCGGGCCTCGCCAGCCGTCCGCCTCCTCCGACTGGATTCGGCGGGCGCGCGACGTGATGCCGGGCGGGGTGAGTTCGCCGGTGCGGGCGTTCGGCGCCGTCGGGATGGAGCCGCTGTTCGCCGCCCGCGGCGAGGGCGCGAGGATCTTCGACGAGGCCGGGCGCGGTTATCTCGACTACGTCCTCTCCTGGGGTCCCCTCATCCTCGGCCACGCCGCCCCGCCGGTCGTGGAGGCCGTGGCGCGCGCGGCCCGCGACGGGATGAGCTTCGGGGCCTGCCAGGCGCGCGAAGTCGAACTCGCGGAACGCGTCGCCGCCTGGGTGCCCGGCGTGGAGATGGTGCGCTTCGTGAACAGCGGCACCGAGGCCACGATGTCCGCCGTGCGGCTCGCCCGGGCCGCGACCGGCCGTGACCTGATCCTGAAGTTCGAGGGCTGCTATCACGGCCACGCGGACGCCTTTCTCGTCGTGGCGGGATCGGGCGTCGCCACGCTGTCGCTCCCCGACTCGCCGGGCGTGCCGGCGGCGACCTCCGGCCTGACGCTGACCGCGCCCTACAACGACCTCGAGGCGGTGGCGGCGGTGTTCGCGGAACACGGCGCCCGGCTCGCGGCTGTCATCGTCGAGCCGGTGGCGGGCAACGCGGGCCTCATCCCGCCCCGCGAGGGCTTCCTGGAGGGCCTCCGCGACCGCTGCGACCGCGCCGGAACGCTCCTCATCTTCGACGAGGTCATGACCGGGTTCCGGGTCGCGCGGGGCGGCGCACAGGAGCGCTACGGCGTCGCCGCGGATCTCGTCACGCTCGGAAAGGTCCTCGGCGCGGGGCTGCCGGTCGCGGCGTACGCGGGCTCCCGCGAGCTGATGCGGCGGATGGCTCCGGAAGGGGACGTGTACCAGGCAGGGACGCTGTCGGGGAACCCGCTCGGAATGGCCGCGGGCATCGCCCAACTCGACGAACTCGAGCGGACGGACCCCTTCACCGGGCTGGAGCGGCGCGCCGCGACCCTCGTGGACGGCATTCTCGCGGCGGCGAACGCCCGGAGCATCCCGGCCTGCGGGACCGTGCTGGGCTCGATGTGGGGCGTCTTCTTCACCGAGGGTCCCGTGCTCGATTTCGACGGGGCGCGGCGCGCGGACACGGACTTCTTCGCCCGCTACTACCGTGCGTGCTTCGAGCGCGGCGTCTTTTTCGCCCCTTCGGCCTTCGAGGCGGGTTTCGTCTCCACCGCGCACACCGACGCAGACGTGGCGGAAACGCTCAGCGTCGTGGGCGAAGCGCTGGACACGGCGCTGGACGCGGCACCGGAGGGCACGGGTTGAACTGGCGCGCGCGGATCGTCCCCGAACGGGCCGGTGCCCTCCTCCTCGGCGGAGTGTTGATGGGGCTCGCCCATCCCCCCTTCCATCTTCTCGTCACGTCGTTCGTCGCGCTCGTCCCCTTCATCGTCTGGCTCGAGGGACTCCCGGCGACGGCGGAGGGCCGAAAGCAGGCCCGCAAGGGGGGATTTCTCTTCGGGCTCGTCTACTACACGCTCGTCCTTTATTGGCTCTTCGTGGCGCTCGTGTTCTACACCTGGTGGGCGCTGTTTGCGTTCGTCGCTCCGATTCTGATCCTGTCGTTGTTCATGTCGTGGGTGGCCGGAGGGATACAACTTGTCCGGAGTCGGCTGGGGTGGCCCCTCCATCTGGTCTTTCCCGTTTTCTGGACCGCCGGGGAGGTGCTGCGCGCCCACCTGCTCGATGTCTCTTTCCCCTGGATGCAGTTCGGGGACACGCTGTCCAACTACCCGATCCTGATAGGCGCGGCGGATCTCGTGGGCTCGCGGGGCCTCTCCTTCTGGCTCGCGCTCGCGAACGCCCTCGCCGCGTCGGGGTTCCTGGCGTACCGCGCCGGCGGATGGCGCGCGCTGCGGCGACCGGCGGCCGGGCTCCTGCTCGTGCTCGCGCTCCCCATCACCTACTCGGTGGCGCGGTGGCAGACGATCGAGGTCCGCACCGCGGCCCGGGTGGGCGTCGTCCAGCCCAACGTGCCTCAGCACCTCAGGGATCTCGATCCCGTCGCTTCTACCGATAGCGCCCTGCGCTCGACCGAGACGCTGACGTCACCCTGGGCGGGCCGCGAGCGTATGGACCTCGTGATCTTTCCCGAGACGATGCTGACGTCCACCGTGCTGGACCCGCTGCCATCTTATCCCCATCGCGGCTGGCCGGAGGCCCATCAGTGGGCGGAGGGGCTCGGCGCCGTGCTGGAGGCGGAGGTGCTTGTAGGCGGTCGCGGCGGCGACGACGTCGGCCCCGAGGAGTACCAGCCGTTCAACTCGGCCTACCACTTCCGCCCCGGGGACGGTCTCGTCAACCGGTACGACAAACGGTTCGTCGTGCCGATGGTGGAGCGGGTTCCCTTCATCCCCCCGCAATGGCTGAGTCGCATTCCCTACACGGGTAGACTGGGCATCGGGGATTGGCAGTCGCCGATCGAGATCTCGACCGAACAGGGAACTGCGGCATACGGGACGATGATCTGCTACGAGTCCATCTTCTCGCCGCTCGCGCGGCACTACCGGCGGAATGGCGCGGATTTCCTCGTCAACATCACGAACGACTCATGGTACGGTCGCGACGCGTGGTGGAGCCGCTCGAGCGCGCTGTGGCAGCACCCGGCGCACCTCGTCATGCGTTCCATCGAGACGCGGATGGGGGCGGCGCGCTCCGGGAACACGGGGATCTCCAAGATCGTGGATCCGCTGGGGCGGGTGTCGCACCGCACGGATCTCTTCGAGCCCGCGTCCTTCGTGGCGGACGTATCGACGACGGATGAGTTGACCGTATACGTGCGTTTCGGCGATGTCGTGGGGACGCTGGCCGCGCTGGCAGCGCTTCTTGCTCTTGGCGCGTCTTTCCTGAAGGATCGCACCCTGCGCGGGCGGGCGCGGCGCGGAGCTTCGGGAGAGACGGTGGAGCCGGTAAGCGGGAGCGCATGATACGGAGGATGAAGCGGAGGACCGGAAGGCGAATCGCCCGGCGCGGCGCGTGGCGGCTTGTCGCCGCACTGGCATGTCTCGCGGCGGCGGAGGATCTCGCGGCGCAGGTGCCGGACACCGTGTCCCGGGATACGGTCTCCTTCCGGCTCCGCGAACTCCGCATCGAGGCGCTGCGGCCGGTCGCCAGCGTGTCGGGCGCGAGCGCGGTGCGCCTCAGTCTTCAGGCGCCGCGCGTGGCCGCCGTCCCCCTCCTCGAAGAGGCATTGCGCGAGATCCCGTTTCTGCAGGTGCGGGAGAACTCGCGCGGCGAGGCCCAGCCGACGCTCCGAGGGACCGAGTCGCGGCAGCTCTCCGTGCTTGTCGACGGAGTGCCGCTGACGCTCGGCTGGGACGCGCGCACGGATCTTTCGCTCATTCCGGTCGACGCGGCACGCGAGATCCAGCTCTTCCGGGGCATCTCCTCGGTTCTCCACGGTCCGAACGTTCTTGGCGGCGTAGTCTCGATCGAGATCGGACACGGGAGCGTGGACGCGGACCGGCGGCTCAACGGGATGCAGGGCGGCATGGACGCGACCGGCGCGGCGTTCGGCGGGGTGCGCCTCGGCCGCACGTGGAGTTCGGGGGACGGCGGCGTGTCCGTGCAGGCGGGCGGCGCCTACCGGACGCGCGACGGCGTACCTCTTCCCGGCGGCGTCGTACAGCCGGCCACGCCCGACCCGAACCGGCGTCTGAACAGCGATCTCGATCACGCGAGCGCGTTCTTCACGGGGCGGGTCGAATCCGAAGGGGGGGCGTGGGTCTCCATGTCCACGTTCGGGTATCGCGCGGAGAAAGGGATTCCGCCGGAACTCCACGTGATGAATCCGCGGCGGTGGAGGATGCCGGAGGCGAAACGGGCCGTAGGCACGGTCTCGGCCGGCACCGGGTGGGGTCGCACCCCCTTCGGTACGGGAGACTTCGAGGTCAGCATCGGAGTCGACGCGGGCGACGCGCAGATCGACGAATTCGAGACGCTGGCCTATGAGGACGTTACGGGGCAGGAGTTCGCGGACGACCGCACCCTCACCTTCCGCGGCCTGTCCGACCATGAACTCGGCGAGGGGGTCGTGCGGACGGCGCTTACGGTGGCCGAGACCCGCCACGTGGAGCGTATCGTGCCCGGCGGAGAGTCCACCTTTCGCCAGCGCCTGTTCAGTCTCGGCGGCGAGGTCGAGTTGCCGCTCGCGGGTCCCGGCGCGGGGTTCTGGTCGGGCGCCCGCGTCAGCCTGGGGGCGAGCTGGGACCGCGGCAGCACGCCGGAGACCGGCGGGCGCGAAGCGCGCGAAACGATCGACGACTGGGGCGCGCGCGTCGGGGGGTCCGCGCAGATCGGAAGGCGCGTTCGCTTCCACATGGGGGCGAGCCGCCGCGTCCGCTTCCCGTCGCTGCGGGAACTGTATTCCGGCGCGCTCGGCCGCTTCGTGCCCAACCACGAACTCGCGCCGGAGATCCTCCGCGCGGCGGAGGGCGGCGTCACCGGGACAGTGGACGCGTTCGGGGCGGAGGTCGAGGCGCAGGCCGTGCTCTTCGTCCAGAGTTTCTCGAATGCGATCGTGCGCACGGGGCTGGGGGACGGGAGGTTCCGCCGAGAGAACCGGCGCCGCGTGGACGCGGCGGGGATCGAACTTCTCGGCGACGCGCGGTGGGGTGGCGTCTCCGTGGGCGGCGACCTGACGTGGCAGAATGTGAACGTCACGGACAGACGGCTTCAGGGCCGCACGCTTCGTGCGGAGTACCAGCCCGGGATCGCCGTGGGAGCGCACGTCGAGGGCCCGCTGCCCGCGGGTTTCAGGGCGCGGGCCGCGGTGGAGGCGATCGGACGCCAGTACTGCGTCGATCCGGATCTCGACACCGACGTCGACCTCGACCCAACGGCCCGAGTCGACCTCGTTGTGAGTCGGGAGTTTGCGATCAGCGGACCCTTCCGGACCCTCCAGACCTCGCTGTCGCTGGACAACCTCGCGGACGCGACGGTATTCGATCAGTGCGGACTGCCGCAGCCCGGCCGTCTGCTGCGGCTCCAGTTCCGGCTCTTCTAGTGTCGACACCCGTGGCCGGGCCGAGACTCCGGGTCGCCTACAGCGCCGGGTACACGGTGCCGCTGCCGGAGGGCCACCGCTTCCCGATGGGGAAGTTCCTCGCGCTCCGACAGATCCTCGAACGCGACGGGATCATCGCGCCCGAGGACGTCGTCGAGCCGGAGGAGGCCGCGTGGGAGGACTTGGCGCTCGTGCATACGCCGGAGTACCTCGACAAGCTCCGGCACGGCACGCTCGGGCGCGCGGAGGAGCGACGCCTCGGGCTCCCGTGGTCGCCTGCGCTCGTCCGCCGCTCGCGACTCGCCGTCCGGGGCACGATCAATGCGGCGTGGATGGCGCTGGAAGATGGAGTGGCGGCGAACTTGGCCGGGGGGACGCACCATGCATTTCCGGATCACGGAGAAGGGTTCTGCGTCTTGAACGATGTGGGCGTCGCCGTCAGGGTGCTGCGCCGCGGCGGGTGGATTCGCCGCGCGCTCGTCGTGGATCTCGATGTCCACCAGGGGAACGGCACGGCCGCCGTGTTCGCCGACGACTCCGACACCTTCACCTTCTCCATGCACGGGGCGGGGAACTACCCTTTCCGGCCCACTCCGTCGGATCTCGATGTGGCCTTGCCCGACGGCACGGAAGATGAGGAATACGAGGAGGCGCTGCGCCGATGCCTTCCCGAGGCCGTGTCCCGATCGCGCCCCGACCTCGTCTTCTACCTCGGGGGCGTGGACGTTGTCGCCGGCGACCGTTTCGGGCGCCTCGCGCTCACGCGCGCCGGTCTGGAACGAAGGGATCGGTGGGTCATCGGCACGCTGCGCGGGGCGGGGCTGCCGCTCACGCTACTCCTGTCGGGCGGATATGCGGCCACGCCGCGACAGACGGCGAAACTGCACGCGATCGCGCACAGGACTGCCCGTGAAGTCGAAGGACGACGGCATGAGGATGACGGCATGAGGGCGACGGCATGAAGGCGGCGCGGCCCTCCCGCGGGACGCGGGCGGAGGAGGCGGTCGAGGCCGCAGGCGGGGCGGGGTACTTCGCCAGCGTGACCTTGCGTTTGCCGAGCATCGAGCCCGAAGCGGTGCTCGCTTCGCCGACGGTCGGCGTGCGCGGCTTCTGGCAGAGCGGCCCCCACTGGATTGCGCACGCGGGATCCGCCGCGGAGATCGACAGCCGGGAGGGGGTGCCGGGACCCCCTCGCCGAGGTCTCATCTCCTGGATGCGGGAGCGCGCGGAGAAACTGTTCTCGGAACCGTGGATCCTCGACCTGGATGGGGAGGCGCGGCGCCCCCGTATGCACGGCGGCTTCGCCTTCGACCCCGCGCGTCGTGCGGATCGGGAGCCCGGCTTCTGGGAGGCGTTTCCGAGTGCGCGTTTCGTGCTGCCCGCCTACGAAGTCGAGGCGGACGAACGTGGCGCGTGGTTGACGGTGACGCGCCGCTTCGCCACCGGCACCTCCGGAGATCAGGCCATCGATCGACTCCGCCGGCGCGCGACGCGTACGCGCGAACAACTGGCCAGGCTCGAGCGCCACGGGGCGACGCCGGGGCCCGTCCCGTCCGCGACCGCCATCGAGGAACTCGTGGACCGCCGGCAATGGCGGCACGCCGTCAACGAGATCCTCGACGAGATCCGGTCCAGTCGGGTTCGAAAGGTCGTGCTCGCGCGTTCCATCGACATCACGCTCGGACGACCGCCGGACTCCGCGGCCGTTCTCACCGCTCTGCGCACGGCGAATCCGCTCGCGCACCTCTACCTGATGCAGTTCGCGCGCGACCGCTTCCTCGTCGGCGCCGCCCCGGAGTTGATCGGTTCGCTACGCGGCCGGCGTTTTCGCACGATGGCTGTCGGGGGGTCGACGCCGCGCGGCGCGGATCCGGCATCGGACGCCTGGCTCGGCCGCCAGCTGATCGACAGCCACAAGAACCGGGAGGAACATCTCGTCGTGGTCGAGGACATCGTCGAGCGGCTGCGTCAGGAGGGTGTCCGGATCGGAGCGATCCCGGAGCCGGCCCTCCTGCGCCTGCCACGGATCCAGCACCTGCGCACGGATCTGGAGGCGGAGACCCGGCCCGGGACGCACATCCTGTCGCTCGTGGAAAAACTCCATCCCACCGCAGCCGTGTGCGGTGATCCACGCGACGACGCGCTCGAAATGATCCGCGCGCGCGAGACGGAGGGTCGCGGCTGGTACGCGGGTCCCGTCGGGTGGTTCGACGAAGAAGGGAACGGGGAGTTCGCCCCCGCGTTGCGCGGCGGGGTAGCCAGGGGCCCGCTGTTTCGCCTCTACGCCGCCGCGGGCCTCGTGCGCAGCTCCCGGGCTCAGGCGGAATGGGACGAGACCCGGGTGAAGCTGCAGACGATGCTCGCGGCGCTCGGTGTCGCGCGGATGCGGTGAGCCGGACGCCGGCCGCGCCCAATCGGAACGCACTGTGGGCGCGGGCGCTCGTCGACGGGCTCGCCCGCCGCGGCGCGTCGCACGCCTGCATCGGTTCCGGATCCCGCTCGGCCCCCCTCGTGGAAGCGCTGGCCGCGGACGACCGGTTCACCCTTCACCCGCATGTGGACGAACGCAGCGCCGCCTTCTTCGCCCTGGGCGTGGGCGCGGCGAGCGGACGGCCGGCTGCGGTCGTCACGACGTCCGGCACCGCGGCGGCCAATCTCTTTCCGGCGGCTGTGGAGGCGAGCCAGAGCGAAATCCCCTTTCTCGCGCTGACGGCGGACCGTCCGGCGGCGCTGAGGGGCACGGATGCGAACCAGACGATCGACCAGCGGAACCTGTTCGGCCGCTACGCCCGGCGATCCATCGACCTCGCGCTCCCGGAGCCGACCGTGGAGGGGCTCGCCCGCCTGGGCGCCGCGGTGGAAGCGGCGTGGCGCGCGGCGCTGGGGCCTCCCGCGGGACCGGCGCATCTGAACGTTCAGTTCGAGAAGCCGCTCGAGCCGGTTCACCTGCCGGGCGACGTGCCCCCGGGCCTGGAGCCGCGTCTCCCCGGCCCCGCGACGTCCGGCGACGCGCCCGGGGCCCTGCCGCCGGACGCCGGGGGCGAACTCGCCGCGCCGCTGCAGGGCGCGCGGCGCCCGCTCATCGTGTGCGGCCCCAACCAGCGGTCCGGGATTGGCCGCGCCGCGCTGGCGCTGGCGGCCCGGATGCGCGCTCCGCTCGTCGCCGACCCGCTCTCCGGCGCCCGTTTCGGCTCCGGCGCGGCGCGCTGGACGATGAGCAGCGCCGATCTCTCGCTCCGTGCCGACGAAGTTGTCACGGCGCTGCGCCCGGATCTGGTCGTTCGCGTCGGACGCGCGCCGACCTCCGCGGCGGTCTGCCGCTACCTGGAGCGGCACGCGGACGCGCACCAGTTCGTTCTCGACGCGGCGCACCGCTGGCGGGATCATCTGGCCACGAGCGCGCGCCCGCTGACCGGGGATCCCGTCGCGACCCTCGAGCGCGCGGCAGCGACCGGCTCCGGAGTGGCGGAAGAGGCCTGGGCCGAGCGCTGGCGGGCAATGGACCGCGCGGCGCGTCTCGCGGTCGAACCGTCGCTGGCGGAGACGTGGTTCGAGGGCGCCATCGCCGACGCGATGGCGCGAAGCCTCCCGGAAGGGACGCCCTGGTTTATCGGCAATTCGATGCCGATTCGCGACGTGGACGCCTTCGCGCGGGCGACGGATCGACCGTTGCGCCCCCTCGGCCTTCGGGGCGCGAGCGGGATCGATGGCAACGTGAGCGCGGCGCTCGGCGCAGCGGCCGCCTCGGGACGGCCCGCGGCCGCGCTCATCGGCGACCTCACGCTGCTCCACGATGTGGGCGCCCTGCTCGTGGACCGCCCGCCCGGCATCTCGCTCCATCTCGTCGTCATCCAGAACCGCGGCGGCGGCATCTTCCACATGCTGCCGATCCGGGAGCACGATCCGCCCTTCACCCCCTATGTCGTCATGCCCCAGTCCGTCGATCTGGGCGCAGTTGCCGCCGCCGCCGGAATCCCGCACCGTCTCGTCTCGTCGACCGCCGAACTGCGGGAGGCAATGGAGCCGCCGGGCCCGGAATCGGAGGGCCGGGGCGTCCGCCTCACGGAGGCGCGCGTCGAGCGTGAACACAACTGGCAGCAGCGCGCCGCCGCGATCGAAAGCGCGAAGGAGGCGGCGCGCCGCGAGATCTGAGGGAGAACCCGCGATGGCAGAGACCTTCTCGCCCCCGGAAAGCGGCGTCGACTGGGAGTCGGCCGGAGAATACGGGGACATCACCTATCACAAGAGCGACGGGATCGCCCGCATCGCCTTCAACCGGCCCGAGGTGCGCAACGCGTTCCGGCCCGACACGCTGTTCGAGATGTACGAGGCGTTTCAGGACGCGAGAGATGACGAGCGGATCGGCGTCGTCCTCCTCACCGGGAACGGTCCTTCGAGGGACGGGAAGTGGGCCTTCTGCTCCGGCGGCGACCAGCGGGTGCGCGGGACGGCCGGATACGTGGGGAAGGACGGGGTCGCGCGCCTCAACGTCCTCGAACTCCAGCGCCTCATCCGCTCGATGCCGAAGCCGGTCATCGCGCTCGTCGCCGGGTACGCGATCGGCGGCGGGCATGTGCTGCACGTCGTGTGCGACCTCACGATCGCGGCGGACAACGCGGTGTTCGGGCAGACGGGGCCGAAGGTGGGGAGCTTCGACGGCGGGTTCGGTTCCTCGTACCTGGCGCGGTCGGTGGGACAGAAGAAGGCGCGGGAGATCTGGTACCTGTGCCGGCAGTACGGAGCGGACGAGGCCGAGCGGATGGGGCTCGTGAACAAGGTCGTGCCGCTGGCGCAAATGGAGGCGGAGGGGGTCGACTGGGCGCGCGAGATCCTCGGGAAGAGTCCGCTCGCGATCCGGTGCCTGAAGGCGGCGATGAACGCGGACTGCGATGGACAGGCCGGGCTCCAGGAACTCGCGGGCCATGCGACGATGCTCTTCTACATGACGGAGGAGGGCCAGGAAGGGAAGAACGCTTTTCTCGAGAAGCGCCCGCCGAACTTCAGACAGTACCCTTGGCGTCCGTAACGCCCGGCAGCGCGGGCGCGTGGATCGCCGGCGCGCGCCTGCGCACGCTGCCGGCCGCGGCAGGGCCGGTGCTCGCGGGCGGCGGGTTGGCGTGGAAGGACGGCGGTTTCGCCGTCGCCCCATTTCTGGCGGCGCTCGGCGCCGCGCTGCTGATTCAGATCGGCACGAACTTCGCGAACGACTATTCCGATTTCGCGCGCGGGGCGGACACGGCCGACCGGCTCGGCACGCCGCGGGTGACGCAGGCCGGTCTCCTGACCGCGGCCGCCGTCCGGCGCGGGGCGGCGGTCTCGTTCGCGCTCGCCGTCGCGGTCGGCGTCTATCTGGCGATCGTGGGCGGATGGCCGATCGTGTGGATCGGCGTGGGCTCGATCCTGCTGGCGGTCTGCTACACGGGTGGGCCGTGGCCGTACGGCTATCACGGGCTGGGCGATCTCGCCGTGCTGATCCTGTTCGGTCCCATCGCGGTGGCCGGCACGCATTACGTGCAACTCTCCCGCTGGGCGCCCGAGGCGCTGCTCGCGGGACTCGGCGCGGGCGCGCTCGCCACGGCGATCCTGGTCGTGAACAACCTGCGCGACATCACGACCGACGCGGCGGCGGGAAAGCGCACTCTCGCGGTGCGGATCGGGCCGTCCGCGACGCGGGTCCAGTACTCTCTTCTCGTCGCGGTCGCAGCGGTCGTGCCGCCCGTCGGCGTCCTGGCGGGATGGTGGCCGGCGGGGACACTTCTGGCGTCGGGCGCAACGCTGTTCGCGGCCGCTCCGCTGCGGGTCGTGTGGACGTACGAGGACCCGCGGACGCTGAACGCCGCCCTCGCGGCCACGGCCCGCACGACCGGAGCCTGGGGGCTTCTGTTCGCGGTCGGCTGTCTGTGGTGAACGACCCCGCCACGCCCGCCTCCGCGTCGTCCTTCGCGCTCGTGTCGGGCGACCGCGCGTGGTCCGCGGCCGAGATCCGCGCCGCGGGCGACGCGGTGGCCGCGATCCTGGAGGAAGAGGGCGTGGGGGCGGGGGCCGTCGTCGCTCACCAATTCCCGCTGGATCCGGCGGGCGCGGCCGCCCTCGCCGCCGTGGCGCCGGAGGCCGCACCGGGGAGCGCCCCGGTGCTCGCGCCCGCCCACGCGGGATGGACGCCGCACGAGCGGGACGCTTTCGTCGCGGCCCTCCAGCCAGCCGCCGCCCTCACCGGGAGAGGAGCGGCGTGGCCGACGTCCGGGTGGAGGTCACGGGCGCTCACCGTCCCCGGGATCGGAGAGATCGCCCTGCACCTGCGGGATGCCGCGGGAGCGCATCCCGGCACTCCCGCGACGGCTCGGGCACGAGACGGCCTCCCTGGAATCGGCGCCATCCTTCCCACATCCGGAACCGAAGGCCTGCCCCGCTTCGTCGCGCACGAATGGCGGTCGCTGCGCGCGAACGCCGTCGCTTCGAACGAGCGCCTCGGGTTCGGCGCGGGCGACCGGTGGCTCGCGACGCTCGCCTGGGCGCACGTCGGGGGGCTCGCCGTGCCGCTGAGGGCCGCGGCCGCGGGCGCCACGGTCGCGCTGGCGGGGCCGCGGTTCGACGCCGCCTCCGTCGCCCGGGCGCTCGGCGAACTCGCCGTGACGCACGTTTCGCTCGTGCCGGCCATGCTGCACGGGCTGCTGGCCGTCGGCGCCCGGCCGCCGGGCTCTCTGCGCGCCGTCCTGCTGGGCGGCGCGGCGACCCCGCCGGACCTGGCGGAGCGGGCTCTTTCCGCCGGGTGGCCGATCGCGCTCACGTACGGATTGACCGAGGCGGGGTCGCAGGTCACCACGGCCACGCCGGCGGAGGTGCGCGCCGGCGACCGGTCGGCCGGCGTCCCGCTGACCGGCGTCGAAGTGCGGATCCGCCCGCCCGGCGATGCCGCCGCGGGGGGGGACGGCGCGCCGACCCCGGGGCACATCGAGGTGCGCGGCGACACGCTGTTCCGGGGATACGTCGGAGAGCCCGCGCGGCCCCCCGGCGCCTGGTTCGCGACCGGCGATCTCGGCCGTCTCGACGAGCGGGGTCGCCTCGAGGTGACCGGGCGCCTGCGCGACCGGATCGTGAGCGGCGGCGCGAATGTCGACCCCGCCCACGTGGAGGCGGTGCTCAACGCCCACCCGGAGGTCGGCGAAGCCGCGGTCATCGGCATGCCGGATGGCCGGTGGGGGCAGGTTGTGGTCGCCGTGATCGCCGGGGAGGATCCCGATCTCCCCGCCCGTCTCGATCCGTGGTGCCGCGAGCGGCTGTCGGGTCCGCGCGTGCCCCGCCGCTGGGAGATGCTGGACCGTCTCCCCCGGACGGCGACCGGCAAGGTGGACCGCGCTCGACTGAGGGCTAATTTGAGAGGCGGATGATGGGACGACAAAACACGGCACTCGCCTGCCAGAAGCGTCGGTTCGCACTCGACGAAGGCGCACATTTTCTCAACTGCGCATACCTCGGACCCCTCCCGCGCCCGGTCGCGGAGGCGGGGATGGAGGGAATTCGCCGCAAGTGCTCGCCCACGCCCTTCCCGAGCGAAGCTTTCTTCACGGACTGCGATCGTGCGAGAGAGCGCTTCGGGCGCCTCATCAACGCCCCGCCGGAGCGGATCGCGCTCGCGCCTTCCGCGTCCTACGGCATCGAAGTCGCGGCCCGGAATCTCCCGCTCAAACCGGGACAGAACATCGTCGTCCTCGGCGCACAGTTCCCGAGCAACGTCTACGCGTGGCGGCGCCGCGCGGCGGCCCGCGGCTGCGAAATCCGAACGGTGGACCGCCCCGGGCCGCCCCCGTCCGCCGCGCTGTGGAACGAGCGGCTGCTGGAGGCGATCGGGCCGGACACCGCCGTCGTCGCTCTCCCGCACTGCCACTGGACGGACGGCACGCGGATCGACATCGAGGCGGCGGGGGAGCGGGCGCGCGAAGTCGGCGCCGCGCTCGTCATCGACGGCTCGCAGTCCATCGGCGCCGTCCCGTTCGACGTGGAGCATTTTCAGCCCGACGCGTTGATCACCGTCGGGTACAAGTGGCTCCTAGGGCCCTATTCGACCGCCTTCGGGTACTACGGTCCCCGTTTCGACGACGGCACGCCGCTCGAGGAAACGTGGATCTCGCGCCGCGGCTCCGAGGATTTTCAGGGTCTCGTCGACTATACCGACGAATACAGGGAAGGGGCCGCCCGATACGACGTCGGCCAGACATCCAACTTCATCCTCGTGCCGATGCTCATCGAGGCGCTCGACCTGATCCTCGACTGGGACCCCGCCCGCATCCTCGACTATTGCCGCGCCCTGCTGTCCGGCCTCGCGGATGAACTGCGCGTCCGCGGCTGGGCGATCGAGGACGACGAGTGGCGCACGGGAAACATCCTCGGCGTCCGCCTGCCCGCAGGCTGCGATCTCGCCGAGGTGGACGCCCGCCTCGCCGAGGCCCGCGTCTACGCCTCCCTGCGCGGCGATGCCCTGCGCGTCTCGCCGAACGTCTACAACGAGCCGCGCGACATCGACGCCCTCCGACAGGTGCTTGCGATCTACGGCTAGTGTGGCAGCAGCCTCAGCCCGGGTGTCGCGGGAGGCCGCGCACGACTTCCAGCCTGTCGCCTTCCGATCGCAACGACGTCGGGAGCGTACCGGGCAGGTCGCGGGCGATGCTGCGGACGCGGCGGGCGAGGCGGTCGATGATCAACGCGGCGCGATCCCCGCGATCCCGGCCCACCGAGGTCGATCCCTCGGGGCCGCTCAGCGTAAGGAGATCCAGCTCCTCTCCCCAGGTGGGGTCGAAGGGGATCGCGAATGCGAACGCGCGGCTCTCGTCATCGATCCCGTGCGCGACCGGAGTCGGGGCAAAGCCGAGCGAGAACAGGATCCGCCCCGCCGCGTCGCGGCCCGACAGCCGATAGGGGCCCGGCCGCGACGGAAGCTGCGCGGATGTCGCGCGGACGAAGGCGGGTTCCAGCCGAAGTTCGCCATCGTCGACGCCGCCCCAAAGCAGGAGCATATCGGCCCGCCCGGTTCCGCGATCCGCCGCGTACGCGGACGCCGAAACCCCGGTACCGCCGGCGCCCGCGAGGCGGAACTCCAACATTTTCGTGAAACTGTAGTCGCTGATCCACTGCGGATAGCAATAGGACATCAGGTCCCGGTATCCCTCCGGACTGAACAGATGCCCGAGGCCCGTCCCGTCCCCGCCATCGTCTCCGAAATCGTGTCCCCACACGCCGATATGGCCGTCGGGCCAGGGATAGTCGGGATCCACCGTCCCGGGGTCGGTGACGGGCTCGTCACAGGGCGTATGCGGGCGCCCGAGGTTGTGCCCCAGCTCGTGCGCGAACACGAGGCGGAGACGGCCCGTCCTCTGCAACAGGCCGTCCGGTCCGTGTGAGCCCGTGAGGGAGCTCCGCCCACCCAGCATCCCGAGACCGTCGATCCAGTACGCGTCGGGGTGCCGCGAGAGAGGCTTCGGGACTCCGAAAATCCCGCTGTAATGCTCCTGGGGGTCCTCCGCTTCCATCGTCCGGAGCAGTTCGATCTCCCGGATGAGGCCGATGACCCCCGCTTCCGAGGTGTCCGCCCAGGTGTGGTAGGGTTCGCGAAGCGTCAGGTGCAGGTCGCCGATCGGCAGAACCGTGCGGGCGTAACGCAGCACGCTCCGGGAGGCGTCCGAGCCCGCCCCCGTGGCCGCCGCAGCGAGTTCGCCCGCGAACGCCGCCACGCGCGGATTCACGTCCCGGTTTTCCTCCGAATGGTACTGCACGGGAACGAGTGTCACGCGCAGCGGGGGCATCTGCCGAACGTCGACGTCGTGCCGACCCTCTTCGGGGAACCGGGACCGGCTCGACGAGGTCAGGGGGAGGGCGCCGTCCGGATCGAGTTCCACGACCATGCGCACGCCCGGCTGCAGTGCGTGGCCCGGTATGACGGCGTTGAAGGACCGTTCGAGCCGGCTCTCGTCCACCGTGAGCGGGATTCCTCCGCCGGGAGGGTCGAGCTCCGTCCGGTACGCCTCCACTCCGTCGTGGAAGAAGGTCGCGGTGGCTCCCGGCCGGAAGCCGTTGACTTCATCGGCGGTCGCGAAGACGCGCAGGAGGGCACGCCGGTTCGCCACCAGCGGTACGCGGCCCTCCCGGTCCTGGGCGGCCTGCGTGAGATATGCGGACGGCACGGACAGCGTAACCGACGCGGGGTTGGACACGACGAGCGGGTCGCCCGCGACGAGATCGAAACCATCGCAACGATTCTCGCAGGCCTCCGTGAGCGCCTCGTCCGTGCCGACGGTCACGGAGATCGGGGAATCGGCGGCGTTGCCGGGAGTCAGCGTCACGGCGGCGCTCGCCGTCGTGCCCGCCCGCACGAGGACCGAGTCGACAGAGAGCGTCCCCCCCTGGGCGAAGACGGGGAGCCGGACGTCGAAGGGCGCGCCCTCCAGTATCCGGGCCTCGATCCTGGCCGGGCCCGGAGCCGTCGGGTCCTCGTGGTCCGTTCGGACAAGCCGCACGGGGAAGGCGAAGGCGGTCTCGTTCCCGCCCAGCGTCAGCCGCTCCAGGCTCCGGAGGCCCGTCAGCGCGCCCGGGGGCAGGGCGCGCAGTTCGTTGTCCTGCAGAAACAGCTCCCGCAGGCCGGCGAGGTCGCCGAAGACGCCCGCCGGAAGCGCCTGCAGCCGATTGTCGACCAGGGAAAGCCACTCGAGCCTGCGGAGGCCCGCGAACACGCCCGGCGGCAGGTCAGTGATCAGGTTTCCCGCGAGATTAAGCACCTCCAGACTGGAGAGGTCGGAGAAGGCCCCGGGGGGAAGGGCTCCGAGCCGGTAGTCCTGGAGCGAGAGCCATTCCAGGCCGGAGAGGGCGCTCAGGTCCGCCGGGCGGAGTCCGCCGAGGACGGCTCCGGTTCCCGCCTCGAGGCCGGGCTCCCGCGGCCTGACCCGGAGAGAGCGGAGTTCGGCCAGTGCCTGGCCGTCGGGGGCGCTGCAGTCGTCCGCCCGAAGCCCGCGCACGATCGCGTCGCGCACGGCGGCCGTCCGGTCGCACACGCCCTCCCGAATGACCACCACGGCGCTGGATGGAGGGGCGAGCACGAAGCCGCTCCCGGTGGCGGGCCGCTCAAGGGAAAGAGTGAGGACTTCGCGGGGCGGCTCGATCTCAGCGTCGTCGGCGATGCGGATCTCGATGACGGCGCCGCTCGCTCCCGCGGGGACTTCGATCTCGCCCTCGCCCGCGTGCAGCACGTCCGCCGAATCCGCGTCATCCGTCAGCCGCGCATCATCCACGCCCAGCGAATAGCGCACGGTCAGCGGCGATCCCGCGGCCTCGTCGAGCACGACTTCGACCCGCGCGCTGCCGCCCTCCCGCGCCTGGGCGACGCCGAGGGAGAGCGCGACGCCGGCTCCGACCGTCGCCTCGAAGCGCTGCGCGGCCGAGAGCCCGCCGCCATCGCGGGCCGTCACCTCCACGGTCGCGGATCCCGGTCCGACCCCTTCCAGCGTGATCCGATCTCCGGCCACCGCCACGCGGGCCACACCGGCATCGAGTGATCTGGCGGCGAACGTCAGCGCATCGCCGTCCGGGTCCCGGAACCAGGCGGCCGCGTCGATGACCGCCGGATGCCCGAGCCGTACATCGAGGTCGGGAAGGGCATCCACGGCGACCGGACTCCGGTTCTCTCGGGGCTCAGGCGGCGTGACCTCCGTTCCGCACGCGCCCAGCCACACGGCGGCGCCCGCGAGTGCGACCGCGGCGGCGCGGGTTCCGAACCGGGGCCGGCGACGAGCCACGGGTCGCTAACCGCCCGTAGACGCAGACTCCGGCTGGCGGGCGGGCCCTTCCTGGCGCCGGACCATCACCGCCCCGCCGCTCTCGCCCCGGGCGGTGAACCCCATGAGATGGAGGAGCCCGATCACCCACCGGCTGCGGGCCCAGCGCGCCACGACGACGGCATCGCTCCGCTCGGGATGCGGCCGTACGCCCGGAAGCCAAGTGGCCGTGCGATCCGCACCGGCCGTTCGCAGAAGCCGGGACACCGTCAGCCACTCGGCAGCGCGCTGCCGCACGATGAAGAAACCGTCGTCGCCTTGTCGCTGGTAGAGCGGGAGGAAGACGCGGCCTGCAAACGCCGTCCGCACCGGTCCGGTCCGGTCCGCGCCGAGTTCCTGCCCCGCCTCGACCACGTCGAAGTTCCTGAACCCCGGATGCATCCGGAATTCGTCCTCCTCCGAGACAACGTGGCGATAGCGGACATCCAGCACTCTCGGCAAGCCTTCTGCGCGGCGAGCGAGGCGCGCCCTCAGGTCGCCCGGGCCCGGCGCGCTTCCTTCCTCGATCAGTCCGAGGGTCTCAAGCAGGATCCACACGGCCTCCTCGTGCACTTCGATGGACGACGCGGCCTCGTGCTGCCCCGCT